>CAUZAW010000205.1:0-6004 GCA_963577735.1 Phycisphaerae bacterium | reverse complement strand
TCACCCCACGGCAAACTACCATGTGAACACAGGCAACCGTTTCGGCGGCGACCCAGCCATTGGTGCCTGGGTGAATTACGGTTTGGGAACTGAGAATACTGACCTGCCCGGTTTTGTTGTGTTGCCCGAGTTGTCACATCCACAGGGGGGTCCGTCAAATTGGGCAAACGGATTTTTGCCGACAAGTTATCAGGCCACGGCATTGCGGCCGAAAGGGTCACCGCTGCTGGATATCCATCCACCAGCCGGGGTAACACGCACTCAACAACGCCGTAATCTCGACTTCCTGGCCAAGCTTAATGACCGGCACGCCAAGCGGCATCCGCAACACGAAGAATTGACGGCCCGCATGCGCAATTACGAGCTGGCTTTCCGCATGCAAATGCAGGTGCCAGAAATTGTGAACATCGATAAAGAAACCGAGCAAACCAAGGCGATGTACGGTATCGGAAAAGAACCTACGGATAATTTTGCCCGCCGCTGCCTGCTCGCCCGCAAGCTGGTGGAGAAGGGCGTTCGGTTCGTGCAGCTCTATGCCAGCACCTGGGACAGTCACGATTACATTGCCAAGGCACACGCCTCGCGTATTCACAACGTGGACCAACCCATCGCAGCCTTGATCAAGGACCTCAAGCAACGAGATTTGCTTGATGAGACGCTGATCGTTTGGATGGGTGAATTTGGCCGGACGCCCGACAATGGAATTCGCGGCGGTATCAAATACGGTCGTGACCACAACCCCAAAGCGATGAATATCTGGCTGGCTGGTGGTGGCGTTAAGGCTGGGCATACAATAGGCGCCACAGATGAGATTGGTGCCAACGCTGTGGAGGCGGTGCATCCGCTGCGTGATTTGCACGTTACCCTGCTGCAGTTACTTGGTTTGGATGATAACAAGCTCACCTACTTACACGCCGGTCGCTACAAGCAGCTCAGTCAATTTGGAGGCAATGTCATCAAGGAATTGATTGCCTAAACCACCGGGCGCCGGTTAAATCGGCGCCGATTATTTCCGCCATGAAAACCATCACTGCCAGTTTGCTTTTCTTATTGGGCCTAGCCACCGCGCAGGCGGTGGGCAAGGACGGGTTTGTTTCCATCTTCGACGGCAAGACACTCAAGGGCTGGGAGGCGACACCTGCGAAGACTGCACCGGCGTGGACAGTGCGGGACGGCATGATTGTGGGTGATGGCGACAAGGGGCGGGGTTATCTCACATACAGCCCAAACAAGAACGTGGCCGATCTTGAGATGAAGTTCAGCTACCGGTTCCCCGATAAGGGCAACAGTGGGGTAAGTATCCGCGCCATTGTGGACAAAACCCGTAAACGCGATTTTCAAAGTTATCATGCGGACCTGGGGCATCTCGGTATAGGCAAAAACGTGATGGGGGCTTGGGACTTTCATACCCCCGGGCGCAAAGAGCACCGCTGCTTTCGTGGTGACAGGCTGGTGATTGGTGAGGATGATAAACCCACTATTACACCCATTGAGGATGCGCTAAGCGCGGATGATATTAAGAAGGGCGATTGGAACTCCGTATACATCATCGCCAAGGGCAACAACTTCAAGCTCTACATTAATGGTAAACTTTCCAGTGAATTCACTGAGCACCTTCCACGGGCTAAACGTCTTAAGAATGGCATGATTCAGCTTCAACTTCATGACCCGGGCATGATTGTCTACTTCAAGGACCTCAAGCTAAAGGTCTTGAAATAGAGTCCATAAACGTGTTAGTGGGTGGTACGGTCTATGAAGGTCATTGCAATTCTTTTGCTTTTTTTTGTCTGTAAGGTTTCTCTGCAAGCAGATGCCAAGCAGGAAGGAGAGCGTTTGTTTACCCTTAAGGTCCGTTCAGTCTTAAGCAGTAAATGTTTTGCGTGTCATGGTGAGGATTCTGAGAAGATCAAAGGGGAACTGAACCTTACTTCGCGGACTGGTTTGCTCAAGGGCGGCGAAAGCCAAGAACCTTCACTTGTTCCCGGTCAACCATCAAAGAGTCCATTTTATTTGGCGGCCACTCGTCAGCACGAGGATGATTGGGCTGTCATGCCTCCCAAGGAGAACGATAAGCTTTCAGCTACACAACTTTCTGCACTAAAGCGTTGGGTTGAACTGGGTGCACATTGGCCGGATGTAAAGACACAGGCGCGTTATATTGCCGAGGAACGCGCCAAGCCGGTTACCTCTGAAGGGATCCTGGTTGAGACAAGTGGCGGGCTTTCTGATGACTGGACATACCGCCGTTACAAGCCACAGGACGTTTGGGCATTCCAGCCGGTTGTTAAACCTAAACAGCCGGCAGGTGCGGATAATCCCGTGGATGCCTTTATCGGGCGCAAACTTAAGGCGGCGGGATTTGCACCGGCTCCTCAGGCGGATTTTCGTTCCCTAGTAAAACGAGCCTACTACGATCTCACTGGGCTACCTCCCACTCCTTTCCAGATTTATCAATTTCGTCTTCAGTGGGACAAGGATTCGGGTAGTGCTTGGAATGAGCTCATTGATGAGCTGCTGGCTAGTCCGCACTATGGCGAGCGCTGGGGGCAGCATTGGCTGGATGTCGCCCGCTACGCTGACACAGGCGGCTATTCAAACGACTACGAACGCTCCAACGCCTGGCGCTATCGCGACTACGTCATACGCGCCTTTAATAACGACAAGCCGTACAGCGAGTTTGTTATCGAGCAAATTGCAGGCGATGAACTGTGGGAACAGCAATCGGAGGGGAATCGCAATCCAGAGCTGCTCGTGGCCGTCTCGTTCCTTCGCATGGGCCCATGGGATCCGGCGATGACACTCGCCCCGCAGGCGCGACAGATTTATCTCGATGACGTCGTCAACGCCGTTGGCCAGACATTCCTCAGCACGACCATGCGCTGTTTCAAGTGTCACGATCACAAGTTTGATCCGCTGCCCACGCGCGATTACTACCGCATGTACGCCGCCTTCGCCGGTACTCAATTAGCTGAGCGTCCAGCACCGTTTCTTAAGAGCGAAAATATTATCGGTCTGAAGGAAGGCCGCGCTGCCACGCAACGGTTGCTCAAGTTTGCCACGGAAAAACACAACGCGCTTTACAATAAACAGGAGTCCGCCGCGCGAAAATGGTTTGAGGAACACGGTAAGAAGTACCTCAACGAGAATGCTCGCAAGGATTTGCCTGTTAAGGAGAAGCCACCGCGCCACGTGGGCCTCACGCTAGAGGAGCAGGGTCGCAAAAAAGTACGCCGGCAGGACGAGTGGATTTGGAAACGCCGACTGGAACGCTACCAACCGATGGTGCAGGGCGTGTACAATGGTTCGACTCCCAAGAAACTTAACGCGCGCTCCATGCGTCTTCCCAAGAAGTCCGGACAAAAGATTCCGCCAGCAAGCCGTATTTTATTGGGGGGTACATTGGAAGCACCGGGGGAGGATGTCACTCCGGGTGTGCTGAGTGCCCTAGCTGTCCCGGTATCGACAAAGAATCCTGATCCCTACGAGATTTCCGACCAGTTACAGGGCCGTCGCCTTGCCCTGGCCAAGTGGATTGTCGACCCGAGAAACCCGTTAACAGCCCGTTCTGTTGTCAATCGCGTCTGGCAGCATCATTTTGGTAAACCGCTGGCCGGCAACCCCAACAACTTCGGCTCCAAGGGAGCCAAGCCGACTCACCTGGAATTGCTTGACTGGCTCGCAGCCGATTTCATGGAACACGGCTGGAAACTCAAGCGACTGCACCGGATGATTATGTTCTCAGCCACCTACCGCCAAAGCGGGAGTCACCCCAGGTTAGATAAGTTGAAAAATGAAGATCCGGACAATTCTCTCTTTGCCTATCATTTGCCTCGCCGTCTTACGGCTGAAGAAATGCGTGATAGTTTGCTGGTCGCTACGGGGGAACTTAGCCATGTTCAGGGTGGGTTTCCAGTGATGCCGGAGATTAACATGGAGGTTGCGCTGCAGCCCCGCATGATTCAGTTCTCCCTCTCGCCGGCCTACCAGCCTTCACGTACGCCGGATGAACGCAATCGGCGCACGATCTATGCATACCGGGTTCGTGGCCAGGCCGATCCTTTCCTGGAGCTGTTCAACCAGCCCAACCCCAATGACTCCTGTGAGGAGCGTGACTCAGCGGCGGTTACTCCGCAGGCTCTTACGTTGCTCAACAGTCAGGTTATGAGTGATCGCGCCATCGCTTTGGCCCTGCGTGCGGAAAAGGAATCGGACACGCTGCATATGCAGGTCAAACGCGTAGTGCAACTAGCCTTCGGCCGTGTGCCGGATAAGGTGGAGTGGGAGCGGCTTGAGCAGTACGTGATTAGAATGCAGGGTTACCATGCAAGGCATCAGCCTGAGAAAGTGGAATACCCCAAGTCCATTACGCGTTCGTTGGTGGAGGAACTGACAGGTCAACCTTTTGAGTATGAGGAGATTCTCCCTGTTTTTGAGGGTTATGTGCCCGACAAAAAACCGGGTGACGTAAACGGCTCTACACGCGCACTCGCTGATTTGTGCCTGTTACTTTTCAATTCCAACGAATTCATTTATATTTACTGATATGAACGCGCCATTCTCCCCAAACACAGCCTTCCTGCGTCGTCGCGATTTCCTTTATGGGCTCGGTTCATCATTGGGTTCGGTGGCGATGACCGACCTGTTGGCCAAAGAGACCGCCGGAGCATTGGCTCCAAAGAAGCCGATGCACACGCCTAAGGCCAAGGCGGTGATTATGCTCTTCATGGAAGGTGGGCCGAGTCAGGTGGACACATTTGATCCGAAGCCAGCGCTCAGTGCGAAACACAAACTGGAATCAAAGCGAACGGCGGGTTTAGCGAATGGATTTCGTTTTTATGTCGGCAGTCCGTTCAAGTCGCGCAAGGTCGGCCAGTCGGGGTTGGACATGAGCGACCAGTGGGTCCACTTGCCCGAGGTGGCCGATGAACTTTGCAACTACCGTGGATGTCAGGCCGAGTCTCTGAACCATCCTGAGGCGCTTTTCCATATGAATACCGGCAGTCGCCTGGGAGGCGATCCGGCTTTGGGTTCATGGATCAATTACGGGCTCGGCACAGAGAATCAAAACCTCCCCGGCTACGTGGTGATGACCGAGTTGGCCATGCCACAGGGCGGTTCACGCAATTGGAGCAACGGCTTTCTGCCTGCGCATTATCAGGGCACGCGGTTGCGGCCGAGCGGTTCACCGATCCTCGACTTGCAAGCACCCAAGCACAAGACCCGTGATCATCAGCGCAAGGCACTTGATGAACTGGCTTTTCTCAATCAACGCCACGCCAAAAAGCATCCCGAGCACACGAACCTCGCCGCGCGCATGGAGAGCTACGAATTGGCTTATCGCATGCAGATGGAAGTGCCCGGCGTCATTGACCTAAAGAGCGAGCCCGAGCACATCCGCGAAGCCTACGGCATGAATCAAAAGGAAACAGCGGGGTTTGGCCGGCAGTGCCTGATGGCCCGACGCCTTGTCGAGAAGGGGGTTCGTTTTGTGCAAATATTTTCGGGCGGCTGGGACAGTCACGATTATCTTGAGCGCGGCCATTCTTCTCGGATCAAGAGTGTAGACAAACCAATGACTGCTCTGATCAAGGACCTCAAAGAAAAGGGGATGCTTGAGGACACGTTGGTCGTGTGGACCGGTGAATTCGGCCGCACCCCGGACAATAACCGTCGCGGCGGCGTTTACGCGCTCGGCCGGGGGCACAACATCGATGCCATGACGATGCTCATGGCTGGCGGTGGTGTGAAGAAGGGGTCGATCGTGGGTTCGACCGATGAAATCGGCGCGGAAGCCGCCGAAGTCGTCCATCCAATCCGCGATCTACATGTCACGCTGCTACACCTGCTTGGGCTTAACGACAACAAGCTCACCTACTTCCACGCCGGCCGTTACAAGCAGTTGAGCCAGTTTGGAGGGAAGGTGATTAAGGAACTGGTTGCGTAAGAGGAGGTGTAATCATGAACAATTTAACACCTTCCCACATTGCTAACTTCAGTCAAATCA
>CAUZAW010000204.1:0-6016 GCA_963577735.1 Phycisphaerae bacterium | reverse complement strand
GATGACCGATGGCACCAGGATCTCTTCACAGCCGATCAAAAATGTAAACTCCGGTCGAAGTGGGCGCACCTTGTGCATGGTGACAATGTATCTGGGAAAGTCCCGCGACGAGTCCTTGATGCCCACGATCCTCGGATGCTGGCACAGGGACACAACCGTGTCGACCGCGATCTCGTTGGTAAACTGTGGAATGTTGTACATCACCAAGTCCAATCGCGACCGTTCGGCCAACTCCTCAAAATACGTGCGCACGCTGTCTTGGCTCATCGGGTAGTAATAAGGAGCGATCACCGCCCCGGCGCGACAGCCCAGGTCCGCGTAGTAGTTCATGGTATCTACGGTCATGTCGATGTTGGCTTCATACGCGCCGGCCAGCACCGGCACACTGCGCCCGGCGCGGCGGGTTTGATCAGCCACAACTTCGATCACGCGGCGACGCTCCGACTCCGTCAAACGCGTGAACTCGCCCGTCGAACCATTGGGGTACAGACCCGTGATCCCGTGTTCGACCAGGTAGTCCACCAAACGGCGAAGTTCGGTCTCGTCGATCGCATTGGCCGCATCCAGCGGCACCATGTGCGGGCAGAAAATCCCTTGAATCTTGTCGGCCATGGTGGCTTCCTTCTCTAGGTATGGCAGCCCACGAGTATAACAAGACCCTGCCATCTACTCAGCCTGGCACAATCCTCCATTTTAATTCTGTCTCCCCCGCCCGATTGATCGACTCGGACAACTCGTTTTCGTCGGCAAAAGATCGCCGGCCAAGGCGCGTCGCCCGCGTTGCCAATGGCACCTGCGGCACCGACATCGGCCATGGATCAAGATGCAATCGGCCATCGCAAGGTAGGCCATGCTGTGGCCCAATCGTCAATTCGACCGTGCGGTCGGCAAACATCAGCTTATCGCTGTGATCAAACCACATTACAGCGCCGATCATCGACAACGACAATGCATCAAAGAATGAAAGCAGCCGCTGCGCCGCAGACAGCAGGCGAGGCTGCACCGCCAGACGCTGCGCCTGCGTTGCCGCGCCTGACTGCAAAACCAGCTCATCTATGCGTAACGTGATCTGATCCACAAACGCCTGGGCCTGACGCTTGTCTGCAAGATTGTCCTGCACCACATGCGTATACAACCACCTCGCGTGCAACGCGATCAGCAGGGCAACGTACGCATCGTCGCCGGCCAGTTCCACGCCACGCTGCCAGATTCGCACGTGCTGGGCGGTCTCAATCGTCTTGAAATCGCAAGGCCTGCCGTCGCCATCCAGCGACGGCAACTGCTCCGTGTCACACCAACCATCGTCATGGCGGCGCACCGCCTCCACGAACCGCAACCACATGCCCGCTTCAATGCCTGCCGGCCGCCGCCATGACGCCGCCAACGCCGCACAGGTCTCCGCATGGTCCGGCTGACGCACCAACAGCAGCGAATCATTCGCCCCATCAATAACTATCATCGCCGCAGTGTATCGGCTGGTAACCGGTCACGCGCGCATCATGAAGATCGGCAGGCCACGCTTCGTCGCATAATTTGGGCGAAATCGATCCAGATCGTACATCGCCGCCACATCCACTGTGCGCGGGCCCAGTGCCGTGTCAGGAATGTCCGCGTCCGTGTAACAGCCGTTACGGATCGCCGTCATCCTGCCCATGGCGCCGCTGGCAGCGCAGTCGAACGCCATTGTCGCAAACGCAGTGGCCACCATCTTGTCCAAAAAATCCGGATCGCCGCTGCGTAGCTCATAAGTCAAGTCGGTGACTGTCGCCTTCTCGTCTGCTATCTGCTCCAACTTCTCCGCAAATGATTCGGCAATATTGACTTTCCTGCGATGGCCGTACAAATCCGGTGAACCGTACAACTCAACGCTGCGACCGGTCCATGTTGCCCCCTCGGACAACAGTACCATGGCGTACTGGCTGGGGTTGTCGCGCTTGTCCTGCACGATTAGATCGACCAGCTTTTCAAGGCTGAATTTTGCTTCGGGAATACAGCAGCGGATAGCTGTGACGTAGGCTGCGTACAACGCCGTAAACCCGGCATCGCGCCCAAAAATCCGAAACACGCCGATCCGCTCGTGCGAGCCCAACGTCGTGCGCAAACGAGTAATCGTGTCCACCGCTCGCGTCATCGCCGTTGAAAAGCCTATGCAGTATTCGGTATTACGCACGTCGTTGTCCATTGTCTTGGGCACCGCAACCACCGGCACGCCCTTGCTATCCAGTACGGAGGCGTAGCTGAGCGTGTCGTCACCACCAATGGCCACCAGGAAATCGATGCCCAGTTGCTGTAAGTTTTCAATCACAACCGGCGTCAGATCAATCTTGTCACCATCGACCTGCGGGCATTTGCCAGCCCGATCCAGTACATGAGCTGGCAGTTTGCTCACCGGCATCCTAGAAGGATTTACCCGCGCGGTATGTAAAAACGTCCCCCCCGTACGGTCCACGCTGCGAGTGTTCTGACGGTTAAGTTCCATGATGTACTGCGAGTCAGAGCCCTTGGCCAGATCTAAGTGCGTCAGCCCCTCCCATCCCTTACGGATGCCAACACAGCTGAAACCGGCCTTTTCCGTGCTGCGGTAGACCAGGGACTTGATCACTGCGTTAAGCCCGGGCACGTCGCCACCACCAGTTAAGATGCCGATACGTTTAATTCGAGACATTTCCTCTGCCCCATGTGACGGGCCTGTTCACCTCAAGCCCTGTGGGAAAGCTTAACAAATCTGACTTACCTGTCATATGTCCTCGGCCTGTGTGTAGCCAAAGCAGACCGGCCTATTCACAATGAAATGTCGTCGTCCGTGATGATGCCGTGTTCGAACGCAAGCTTGATGTAGTACATGGAATGAATCCAACCGATCCCCCAATTCGCCGCGCCGAATGTCGGCTTAAACAGTCGCCCCACCCGTGCCAGCCAACTGGAGTCTCCGGTCAGATAATAGGCATAGGCCGCCGGATTGAAGTCCGTGGCCCGGTGATAGCTGTAAACACCCATGTGTTGCGGATCAACCCGCCATTGAAGTTGCGAAAGCATGAATTGCTTCAACTGCTCGTCGCCAGTCAGCTCCCACAGCCAGTACATACCCTCCCACGACGCATAATCCCCATACACGCACGCCTTGACCGGGGCGCCAATCGGTTTGACCGCCAGCATCCGCCCGTATTTCTGCGTGCTGACCATCAGATATTCGCGAATGATCTTCCAGCACGCCTCCAGGTACCGCGGATCACGGTTGAACTGGTAACACCATGTAAAATTGATCATCGGCTGGCCTGCCTCGCGATGATCGTTGCTGATCACCTTGAACCCCATGTCCGAATGAACCCAGTGCAGCAGATTTTCGCAACTACGCTTGGCGGCGTTGAGGAACTCCTCGTCCCCGGTCAGCACGTAGGCGAACAGATATTCCGTAAACCACATGTGCGAAGGATAGGCTGGTCCTGTATTGTGACCGTGGCAATGGGCGACTTGGGCACCATTTTGAAACTCGTCCTCGCTAAATGCGCAGTGGTCAACCTCAAGCATATGCTTCGTACCCGCCAAGGCGTGCTCGGCGCAACCCCACTCGCCTGTGCGAAAATAATTCTGAAAATAAACGAGGCTGTGCATCTCCTCGTTGTTGGTGCGACTGTCGTCACCATAGTCCCAGATACCGGCTGACGGCAGCTGACGAACCTCGTCTTCGATGCCCATGTTGCCCTGATGCAACCCGATCCATTGCAAAGCCAGCTTGCCTTCAAACAGCAGATGATCCTCCGGCTCGTAGGCCGGCAATTTATCGAGGGCAAACACCTTGCAGGCCCGCACATGGTCGATATCCGGCAAAATCTTCACGGACGTAAATGGCGGTGTATGCGTATAAAAGCCACCGAACTCCCAGCCGATGTACATGTCCTGGATATCGATGTCCGAGGCATCGGCCGGCAGGGGGGCAAGGTACAGCACGTGCGAACGACCCGCACCCTGGGTGATACTCAATGGCCCGGCCCAGTTCGGCCATATCGAGGCCTCGTATTCGCTGGCCCGCACCGTCAACTGGCCCGGATGTAGCGTGACGAATTTTTCAAAACACATCAGTACGCCACCATCGGACCCCATCAGGCCCAAGTACGGCCAAACGCACCTGCTGCCGCCGGCCTGCACGCGATACGTAGGGTTACGCATGTACCACACCTTTTCCTCTTCCGGATCGTGCAACACGGCAGGGTTATGCACGAAACATTCGCCCCGCACACCTTCCTTGTGCGTTTCCAGATAATGGTCGATGTCGCCGGTATCGCTGGCGACAATCTGCGGATCCTCATCCACACGCAGCGGACCCGTCAGGTAGTGAGACGTCAGGTAGTTGGCCATAAAGCAACGTTTGGCATCATCGGGCATGGTCGTGCTAAACCGGGCGACCACGTCGTAAATTTCGATGCCCGGAGTCGGTTTCTCACGATTGCGAAAGTTGTACGTTAACTTCACGTCGGCCCGGTTGGCGCGAATTTCGAAGCGCAGAAAGCAATCGAGCAACTGCGTGCCGTCCTCGGCCGCATGCTTGCTGTCAACGCGCAGCACCGTGCGAAGGGGACTTTGGTGCTCCAGTCGCAGTGTGCGCGGCGCAGCTTTGACGGAAAAGATCTTGCCGCTGGCATCGGCGAACGTGATATCGAATCCATCGGGCGTCAGCAGCGGCTTACCGTTGGCCGAACACTCGTCGATCAGCCGGCCAGGACCGCCGCTAATGACAAGTTTGACCAGCCCATTTTCGACGGTGGCCGAATCGCTCGTGATGGATGCCACAACGGGATGATCGGGTTTCACTGCAGCGCCCTGGTCGTGCTTGACGGTAAAGGCGCGCTCTTCTCGGGGATCGAAATCGACGCACAGGTCCACCAGCGACCATTGCACGCTGCCGTCGGGCCACGTGTTGAGCGTCTTGAACGAGGCGGGAACAGGCTGGTCGTGCTCATCGCTGACCGTCAATGACTCACAGCAATCCACCTCACCCTGCGGCCAGGGCACACCGGTCACGGCTGAATAAGCGGCAATGGGCCGCAATGAACGGTTTTGCAAACGCAGCTTCTGTTGTAAACCGCCTGCTGTGTCATCCATGATGGTTTCCTTTGCCCGTCACGGTATACATGTTAATTACCAGATTCAAATAGGTGATGGCCGCCAACCCATGCAACGGGCGACTTAGCCCAATGCCTACGGACGCATTGCCCCCGGGCCGAAGACATGGGGGAAGCCGCCGGGGCCATAGACGTGAACACGCTGCTCTTGCGGCCTGGAATCACAGGTGCGCCGGTCCATGTAGCAAACACTCAATCCGCGGCGGGGGATATCCGTACGGTTGACATCCGACCGGTGCAACAGCCAGTTGTGCAATAACACCGCTTGCCCCGCCTTCAGTTCCACATGCACAGATTCCGCCGGGTCGCAATGCTCCTGCATCTGCTGCTGCGTCAGGAAACCGGCGGGGTTCTCAGGATTAATCACGCCCCATTGATGGCTACCGGGGATGATCTGCACACACCCGTTGGCAACGGTCGTCGTGTCCAGTGCGGTCCAGACGGTGATCAGCGGGTCGGGCTCAAGAAAATTCCATCGGTCCTGGTGCCATTGCAGGCTGCTGCCGCCATTGGCCGGCTTGTTCATCACAAACGCGCGATAGGTGCTGATGTCGATCGGCCCGTACACGTGCTCGCAGATGTGGCCAAACAGCGGACGCTGCAAGTAGGAGAGAAACAGCGGGTCGTATTCCAGCCCGTAGATCACGCGGTAATAGAGCGTGGCTTTTTTGAACCCGCGTGATTGATCGCCCGCACCGTCATACTCGCCAGCGTCACCTTCCAGTTGCATGACCATGCGGTCGTAGTCTACATCGGCCTTGCCTAGCATGATGTTGTCAATGCGGTACTGCATGCCGGTAACCGCAGCCTCGTCGAGCAATCGCCCGAGCATGACGTAGCCATCACGTTCGTACCGGTCCCATTGCAAAGCTGAGAGCTGATCGATCATCATGCCT
>CAUZAW010000203.1:0-6019 GCA_963577735.1 Phycisphaerae bacterium | reverse complement strand
AGCGTGACATTGGCCAACTTGCAGCCAATGGCAGGGGTTGTTGCCCCGCCGCAGACGCTGGTTACGGTTTCCAGCAAGCCGGGCAATCGCAGTAAAAGATTTCTGTATGGGCAGTTAGAAGAAAATCATCAGGGTATGGCCAGCCCCATGGATGGTACCGCTAGTCTCCGCAAAGTCACCTTCGCAACCGAAGGGGCCGATTTTGACCCAGCAGTTGACAGCACCGGTAAGTGGATTGTGTATGCCTCGACCCAGCACCGCAATACTGCTGACCTTTACGTCAAGGCGGTGGACGGTACCACTCTGCGACAGTTGACCGACGATCCGGCCAACGACGCCACACCGGTCTTCAGCCCCGACGGTAAATGGATTGCCTACGCTTCTGATCGCAGTGGAAACTGGGATATTTACCTGGTCAGCATCGATGGCGGTGCCTCGCGCCAGATAACCTTGTCGCCCAACAATGACATTTACCCCAGTTTCTCCCCCGACGGCAAGAAGATAGTGTTTTGTACCCACGGTTCCCGCTCAGGCCAATGGGAACTGGTGGTGATTGATCTGGAGAACCCGGCAACGCCCAGGTTCATAGGCCACGGCTTGTTTCCCCGCTGGTCCCCGATGGACAATCGCATCGTCTACCAACGGGCCCGCGAAAAAAGCTCACGCTACTTTGGGATTTGGGTATTGGACTATATCGATGGTGAGGGTCTGCACCCTACACAGATTGCGGCCAGTGCCAACGCAGCGGCCATCAGCCCCAACTGGAGTTCTGATGGCCGAAACATCGTTTTCTGCACGATTATCGACCCGGATTCCGATTTGCAGGAAGGTACGCCCTTGCAATCGGATATATGGCTGGTCAACGTTGACGGCTCGGGTCGCACGAACCTGACCCGCAGCCGATTTACGAATCTCCAGCCTTCATGGTCGCCCGACGGCATGATCTATTTCGTGTCTAATCGTGGCCAAGGCGGCATGGAAAATGTATGGGCTATTGGCACCAAACGTGCTATGCAAGCCGTGCACACCAACAGAGAGTCGCCGACATTCTCTGAGGTGAGGGCCACGACCGAGGTGCCCACGCAATAGAGGTGTTGTGCAAACGCCCATGAGGGGCTGACCCGGCTCAGCCCAGTAGATAAAGGCCTCGCTTACGAGGTCACACCGACGAGTGGAGACTCGCCGAACAAACTCTGGCAGGATGCCATGACAAGTAAACAGGTCATGCTAACAGTGACGGCCGTGTGTCTAGGTGCCTGCATTCAGAAAGGTGCTGAGCCACTGGTCAGCCCGTACGACACCCGTCGAGTCTTTGCGGTGGTCCCACTGGCCAATGAAAGTGGCAGCCTGCACGCCGACGGCGCGAAGATGGCCGATTTTCTGGCTCGTCAACTCGAAAATGCCTCGAACATTGACGTGCTGCCGGTCAATCGTGTCATCGCGGCTATGGAGGTGCGTGGCATGCCGCAAGTGACCAGCCCTGCTGATGCGTTGAGGTTGCTCAATACCCTCAGCGTTGATGGCTTGGTCGTGGGTACGATTTCCACCTACGACCCGTACGAGCCGCCTAAACTTGCCCTGGCAATCGAGTTGTATGTCAACGACTTGGCTGATCAGTCGGCAGAGACGCTTAATTTGCGGCAGTTGTCGCAAGCTCGCTCCGGTGCTCAGGTGGGACGGCAGTCAAGGTTTCGTCGGACCCAGCCGTACACCATGGTCAGTGCTTTTTTCAATGCTGCCAGCCCCCAGGTACGCAGCCGCATGCGGCTCTATGCCGCCAGACGAGGCACCCACGTCGAAGATGGTGGGTGGCGTCGATTTAATCCTTTACCACCGGCTACCGAAAAAGAAACGATGCACAACATTCACCTCAGCATGGACCTGTTCAGTCAGTTCGTCAGTTACGAAATGTGCTGGCGATTAATGGCGGCCGAGCACAGCCGGATGGCCGTGAATTCGGTCGCGCAGGCCACCCCGTGACGGGCTTCGTCGCTTCGACGCCGCCCAGTTCACGGACGGCTTAACGGAGCGTGTAATGTCCGATGCCATTGGCCCATGCCCCGACGGATGGCCCTTGCCCGATGATCATGATGCGTCGATGCGGCAAGTGGTCCTTGTCAAGCAAGGCCAGCGTTATGTGTTCCGCTACACGCCCGGGGAGGAAAGCAAGATGCTTGACGGTTTTGCAGATATGGCACGTGACCCCAAGTGTGAATTGAATTGGTTTGATGCCGCTGTCTTGAGTCATCAGATGGGCCAGCGAATCAGCCAGCAATTGGACGACGTTCTCAAACCTTGACGCAGTTCGTCAAGGTCTGTGGAATCCACGTTAGAAAAAGGAATGTTTGCGATGACCAGCTCAATCCCGCTCATTGAAAAGTTCGTTAATTATCTGCGGTTCGAACGGCATTTCAGCCCCTACACAGCTAGGTGTTACGAGGCCGATCTACGCCAGTATGGTGAGTTTCTGGAAGGCGAAGTCAATGCAGGCGCCGCTCAAGATAGCGGTCAGGTCGCCACCGATCAGGCTCCGTCTGATGCCATTACCCGGGCGGTTGAGCAACGTATGAGAAACGCTGATGCTATGGTCATCCGAAGATTCCTGACGCATCTTGACGGCTTTGGGTACAGCCCCGCCACCACTGCTCGCAAGATCGCCACGCTACGCAGCTTCTACAAGTGGCTGGTCAAGCATGGTGAAAGCCAGACCAATCCCATGCTGCTGATCCGCACGCCCAAGCAAACCAAGTGTTTGCCCAAGGCTATCACCGTCGATCAAGTGGACAAACTTCTGACCACGCCCGACAGCCACGACACGCTCGGTGCCCGCGACAGGGCCATCCTTGAAACGCTTTACTCCACAGGAGTGCGTGTCAGCGAATTGGTGGATCTCGATCGTGTAAATCTGGACATGTCGGCTCAGACGATGCGTGTACGCGGGAAAGGCAAGCGTGAGCGCATCGTGCCGCTGGGTTCGCATGCTATGGCCGCCATTCGGCACTACATGACACTCATCGAGCCGGATAAGCGTTTCAAGGCCTTGCGTGACCGCTCAGCTGTCGATCCAGCCGTACCGCTGTTCGTCAACAAAAATGGCGGCCGGCTTTCGAGCAGGTCTGTGCGCCGCAAACTGGACAAATATCTGGTCATAGCCGGATTGGATACCACCATCAGCCCCCACACCTTGCGGCACAGTTTCGCTACCCACCTGCTCGACAATGGCGCGGACCTGCGTAGCGTGCAGGAACTGCTGGGGCACCAGTCGCTGTCCACCACACAGATATATACACATTTGTCATCGATGCGCCTGCGAAACTCTTATGATGAGGCCCACCCCCGGGCCGTCTGAATTCCGCCTTGCCCCAGCATGTTGACTTGGCATCCAAATGGTCGATTAGGTATGGTTATGTGGCGATAAGTGCGTTTCAACCGTGCGGTATAGCCCAGTGAGGATGCTGGTCATGGCCACTTACAGAATTCTTTACTGGCAGGAATTTCCTGCTCAAATCGAAGCCAAAGAGGACGAGGTCAAGGTCAAGGTCCAATTGCCGGATCGCTTCATGGAGCGGATCGACGCCAAGGCGATGGCCCGCGGCATGGTGGGTACAGACGCTTACCTTGAGGCATGGCAGTGGGGTGAATATATGTCTCGCGCCGGGCCAGCCAAAGAAGCTGCCGAAAGCCTGCTTGGTGAAATAGAGGCGGCCTTTCCCGCCTAGAGGTAACCCTCTTTGCCCCCCCTTGGTTGCAAATTGCTTTGGTCACCACGTGTAGTGGTCAAGCCCACGCACGATGGCACCACCGAAGAAAGCGGCAGCCAGAACGAGTGCCGCAGTGAAAAACAGCGCCACGCGGTAATGGGTGCGACGCTTGAGTGAAGTGCGGTGATGCCGCTCACATAAAACTGCCGTCAGGACGGCCCCAATGGCAGTGACTGTGCCCGTCCAACGGTGAATGGCAGTGACATAGTCATCATTACTCCAGTCACCGGCGTTGGCCCATCCGAGCATGGCGGCGGGTACGGCGACAATTGCTCCTGTGACCACGCAGAATCGGGCCGCATCGCTCAGCCACCGGGTGCCTGTGGCCGATCGCAACAATTCAGCCACCGCTGCGGCCACTAAAAGGCCGATTGGAAAATGTACCGTCGCCGGGTGAAAATCACCCAACCACACGATCAGTCGGGACCGGCCGCCGTCGAGGGCGGGTTGGGTCGTTGGCGCCGCCGGAACAAGTGATTCGATCCATAGGCCAACCGTTTTAACTTGGTCTGCACTTAACGGTTTTCGCTTGTACGGCATGTAGCCCGTCTTGACGTACTCATATAAAGAGGAACTGAGTGGGGCTGCCGGCACGACGATTTGGGGGTTGGCCGCTATTTGGTCCAGATCCAGTACGTAGCCAAATCCACCTTTGATGTGTCTGCCGTCTGGATCGTGACATTCAGCGCATCGGTTGCTGAAGATCACAAGTGTCTCGGCGGCAAGATCACGTACAACCACTGGTTCGCCGAAGGCCGCCTGTTCCCCGATCGCGAGGGTTGCCGCTATGAGTAGAACAATGCAAGACAACTGTGTCTGCAGTAGCCTGATCACTCGCATGGGCCGGCCTAAATCACCCGTTTGTAGGTGTGTGCAGGGTGTTTTTGTACACCACGAGGATCGGCCAGTATGGTTTTGCTTTCGCATCGCGGCAATCGATGTAGTTCGATATGATGTCTTCGTCCACCGAGATCCGCTTGGAGTAAATGAATCATGGTTCATGTTGTTGCCCGCATTGCCGTCAAGGTTGGCAATCGAAGCGTGCTGATCGATGCGATACGCGATTTGTTGCCACAAGTGCGAGCCGAAGCGGGGTGTGTCAGTTACGCTCCGTCGATTGACGCGCCTACGGATATCGAGCGTCAGGCTCCGGCCGAAGACAACGTCGTGACCGTGATCGAACAGTGGCAAAGTGTTGAACATCTTAAAGCCCACTTGGCCGCGGTGCACATGTCGCAATTTCGCGCCAAGGCCGGGGACTTGGTCGAATCGGTTGAATTGCGCATACTCCAGCCAGTGTGACGGCAACCGGCGAGAGGCAATTCCGGCAATCACATCATTTACCGGTAACCAGTGTGGAAATATAAACAGTTGTGGTATCTTGGCCGATAGTGTCAGATAAGTAGCAATGTGCATTTGCGCGGGTAGCCGGGCCAACGCGTGTGCATGCGAGAGAACCATCGCCCGATATGAGCAGGAGCCGATTCATGGCTAGTCAGTCGAGTCAAACCCGAAATGGCCGCAGCGGTCCATCCAGAGACAGTGGTCGTACCACCACGGCCCGCAAGCCTCGCAAGACTACGCCAAGGGCAAAGCCCGGTCACCGTTCAACGGCGGCCAAGAGCGGCCGCACTTCAGGGCGGACCTTCAAGATTGCCGCCTCGTCAAGCAGTTCAAGCTGCAATACGCGTTGTGCTGCCTGAGTCGGTCAGCTGTCCATTAGATTTGTGCACCAACGCCGGTCTAGAGATCGACGGTTTTATTTTGTCAGTTGGCCCTTAAGGCACCTGCATCGCCATTTCTCTATTTATATAGTCTGGCTTATGTTATGAGCTTGTAATGGCACGATCAGGCAACGCCAGTGTGCCCCATGTCCGCACCGGTCGGGTGCAGCGTCTGGTGGGCTATTTTTTGCCGCTGTTGGCTTCTGCCCTGCTGCTGGCATTGTGCTATCCGCGTCCCGGATGGGGGACGCTGGCACACGTTGCCCTGGTGCCGGTCGCAGCCCTTGCCCTGCGAAGCAGGTGCGCGTGGCGACTAGCGTGGACCAGCTACCTCGTTTCGCTTTTGTGGTGGCTGTATATGCTGCGGTGGTTGGTACCTGTTACCGGTAGTGGATTGGTGTTATTGGCAGCGTTGATGGCCGTCTACCTGCCAGCCTCTTTGTTAGTCGTGAGGCTGTTGTATCTGCGTTGGCGGTTGCCGATGGTCGTGGCTTTACCCATGGCGGTGGTGAGCTTCGAACTGGTCCGTTCCTA
>CAUZAW010000202.1:0-6077 GCA_963577735.1 Phycisphaerae bacterium | reverse complement strand
GACGTGGGCGGCGTCGAGCACCTTGCTGGTGTACTTGCCCTGGCGGGCCACCGCATCGTCGAGGCGAATCAGTAACGCGGGATTGGCTGTACCCAGCAGGATGTGATCATCCCGCACCAGCATAGAAGGCACCTGTTGCGGCTCGAGGTCGACTAGGATTGTTGTTTCCTCAGCCAATGGGTCTACACGGTAAATTTGCCCCTCGTTGCCTGTGGCAACGATAAGCTTGTCCTCTTGGGATGCGATGCTCAAGATCATCACTGATTCGCGGAACACTTGCGTAACATAGTTGTCTAAACCAATGCGATAAATGGCATTGCCCGGCTTTCGTTGGCCAATTTGTTTTTTTGCCGGCCGAAAACGATTGGCCCGAGCCGTCGGCATTGACTTCGGCATTGCCGTGCTGGACACGGCCTGTAGTTGATCGCCCTGGCGTGCCGTTTGCAACTGTTGTTTTATAACTTGGCGCAATCGATCGTACTGCTGGCCCGTAGGCGATGCGGATTGGTTTTCTCCTGCCTGATCAACCGCGTCGCTGATCTGATTTTCATCTGCCAGCGGCGTGAGCCTATGGCGCAAGGTCGCGGCTTGTGTTGTGGGCCGACCAGGCAGTGGCAGCCATAGAGCGTTGGCCTGTTGTGTTGACTGAGCGTGTTTTTCAGCCGACTTAGCGGATTGTTCCTTGAACGGCTGCGGCTGCGGCTGCTCGGGATCCTTGGGCAGGTCAAGCGAATCTTTGTCCGGTTGATTCTGCGGCTCGGGCCGTCCAGCCTGGATCTCCTTGGGTTTGCCAAGCCGGCCGGGTTTGGCCTGGTTGGCATCGGCCGTTCCGGCGTACACGGTGCCGTCCTTCATCACCAGCAGGGCGCCGATCTCCGGTTCTGGCGCGTCGTAAAGAACAAACGACTTGGCAACACCGTCAACGAAGTGGACGCGATAGATCAATCCATCACTATCGGTGCCAGTATACAAACGCCCTTGCCCATCACGGCCTAGGCAAAGCAGGTTCGACTGGTCCGTGTCCAACAGAACCGAGATGCGTGAATCCGCCGATTGCTCGTCCGGCTCTACTGAAAGAGCGACACGCAGCAACATCCCTTCAGTACCCGTGGCCAAGTAGATGATATTACCGTCGACAATGGCATCCCACACGTAGCGGACACCGGGTAGCTCAATCAAGGTCTCAGCGCGACCGTCGTTAAGCACTGCCAACCGGCTGGCGGGTCCACTGATACAGATGAGCAGTTTGCCCTCATAAATATCCAGCGCAAACACCTGTTCGCCCTTGAGCTTAAGAACCTGCGCAAACTCATTGCCGTTTTGTCGTATCAGTTTTGCTTCCGGGCCACCGGCAAGGTAGACGCTGTCGCCGATATCCTGAACGTCGTAGATGATCGAGGGCTTGCCAGGAAGTTCGCTGACGACCTGAGTATCCGCCGCCAGTTTCAGGTCGCCAAGGTTGGTCACGACCATGTTGTCCGGCTGGCCGGCATCGAAATCCGCTTCGGTGGTATGGCTCCAGAGTTGGGCTCGGATGCCTGCCGCCGGTGCAGCAAAAGTACAGACCAGCATCAACGGGAGCAACCGGCCGACCAGTCGTCGACAGTAGACCCTAACCAAATTGTTCATTGACCTGTCCTTCATTTAATCTCTTGCCTAGAATTGCTCCGCAAGCATCTGGTCTACGGTGATCTTGAACTTGACGTTACCTATGGGTACCACGTCCATGGGAACCTTTTGCGCCACCCAATCCTGGTAGGGCGTGGCCAGCGTATTGGCCGTGGTAGCAATCATCGCTCGGCGACTCGAAGGCAATTTGGGCATTTCCGTCCGGCCCACCGCCAAATGCTGGTCAGGCAAATTCATTAACAGATACAGAGCGTCAGACCGCACGCCCATCATCTGCTTGATCACGTCAAACAATTCGTCCACGGTGGTCGTGGCCGCAAGGTGCGGCCTGTTCGTGAAGTACAGATTGGCATAGGTTTGCGCATCGCAGACAATCAGTTCATATTCACCGTCAGGCATGTCCCGGGGAACCGAAAACTCGATGCGCTTTTCAAACAGCTTGCCCGCGTATTGGAGCAATCTGATCGTGACTCCCAGTTTCTCTCCCGGCGCCACCTCCAGTTTGTCAATGCGTACGGCATTAAATGTAGCCAACTTGACCTCATCGGCCACCGTGACATCCATGTACACTGATTCGATAAACACATTCTGGTGCGGGTTGTTGCCCATTAGCAGCATTGGTGCGTAGAGATATAACATGACCGCCAAACTCGATCCTTGCGGGACGATGTTGTTAACCTCAAGGACGCGACCACCGTCGAACCCGATCTTGCCGCGCCATTGAATTGTGTTGTCCGGCGGTAGTCCTTGCTCGGCACCGATGCTTTCGCCAATCACGGTTGCGGCCAACAGCGGTCCCATTGTTTGGTGTTCAACCACTCGGTATTGATACTTCTTGGTTTCCCGATTAGGCAAACTCACAGTAACGACAACTGGCGCGTCAGCTGAAACCGTGTCGTACCGCCCGGCCACAGCGCTGGCTTCATCGCGCACCAGCGCGCCCTGGATTTTCACCGTTCCGCCGTACTTGAAGCTACTGGACAGTCGGGGCAGGACAAAATGGACATAACCGCTAGCCATGGGCAGTGATGAAGTGCCCAGGCCCTCTAAGGGGTGGCCCAACGCCAATACTTTACCTCCCGGCAATACTTCAGTGACCGTTCCTATGGCCGAGAAGTCCAAATCACCGTAAGCCAGCGGGATGCTCACGATGCTGCCGGCCTCCAACTTGACCGACTCGGGATCGATCCAGGCCGGCGGTTGGCCGGCCATGGCGCTCGCGAGGCTGATGGGCGTCATGCCCATAGGCTCAAACAAAGGCGACAACGCCCTGGCCAGTGCAGGCGATCGCAGTGACACCGGCAAGGTCAGTTGCCGCGGCGCAGCCCTCAAGCCGTCAGCCAGTTGCACCGTTGGCAAACTTGGTTGCGGGTCAGGCGCAGAGATTTCTCCAGACCACTGGGCAAGGCGACGCAGAAGGCTCATACGCCACGTCTGATGTGATCCAAGTCCACTGCTTTTGGCGATGCTCAAGGCAGTGGCCAGTGACTGATCGGCCCAGATGCCGCCGTGACGAGCCGTGATCGATCTAGCCTCCTCCTGCGTTGGCTTGTTGGCGCGATCGGCGACCTGTCGCATCAATTCGATGGGCTGGACCCCCACGTAACAATCTTTCGAGAAAGTAAAGCCAAACGCAAAAGCCCCGATCAAGCGCCCACCGCGACCAATCACCTGTGGTTCATCTGGCGACCATAGGTAAATCGGCGAACCGCTCATCCCCTGCACCGCGCCTATACGTTGCATACGAGGCCCCGTACAGCGGATCCAGATAGCGCCCCGTTGAGGTCCGAAGTCGGCCATCACACTCACGACTTCGACCGGGAACGACTCGATACGTATACCTTGAAAAACTGTTTTACCGTAGCCCTTCATGCCGATCCGCACCCTGTCCAGTGGCAGGATGGGATAGGCGACCTGCAACTCGGTGCGATCTGCCGGTTGGCCAAAGGCGGGCAACAACGTGGACAACGTTACAAGGAAGACTATAACGTTGATTAAGCAGCCCTTGACTGGCATTATGCCAGAGTAATCCAACACTGAAAATTTCACAAACAGGTTCTGGACATGGCAGGGGTTTGAGCACTAACATTAACGAAACTAGACCATCTCGCTGCGATCTCTAAAACGACTCGTGCCTATGATAGATAAAGCGTTTGAGGTTCTTGATTACAGATTCCGCAACGCACAATTGCTCACCGAGGCCCTGACCCACGCATCCACCGCCGGTCATCGCCTCGAGAGCAACGAGCGGATGGAATTTCTCGGCGATGCGATTCTCGGGCATATCGTCTGTGAATATCTCTATCATACCTACCCCCAGTTCCTCGAAGGGGAACTAACCAAGATCAAAAGTGCGGTGGTCAGCCGTAAGGTGTGCGCCCAGATCAGTGCCAAGCTTAATCTTTGCTCGCTGCTGAATCTGGGCAAGGGCATGCGCAGCCGCGACGTCTTGCCCACCAGTGTGGTCGCGGCCGTGCTCGAATCGATTATCGCCGCCATCTACCTAGACAGTGATATCCACACGACCAAAACGTTTATCATTAAACACATAAAACCCTTCATCGACCAGGCCGCCGAGTCATCACATCAAAGCAATTTCAAGAGCGTGCTCCAGCAGCACGCACAAAAGCACCTGACCGCGGCGCCCAATTACATGTTGCTGGACGAAAAGGGACCCGATCACTCCAAAGCCTTTGAAATGTGCGTGGAGATCGACGGGCAGCGATTCCACTCGGCGTGGGCCATTTCAAAAAAAGAAGCCGAGCAACAAGCTGCATTGTACGCCTTGTGCGAATTAAACGTGGCAGACGTCGATGATAATGGGCATATCCACATCAACTCGCAGTAACAGGCCCTATCAACTTTTAAGTGCCTTGATCTTTTTCATCACGTCCTCGGCGTGGCCGGGCACCTTTACTTTATCCCAGCGAAATGCCGCTATGCCCTCCGGATCAAGCAAGTAGGTGGTGCGTACAACGCCCATGTACTTACGGCCATACATGCTCTTTTCTCGCCATACGCCGTACTTTTCCAGCACCTGTTTGTCTTCGTCTACTAGAAGATCAAAACGCAGATTGAACTTACCGGCAAAGCTTTGGTGGGAAACCTGCCCGTCAGGACTGACACCAACCACCACCGCCCCGTTGCGCTTGAAACGAGCCAATCCATCGCTGAACTGGCACGCTTGGCTGGAACAACCCGAGGTATTGTCCTTGGGATAAAAATAGAGCACCACCCATTTGCCGCGATAGTCAGATAACCGACGCGTTTTGCCGTGCTGGTTTATAAGTGAAAAGGCCGGCGCAACACGACCAACCCTAATACCGCCGGCTTCTAATGAAGACGAATTGACTTTATTGAACTTTTTCCGCTTTCCCATGTTTGCACATGCTCCTATTTACATATACTCAGACGCACGGTCCGGTTAAGTGTTTTATTTACGTAACCGACCGATATAATACAAGCAGAACTGCTGAGATCGAACCATGGCAGCCAGCCCATCACCACGCGCAATGATCACCGGTATTACCGGACAGGACGGCTCGTACCTGACGGAATTGCTACTTGATAAAGGCTATGAGGTCTACGGCTTAATCCGTCGCTCGAGCAATTTTAACACCATGCGCATTGACCACGTCTACAAGGACCCCCACGACAAGCAGATCCGCCTGCATCTGCATTATGGGGATCTGACCGACGGCAACGCCCTAGCCAAATTGGTGCGCGACATCGCCCCGACCGAGGTCTACAACCTCGGCGCCCAAAGCCACGTCAAGGTCAGCTTTGAACAGCCGGTATACACGGCCGACGCCACTGGCGTCGGCACGCTGAAGTTGCTCGAAGCAGTCCGAGCCTATCAACAGCAGGAGGGCCGCCAGGTCAAGTTTTACCAGGCATCCAGTTCCGAGATGTTCGGCCAGGTCGTCGAAACACCGCAAACAGAGACAACACAGTTCTTTCCCCGTTCGCCATACGGCGTGGCCAAGTGCTACGCACATTGGATTACCGTCAACTACCGACAGAGTTACGATCTGCACGCCTCAGCCGGAATATTGTTCAATCACGAAAGTCCTCGACGCGGCGAGACTTTTGTCACCCGCAAGATCACCCGCGCCGTAGGACGCATCAAGTGCGGTCTGCAGAACAAACTCTACCTTGGCAACCTTGATTCCAAGCGTGACTGGGGATTTGCCGGTGACTACGTCGAGGCGATGTGGCGAATGCTCCAGCAAGATGAACCGGATGATTATGTCATCGCCACCGGCGTCACGCGTTCTGTCAGTGAATTCTGCCAACGCGCCTTTGCACACGCAGACCTCGACTACAGCGATTTTGTTCATATCGATGAACGATACATGCGGCCAGTGGAAGTCGATATGCTGCGGGGAGACGCTTCCAAAGCTCGTGACAAGCTGAATTGGCAGCCTACGGTGACATTTGATGAACTG
>CAUZAW010000201.1:0-6088 GCA_963577735.1 Phycisphaerae bacterium | reverse complement strand
CGTTGTTGCTGGCGCCCTACGTCTGTTTCTGGATGCCTGACGTACTACGCAACCCCATATTTTGGGAACCGGTGCCGTTGGACACGATCGAGAAAAGGCAGTTGGCTATCGATAGTCTTCCGCGAATCAAGAGTGAGGAACCGTCCGTCTACCGCGCCAACCTGACCATTCCCTTTCGAGACCTTTACGACTACGACATTGATCAATTGAATCTTAACGACTGGCAATCGCTCGACGATCTCATTGTTCAAAAGTACAGCAATGGCCCCTGGCAATGGTTCGACGAGCTTTGCAATAAAGTAAATGTCAAAAAGGTCGTCAAGATCAACACCTCGACCGGCTATTACGATACCTGGTTGCCTACCCTCAAGTCTGAGGATCGGCTCATCGAGGAGCGTCTTTTTGTCTGCACCCTGAACATTGACCTGTTCATGCGAAACCGTCCCCACACCGGAGAGAAGACCGACGAAACGTTCTATCGTCTGGCCGAGCGATACGGTTGCAGTCTCGATAGTTTTGACGGCTACCTCGAGCTGGTTGGCCATTGCTTCGATTCCTTTGCCCAGACGCCGGCCGTCGCCTTCAAGACGGGCATGACCGGATACCGCCATTTTGATGACCCGCCGGTATCCGTTAGCCGGGGGCCTGAACTGTTCAAGTGTAAGTTTGAAGGTGATGACAAGCGTGACTGGCACAGCCTGATGTTTGGCGTCGTTGCCCAGCAAGCTGGCAGGGTAGGGCTCCCCCTAGGTATTCACAATG
Source organism: Phycisphaerae bacterium (assembly GCA_963577735.1). Lineage (GTDB taxonomy): Bacteria > Planctomycetota > Phycisphaerae > Phycisphaerales > Phycisphaeraceae > CAUZAW01. Next base: position 5,326 of record CAUZAW010000201.1, on the reverse strand, counting down.
GATTTGATGGGCCGGGGCATAACCCCATCGACCTGGAGCCGGTCATCGTTGATTGTCCGGAAACCACTTTTATTGTCATTCATGACGGTTTTCCACATTACCGCGATGCCGCCACTCTTGCACAGAGATGTCCCAACGTGGAGATTGACCTGAGCTGGGTCGCCGTTCGTGATTTTCCGGCCTCGGTCGATGCGTACGAGCACCTGCTGGCCAATGTATCGGGCGACCGGTTGACTGTTGGAGCGGACGCTCACTATCCCGAGACGTTCTATGGTATGTGGGTGGTCCATGTCGAGGCTATCGCCGCAGCGTTGTCTCGTCTTATCCAGCGAGATAACTGGACTCAGGACAAGGCGCTCGATCTGGCCCGCCGTATTCTTTACGACAATGCCGCTCGCTTGTATGGCATTGGTGAGACGGCGGCGACCTGATTGGATTTTGATATCATGACCGCTCTTTAGTATGCCATCGCCAGCCATAGCGTAGCTATGCGGTAGGCTCCGTTGGTATAGAGGACAGGCCCATGGCTTCGTTTAAACGAACTCATCACTGCGCCCAGTTACGTAACGAACATGTTGACCAAGCTGTTTCGCTTGCCGGTTGGGTCAATTCATACCGTGACCATGGCGGGGTGATATTTATTGACCTGCGCGATCGTGAAGGCATCACGCAGATTGTCTTTCATCCGGAAAATGCCCAGGCCCATGGCCTTGCTGATTTGCTGCGCAATGAGGATGTGATTCGTGTCGAGGGCAAGTGCGTTCATCGTGAAGAAGGCATGGCCAACAACAAACTGCCTACCGGCGAGGTTGAAATAGAGGCCACCGTACTGGAAATCCTCAATAAGTCCCAGACCCCGCCGTTCATGCCGGATAACGCCAGCAAGGTTGCCGAGGAAACGCGACTGAAGTACCGCTATATCGACCTGCGCCGTCCGTACATGATGCAGATCCTGCGCACTCGCCACCGCGTGTCCAAGATCATGCGTGACTACTTTGATGAGCACGGGTTCTATGAAATTGAAACACCATTCCTGTGCAAGTCCACGCCCGAAGGCGCACGCGATTTTCTCGTGCCCAGCCGGTTGCAGGAAGGACAGTTCTATGCCCTACCGCAGAGCCCCCAACTTTTCAAGCAGATTCTCATGGTCAGCGGCATGGAGCGATATGTGCAGATCGCTCGCTGCTTTCGTGATGAAGATCCCCGCGCTGACAGGCAGGCTGAGTTTACACAGCTTGATCTGGAAATGAGTTTTGTCGAAGTGGATGACGTGCTTGAGATCAGCGAGGGGTTGGTACGCCTGATCTGGAAAGAAGTGCTCGACGTTGACGTTCCGCCCATCGCACGCATGAGTTACGACGAGGCGATGAATCGCTTCGGCATTGACCGGCCTGACATGCGTTTTGGCATGGAACTGGTTGACATCGGCGAACTGGCCCAGCGGACTGATTTTGCCGTCTTCCGTGGAGCATTGGAAGCGGGGGGGGTAGTCAAGTGCATCTGTGTGCCCGGCGGCGGGCAGATGACGCGAAAAGAGACCGATGGGCTTGCAGATTGGTCCAAGCAATTTGGAGCCAAGGGCCTTGCCGTGGCCAAGGTTGCTGATTCGGGCAAGCTTGAAACCGGTATCGCTAAGTTCCTTGGCTCAATCGAGCCTGAACTGATTGAATGCGTTGGCGCCAAGCCCGGTGACCTGATTGCGTTCGGTGCCGACAGTTGCAAGGTGGTCCACCGTGTTCTCGGTGAGCTACGTATCAAGCTTGCCACTGAACGTGACATGATCGATCCGAGCGCATGGAAATGGATCTGGATCGTCGATTTTCCCGCGTTGGCCTGGAACGAGCAGGAAAACAGATGGGACAGTCTGCACCATCCCTTCACCGCGCCCGTCGACGAAGATATCGACAAGCTCGAATCCGATACGGCCTGCATCAAAAGCAAGGCTTATGACCTGGTGCTCAATGGCTCTGAACTTGGCGGTGGTTCGATCCGTATTCATCAGCCGGATGTGCAACAGCGTATCTTCAGCTTGCTGGGAATCAGCGAGGCCGAGTCTCGCAGCAAATTCGGATTTCTACTCGATGCGCTGCAGTACGGCGCCCCGCCACACGGTGGCATCGCGCTGGGCCTGGATCGCATCATCATGCATCTGTGCGGGACGACTAATATCCGCGACGTGATTGCTTTTCCTAAAACACAGGCCGGCGCTGATCTTATGACCGAGGCTCCCTCGTCCGTGGACGACAGGCAGTTGCAGGAACTGCATCTGCGACTGGCATTGACCTGAGCCGACCTCGCGTGCTGGTTGAACCACCTGTAAACTGGCCAGCATGTGCGGCATTGCCGGTATCGTTCGTTTTGACGACGCACCTATCAACCTGTCCCGTGCCCAGGCAATGCTCCAACCCCTGCGCTTGCGCGGACCCGATGATCAAGCCATCGAGCAGTTTGACCGCTGCCACCTTGCCCATGCCCGGCTGAGCATTATTGACCCGACCGGCGGCGGACAGCCCATGTCCGAGGCAACCATGCCGGGAACCGAGCCAATCAGTGTCGTTTTCAACGGCATGATCTACAACCACGGGCCATTACGCAAGGAACTTGAATCATTGGGCCATCGTTTTACATCCGATCACAGCGATACGGAAGTGCTTCTGCACGGATACCGGCAATGGGGCACTGACCTGCCCGGTCGCCTCGACGGTTTTTTCGCCTTTGCCATTTGGCATCAGGGGGAACATCGGTTGTTTCTTTGTCGAGACCGTTTTGGAAAAAAACCGTTGTTCATAAGGCAGACGTCTGCAGAGTTGACTTTTGCCAGCCTCGTAGCAGCCGTTCTGGCCGGTGGCGGTGACAACGAAATCCAAATTAACCCCGGTGTGTTGCTGACCTATCTGCAACTGGGCTACAGTTTTGACCACAGCCTGGTCGAGGGTGTTGAGCAGCTACCGGCTGGGCATTGGATGACCGTGGACGCCACCGGTCGCCGTTGCGTGAAGTCTTATGCGTTGCGGCCCGACCGGTCAGATCCCGGCTCGCAGCCGGTCAGTCGTGATGAATTGTCCCAGGCATTGAAGCGGGCCGTTCGCAATCGTCTTGAGGCCGATGTCCCGCTGGGCTGTTTTCTTTCCGGTGGTATCGACTCGTCACTTGTTGCCGCACTGGCACAGCATGAATTGTCTGCTCTTGGCGCACCGCCACTACAAACCTTCAGTGTGGCCATGCCGCAACTCGACTATGACGAATCGCTTTACGCACAGCAGGTCGTCGGGCACATCGGAAGCCGCCATACGCAACTGCTGTGCGAGCCTGTGGGCAGCGTCATGGCCGACCTTGATCGCCTTGTCCGCCACACGGGCCAGCCCACGGCCGATAGTTCAGTGCTGCCCACCTATTGGTTGAGTTGCGCCGCACGCCAGCACGTCAAGGTCGCCCTGACCGGTGACGGTGGCGACGAGATATTTGCAGGCTATGACCGCTACCGCGCCATGCGACTGCTTCAGCGTCATGGCTGGTGGCTAGGGATCATCCCGCCTGGTTTTGTCAGGCCCAATACGTCAAAGCCTCGCCACGTTGGCACCCGTCTTCGCCGCCTGCTCAATGCCGCTAGATTTTCATCGCCTTCGCAACAGTACCGTAGTATTATGCAGCTTTTCAGCGATGAGCAGATTCTTGCAATGGGCTTGGCGTTACCCAATGCAACTCAAGCCATGCCGAACTGGACCAGCGACGCCGACCCCGTGACCGCCGCGTTGGACTGGGATCGGCGGCATTACCTTTGCCATGACTTGTTGCGTAAGACTGACCGGGCATCGATGGCCATCGCCCTTGAACTGCGTTGTCCGCTGCTCGATGGCGAACTGGTTGATCTAGCCGCACGCTGTGGCCCTCAGGGCCTGATGGTCGCTGGCCGGACCAAAGGCTTGTTGCGACAAATTGCTGGCCAATGGTTGCCACGGGCCGTGACGGATCGTCCTAAGCAAGGGTTTGCCTTGCCCGTGGGCCTGTGGTTTCGTCGCCAACTCAAGGATCAACTGGCCGATCACTTGTTCGATCATTGCCTTGAAGATATGGGGCTGCAGCGGCGTTACATTGAAAAAATATTTAACGAACACGCCCGTAGTCGGGAAGATCACACGCACAGACTCTTTGCCTTGCTCAGCCTGTCCATCTGGGGCCGATGGTTCAATGAAATCAAGGAGACCAGACGTAGCTGACAGCCTACTCCAACGCACGATGATCCCCGTCTTGGTGGCCATGTTTGTCGCCGGCGCAGGCGCCGCGCAGCCGGAGCGGGTCACGATCATGACCTATAACGTCAAGAACATGTATGACGTTTTTGATGACCCCTACACGTTTGACGAGGGCACGCCTGTCAAGCCGCGGGCGGAAATCAAGCTGATAGCGTCGCTGATTGCCAAGCTTGATCCGGATATTGTCGCCTTCGAGGAACTGGAAAACGAGGGAGTCCTCAAGGCCATGGTTCGTGAGATGTTGCCCGACGGCGGCTACCAATACGTGGCTGCCATGCCTGCCAACAGTGGTCGTGGCGGTAACCTTGGGTTGATCAGCCGCCAGCCCATTGTCAGCCTCACCAGTCACCGCTTTACTGACCTGGCGCTTGAAATGGATCACAAAAATCGAGCATGGCGATTCGCCCGCGACCTGCTGCGTATTCGCATTAAGTTGACAGCCAGCCAGGTGCTGGATCTCTACATCGCGCATTTCAAGAGTCGTCGCGACTCCGGTTCCGATACCAAATCGCGTCATTGGCGTCTGGCCGAGGCCATCGCCGCGCGACGTATCATCGACCGGGACCGCCGGCGCCATCCCGAACACTGGATGCTTTTGCTTGGCGACCTCAACGACACACCTGGTTCGAAAACACTTCAAGCTCTTTTGGCTCCTGGCCAGCAACCTGCAGCGGTTGCGCCGCTGATCGATCTGCACGTTCGGCTCCAGTCTCAAGATAGAATCACCTACCTGAGACGGCCTTACCGCACTACCGTTGATTACATGCTCGCCAACCCGGCGTTGGCCGGTCGCCTCGTGCCCGGTTCGGCGCATGTGGTCAGCGACGACCTCTTGCTCGGTGGATCTGACCATGCCCCGGTACTGGCGACTTTTGATCTGGCCGGCCTCAAATGAAAGTGATGTAATGGCAAGTTGTCACGCCGGGGCCAAGCCCCGTTGCAACTCTTGGACACGCTGTGATTGAGCACGGCGGACCGTATCTACTGTCAGTTGCGCGATCTTGAAACGCAACTGGTCCTGCGGCGATATGCGGCAATGCTCCTGGATCACGTTGTACAGGAACTTGAACGCG
>CAUZAW010000200.1:0-6118 GCA_963577735.1 Phycisphaerae bacterium | reverse complement strand
CAGGTTGAGTCGCTGGGTCTGTACGTCGTCGAGGATCCCCTGCGCAGCGAACATCCCGGCGGCTATCACCTCGTCCGCCGGCATACGCGCGTGCCGCTTGCCGCCGGCGAGCAATGGGCCGGAAAATGGGAGTTCCGCGAGGTGATCGAGAACGAACTGGTCGATTATGTTCGACCGGATCTGTGCATCTGCGGCGGACTGACCGAGGCTAAAAAGATCGCCGCCATGGCCGAGACGCATCTGATCCGGCTGTTGCTTCACAATCCGCTGGGGCCGATCTGCACAGCCGCCTCGCTGCACCTTGACCTGGCGTGCGACAACGCCGGGCCGCAGGAGGTTCTGTACTCACCGGCCGTGACGTTGCCCGACGTGTTCGAGTGCGCATTTCAACTTGATGGCACCACACTCACGGTGCCGACGGCGCCGGGAATCGGCGTTACGTTCAACTGCAAGGCCGCGCAAGCGCATCCACCCCAGATGACCGAGCCGCCGCACTTGCACCGTGAGGACGGCTCGTATACCAACTACTGATGCGGGTGTAGCCCGGCCCCCCTCACAGAACCAGCCAATACCAGACGTACAGGTCCCGCTCGTCGGGGTTCCAGCCCAGAGGTAACAGTAACGTTCGCCAGATTACCGGAGCCTCCACGCGACGTTCGGCGTTAACTGGTTGGTCGCGTCGTTTCGTGGTTTGGAGGAAAGCTCCCCGAGCTGGACTCGAACCAGCAACCTAGCGGTTAACAGCCGCTCGCTCTACCAATGCTGTGTCGGCAGGAGCGGTGTCGGGCATAGTGTTGCCAGCTAGAATAAATTACACGAAAAACATGGTGCCTTTGTGTGTTCCGGTCACTGGGGATTTGCACCTTCGATGAAATTATGTAGTGCATCATTTTCCCAGTCGCTTACATGCTGGACAGTTAGCCCTCCAACCTCCAGTAATCCTACAAGGTTTCTTACCTCAACGATGACGGAACCTGTATCGGTTGGTGGCATGGTCAGGTTAAAAGCCGCCTTGTGCCAGCGGCCAAAGGTACGCTGTGGGCGTTGGTCAGACCGGTCCATCACCTCGCCGGATGCAGACCGCACTCGCACGCGGATGAGACGCTGGTCGGTGTCCCCAGCCTTGCTGGAGCGATCCCGGTACCACATCTCCACACGTAATGAACCCTGTGCCGGAAGATTTTTCAGGTGTTGGACCGCGAATCTAGCTTCCGGGCTGGAATGCGAATGTACGTACGCCGCACGTTGCCACCCAAAACCCATGGCCGGCATGACACCCATGCCGTAGGGGCGATCAGCCTCAAGGTTCACATCGAGGCGGGAAAAAAAAGCTGCCGTTTGGCCCTGCTCAGCTAGGCGGGCGGCACGCTGGCCAAGAGGCAACCGATACATTTCTAGGTTGCGTTGTTCAAAGAAATGAGGAAAGGATTGGTGCAGCTCATCCAGCCATTGAAGCGACTGGTTATACAGGCCCATCCGGTTATAGCTATCGGCAATGCCATAAAGAGCGTCAGCGCGGTATCCTGCCCATTGGCGTAACCGGATCAGGATTTGGTAATGTTCGATCGCTTGTTCGTACCGACCGGCGTATCTCTCTGACTCGCCTCGTAGGAATCGGTACAGGCCTTCCAGTTTTTGGTCGGGAAACTCAGCTTCGATACGGTGAAGTAACCGGCGTGTTTGTCGAACGTTGCCCGTGCGTAGTTGCTGCTCCGCGACACGGAGGAGGGCACCTCTTTTGGCTGGGCTACCCTGTTCCCTAAACGCACCGATGGATCCGAGCGTCATTGCTAACCGATAAGCTTCGCCGGCTCTGGCCATGTCACCGGCATACAGGTACATGTCTCCCCACGCAGACGCGGCATGTCGCACCATCGGGTGGATAAGACGAGCGCCTTCTCCAATGATCTGCGCATAAAACCGCTCCGCTTCTGCAAAGTTCCGCATCGAGTCACGGTTTAGATTCGCAGCGGTCAGCATCAGTAGATATCTTAGAGTTCGAACCTGCCCCGCTTGTGTAATCGCCTTGTTTAGCAGTGCCAAGCCCTCGGTGGCTTTGCCCTGCTGGGCCATGGCTTCCATCAGTGAAGCGTACAGCATGGTCCTGTAACTTACGTCTAGGTCCTCCTGTGCCAGGAGATACCTGCATAGTTGTTCGAGAACTGGCCAGCGGGAAGGTTGTTCGCAGATGCGTAGGAAGTGGTATGCGTCGTTGCGCTGCGTTTCTGACAGTTTCGACAGATCCATCTGGTCAAGAATCTTGACGGCCTTGGCCAAGGAATGTGGGCCTGTGGGGATGGGGGGAGTCCATACTGAAATGCGACGTTTAAACGGTGGAAGTTTCGGGTGAGATATTAGTGACACTTCGTAATGTCCTGGTTCAAAGAAGATGCGGTCCACGTGCTGGCCACGTGTGGTTGACCCATCGTCGAAAAGCCAAATCAGCTGATCTGGTGCTGTGACATCGCCTTCAGCGGCGAACGAAGTCAGGTAAAGAGTAACACCGTCTGCCGATAGCGTGTCGTCCATGCCATAGACAAATGTTGCTACCTGTGTGCCGTCATACGCTTCTACATAAATTGGAACTGCCTGTAGCGGCTGAGAAAATGCACGGGGCGGTACCCAGGTCCATCGTTGAGCCCCGGGTGTTAGCCAATAGAACACCAGTTTGCCCGAGGCGGTGGGGGAGTTGCCGACCACATGATGTATTTCAAACGGGTGAAGACCTGCTTCTAGTTGAATGTAACTGCCAATTGAGTAGAGCTTGATCCGGTTACCAATCGGCTGGTTGCTTCCGGTTCGGGCATACACCTTGTAGCCATTGATGAACAAAAAAGCAGCGTCATCGCCATTAAGGAAAAAGCCATAGATGCCGGGGTTGTCTATCTTTAGGTAACCACGGTAGGAAGCTGCGAAGTTCCGGGGCACATCACGGCGGAAAGGATTTACGTTCTGTGCGACCTGGCCTACCAAGGCACTGCCCAAAATTGTCTTGGACTCCATCAATCCGGGCAGCACGGACAGCCAGTTGTCCAGATCCTCGCCGACCCAATCCCGATATTCGACGCTAACGCCTTCCTTTAATAGATCGCGATCGGCATGTCGTGCCAGCTTCTCATACGCTGCTGCCTTGATCTTGGCGTCTGCAACTAACGGATCCGCGATCCGCATGGCAGCATCCGCAGCCTCTTGCGCTGGTAGCAACAGGGGGGTCAGTTCCGAAAGTGTCTGCTCTGCACTATTCTTGAGACCAGTGGCTTGCGGGATACGCTGCCGTCCTTCCGCGATGGCTGCTCGGATCCGATCCAATTCGCCAACCGGCCCTGCTAGCTTACGGTCGGTCTCTTGTTTGGCTGCATTAGTCGGCGCAGCAGCCAGTCGTGTGGCGCGAGCTTCAGCGTCGGCCAGTTCGGCCTCCGCTTTGGCCTGCAAGTTCAAAGTTTTGGCTGTTTTGAGGGTAAGTTGCGCCTCTGAAGTGTCCAAGCCGGTATCTAGTGCTTCCTTATACACGCGGGCTGCTGCTTCCATAGCGTTATGCATTGAATCAGCATCACGTTTCAGTTTTCTAAAACGCACGGTAGCTTGATCGGCAGCCACCTTAAACAGTGCATGGTCCACAGTTGCCTGTTTGGCCTTCTTGCGCAATGGGGCGATTATCTTCTCTAAATCCTGTGCCTTGGTTTGCAGTTGCGGTAACCGCCTACTCCATTCAGCCAGTTCGCCTTCGGCATTAGAGATGGTTGACTTGGCGTGCTTGATTTTGACCTGAATATCACGCAACTTGCCTACAAGCTTGCCAGTAACCATCTGGGGGTGCATCTTTAACCTTGCTGCTTCTGCAGCAGCCTGTTTCATGTGCGTCAGGTCTTCGAGTATTTGAACGTTGCGGCTTGGTGCATTGGGGTTGCTGGCGTAGAGCCAATACCATAGATCACGATCGTTTCGCCAGAACTGGATGATCGTGTCGCCGGTGGGATCATGCGACAGGACGAATACGGGAATTTTTTCACCTGTAGCAGTGGTTACAACGATGTCACTGGCATCCGGATTTAACCAGCCACCTGTAGGTACTCGTGCAATAATCGTCCGATGCTCATCCGATCGCAGTTCGCCGATGACGCGTAGCTTGTACCGTACGCGGAAACCTTCCACCCAAGGCGGGTCAGTGACCGGTGCAGGTGGCGACTCAAATTGTTGGTATGCCCAGCGACGGGGGAACAGTTCCGATCGTTCCTGCCAGTCATTGTCAAATTCGATCTCGTACATGCCTGACAGTAGTTGTGTTAGATCCCACGTGTAGGCGGTAACTTCTCCCGGCTTCAACTCATGTTCAATCCTCCCGATCGCTATTGGTTCCTGCTTCGATAAAGGTCCGAAGATCTTGATGGTGGAGGTGACTGTCCGTTGCTGGACGGAATGAAACACGATGCTTGCTGTGTTGGGAATTTTGCTGCCGTTTTGGATTGTCCAAGGACTAAGCGAATCAGTCTGCTCTGACATGGGCTGGGTTGGAATTTCCAGGACGGCGTCTGCGGTTCCAGGTGCGCCGTCGAAGATCAGTTGCCCCAACGCTGCATGATCCTTGGCCAGGAGAATTCCCTTGGTCCATCCCAGCGCGCCTTCGAAACCATGGTTGTCCTGTTCGCTAATAGTGAATGAGAAGCCACACCGACCCAGTATCCACGGTGAAATGGGAGGTAGATACTTCCAAGGGATCGCCCATTCATATATGTAGCCTCCTTGGCGTTCCATAAAGCTGATGTTGTGCTCAGGGAAACGATGTTCGGTCTCTTGGCCAGGTCGTGTGCGGTACTGAATGATGCGCGGACCTTCAGGCAGCTTGCTTACGCATAGGTTGTAGTCGCGCAGTCCGATATAGCCACGCGGTCCATTGAGTAGGGTATCGAAGACGAATTGACAACTGTCGTTTTCCCATACCGAGTAGGGCTTAGGATTTCGGTGTAAGATGTCGTCAGTTACATCTAGGGCGAAGTAGAGCGCTTTCTCATCCCACATGATCCGCATGGCGCCGCTCAGTTCCTCCGGTCCTTCCCATCGAATTTGTCCCAGGCAATGTTTCTTCTGATCCAGAACAATGGCGGGCACGCCCTCCCACTCATCCAAGTAGCCATCTATTACTGGAGTATGCTCTGCTCGGCGTACGTGGTAGACCGGTTCTGCATAATGCCGCGGCGGGCGAACGGTGACATTGGTATGAACGTGGCCAGGCAGCTGCATTGGTGCGGTTTGGGTAGTGTTGCCAACCGCCACGGTAAAATTTGTCAACAATATAATTACCCAGCACAACTTCGCCGTTATGGCGAAACGCAGACGCTGTGTCTGTGATGACAGGTGGATATGGTGACGTAAAGGCAAGGACATTAATCAATTAAAGTGTAACTTCACCATAGCTTACACGCCGTGTTGGCAGCCAACACCCCAGAGGGAGTTGGCCTCGCGGTGGGGTACGCCATGACTGGCCGAACCCGGGAGCCGATCTGGCCATTTCCGGATGAAGGCTGTGCCCATGAATGATCCGCGACAATGCAAGCGGTCGTTTCGTGGTTTTGAGGAAAGCTCCCCGAGCTGGACTCGAACCAGCAACCTAGCGGTTAACAGCCGCTCGCTCTACCAATTGAGCTATCGGGGATTTGGGCCACAAGGATAGTCCAAATATCGGGCGTATCAACTTTACGGGCTGAAAATCGGCGCGGCTTGAATTCACGGTTCACCGCTGGTGCCTAGCGGCCTAGGTAGTTCGCTGCAGGTTCATACAGGTGCTAGAATGATAGTGGTTTAGAGACGATAGTCGCTTGGCCTGGTAGAGGGTAAGAATAATGGGAACAAGTTTCGGCGCCCTGTGTACGGACTTCTATATCAACCACAAGCTCGCTTTGAAGATGGACCTGCCCAGTGAGCGTGAGACCACGCTGCATTTTTTTGAAGCAGTTCGAAAATCGGTGCCCAATATGGACCGGTTTCGCCGGCACAAAAATGAACTGACCTTGGAATCGAGCCGGCGCGAACAGGAGTATCGTTGGCTATCCATGGAACAGACGACCTTGCGGACCGGGCACGTCAATCCCCAGTCCATGTCGCAAGCGTACGACTTTCACCG
>CAUZAW010000199.1:0-6120 GCA_963577735.1 Phycisphaerae bacterium | reverse complement strand
CTTCGGCCGGGCGCAGTTCAACTGGGAAAAGACCGACATGGCCAAAAGGCTGGCCAAAGCTGCGGGCCTATGATGTAGTCGGCGGTCGGTGACCGCCAGCCAGCGCCCCAGCGATCGGGGTACTGCTGACTTGCGATCACCGCCTATCGGCTGCCAAGAGGCGTATGTTCATTAAAAACGGCATTCCGGTTTCACCAGGGGTCGCAATCAGCCGCGCGGTGGTCATCGACGCCGAAGACGTGCCAGTGCCGCGGCGTACGGTACCGCGCAATCTGATTGGTCACGAACACCAGCGTCTCGACCAGGCCATCGAGGAAAGCATCCGCGACATAGAGCGTTTGAGAGAACAAGCGACCGCGGCCGTGGGTGCTAAGTTGGCGTCCATCTTTGACTACCACATCACCATGCTCGGCGACAATCAACTGTTGAGCCAGATCAAGCAATTGATCGACAACGAATCGGTCATGGCCGAGTACGCCGTATTCGTTGTGATGCGTCGTCAGGCGGGGATCTTTCGAAGCCAGGAAAATCGTGTTTTCCGCGAGCGTGTCAGCGACGTCTGGGATCTGGAAAGACGAATCCTCACTCACCTGATCGGGCATACCCGTGAAGAACTGGGACACTTGAAACACGAAGCGGTGGTCATCGCCCACGACCTTACACCCAGCCAGACGGCAAGCCTGGACAAAAACTATATCCGCGCCATCGCTACCGACTCGGGCGGGCCGACCAGCCATACCGCCATTCTCGCACACGCCCTGGGCATACCGGCCATCGTTGGGTTAGAAGACATCACTGCCAATGTCACATCAGGTGACACGGTCATCATCGACGGCCACCGGGGCAGGGTCATCGTAGACCCGGATGCAGCTCAACTGATGGAGTACCGCGCTAACGAGCAGCGTATTGCGGACATGGAAGCGAGCCTGGGCGAACTGGCGAAGCTGCCCGCAGTGACCAAGGACGGCCACGAGGTCAATCTCCAAGCTAACATCGAGTTTCCCAGCGAAATCAAGATGGCCATTGAAAAAGGCGCCACAGGCATCGGGCTGTATCGGACAGAGTTTCTGTACCTGGCATCGGATGTCGAACCCACGGAAGACCAGCAGTACGAGGCGTACATGGAGGCGATAGGCGATTTAGACGGCCGGCAACTGACGATCCGCACGCTCGACCTAGGCGCTGACAAGATCCATACCAGTTCCAACAACGATTTCGAACACATGGAGCGCAACCCGTTTCTCGGCTGCCGGTCGATTCGGCTGTGCCTTCAGAACCTGCCGCTGTTCAAGACACAATTACGAGCGATTTTGCGGGCCTCGGTGGCCGGGCCCATGCGGGTGATGTTTCCGCTGATCAGCAATATCACTGAACTACGTCAGGCGAAGATGATCCTCAACGACGTCATGGAAGACCTGGACGAGGAAGGCATCGAGTTCACCAAGAACATCCCCGTGGGCATCATGGTAGAGGTGCCCTCGGCTGCCCTGCAGATACAAACTTTTGCCGCCGAGGCTGATTTTCTCAGCATCGGTACGAATGATCTGATTCAGTACACGCTGGCAGTAGATCGCGGCAACGAGCGCATCGCCAGTTTGTACTCGTCCTCACACCCGGCGGTGATCAAACTGATCCATGACGTAGCGAGAACGGCCAACCGCATGAACATCGAAGTCGGCCTGTGCGGCGAGATGGCCAGCGAACCGGAGTTTGTCATGCTCCTTGTGGGGTTAGGCCTTTCGAGTCTGTCTATCACCCCACCAGCCATTCCGGAAGTCAAGAAAATCATCCGATCGGTGACGTTGGCCCATTGCCACCGCGTAGCGCGGCGGGCTGGCTCGCTGGAATCGGATCGTGAGGTACTCAATTACCTAAGAGAGGAAACGCGTAAAGTAGCGCCCGAAGTGGTGGACAACGCCTCTGTGAAATACTGAAACCGTAAATAACAGAATAGCAAAGAAGAAAATATGGCTAAACGCGAAATGTTAATCAACTGCGTTCCGGGCGAAGAGTGCCGGATAGCGATTACGGAAGACAACAAACTTGAGGAGATTTACCAGGAAAGAGCCAGCGCCGAATCGCACGTCGGCAACATTTACAAGGGCCGAATCGTCAATATCGAGCCGTCAATCCAGGCGGCGTTTATTCAATTCGGACTGGAACGTAATGGGTTTTTGCATATCACCGATCTGCACCCAAAGTATTTCCCCAGCCAAATACGTGAAGACAGCGAGCGGGTCGGCCACAAGACGCCACGCCACAATCGGCCGCCTATTCAAAACTGTCTGCGTCGCGGCCAGGAGATTATTGTGCAGATTCTCAAGGAAGGCGTGGGCACCAAGGGTCCGACGCTGACCAGTTACCTGTCTATTCCTGGCCGGTTCCTGGTGATGATGCCTGACATGGAGCAACTGGGCATATCACGAAAGGTTGAGGACGAAGATGCAAGGCGGGAGATGCGTAAAATTATTGCCCAACTCGATCCGCCCAAGGGCTTCGGATTTATCGTGCGCACGGCCAGCAGCGGCCAGACCAAGACCGAACTCAAACGCGACCTGGCATACCTGCACCGCCTCTGGTCGGTGATCGACAAGCGGCAGGAGGAAACCCCGGACGTGGGCGAACTGTATGCCGAAACGGATCTGGTGATCCGCACCATCCGCGACGTTTACACGTCTGACATTGAGCGCGTGATCGTGGACGATCCGGCAGCCGCCAAGCGGGCAAAGGGATTTCTCGGCATCGCCAACCCGCGGTCGGCTTCCAAAGTGCTTTTGTACAAGGAGGCGGTGCCCCTGTTTAGCCGATTCGGCATTGAAAAGCAAATTGACTGTATCAATCAACGCATCGTTGAACTACCCTCCGGAGGTTCTCTGGTCATCGATTCCACGGAAGCGGTGGTGACGATCGATGTCAATAGCGGCAAGATGCGCAACAGCCGCGATGCCGAGACCACGGCCTACAAGGCTAACCTAGAAGCAGCCGATGAGATTTGTCGTCAACTTCGGCTGCGCGACCTAGGCGGCGTGATCATCAACGATTTGATCGATATGGTCCAAGCTAAGCACCGTCACGACATTGAGCAGCAGTTTCGGAAAAACCTCAAAGACGACCGGGCACGGACCCGCATCGCCGCCATCAGCCCGTTCGGCATCCTGGAAATGACTCGCCAACGCATGCGACCATCGCTGCACAAATCGACCTTTACCGACTGCCCACAGTGCCAGGGCAACGGCACCGTCAAGAGCACTGAATCCGTTGTGCTTGAGGTCATGCGCCGATTGGCCTCGGCCATGCACGATACCAACGTGGACCATGTTGATCTGACAATCAGCCCTGACGTGGCCTTCCAGTTGCTAAACCGCAAACGCAGCAGCCTCGTAGACATCGAAAAACAGTATGGCAAACCGGTCATGGTGCGGGTTAATGGCCAGAGACCGGTCGACTATATCGAACTGGCTGCCTACGACGTTCGCGGCGGTACAGTGGATACTGATATCTCCGCCCAAACCGGCAACCCGCAGTTCGAGGCGGTGGAGAACGTCGACTTGGCGAAGATGTTCGAGCATCATGACGAAACTGCTGGCGGTGACAATACCGCCAGCGGTGCACCAGAAGCCACCGCCCCGACTACGGTTAAAACGGCTGGTGACGGGAACACAGACCCACCCGTGAAAAAGAGCAAGACACGCCGGTCACGCCGCGGTGGTCGACGAGTTCGCCGCAAACGTGAAAATCAAAGCAGTGACCAACCCGCCACGCAGCAGAAACTGGCAATGACCACAGGCGACAAGCCACAGCCACTGCCACAGCCACAGCCACAACCACAGCTAAAAGACAGTTCGTCCGCCCCGTCTTCAAGTCAGGATAAGAAACCCAGCATCACGACGGTGGCGCCCAAAGCCCAAGCAAATCGAGGATACACCAACGCGGTGAAATCTTCTTGAATCCCGAGCTAGCACTGCGTATGCAAATGACTAAGCCACACATGCGACGCCTGATCATCCTCGGGTCGACCGGCAGCATCGGCGTCAACACGCTCAATGTCGTCCGACATTTGAATGAGTCGAATTCGACGCAGATTCAAGTCGTGGGCCTGGCCGCTGGCCAGCGGGCTGACGTGCTCATTGAGCAGGCTAAAGAATTTGGCGTCGCCGCCGTTGCCATCGCCGACCAATCGCAGCGGCAAACGGTCAGCGACGGGCTAAACGGTGTGACGGTCCATGCCGGTCCCGACGCAGCCCAACGACTGGTTGAGGAAACGGACGCCACCGATGTGTGTGCCGCCATAGTCGGCAGCGCTGGCCTACCGGCTACGGTCGCGGCCATCGAAAAAGGACTGACCATTGCCCTGTCCAATAAGGAAACCCTTGTCGCCGCCGGGGCTTTTGTCAGTCCTATGCTGCGCAAACACGGCGCCCGATTGATTCCCGTGGACTCGGAGCACTCTGCTATATTTCAGTGCCTCCACGGCCATCGTGGCGAGCGCAACGACGTCAAGCGTGTCGTGCTGACCGCCTCGGGCGGACCATTTCGCAACGTCGACAAGCTGTCCATGGCCGACGCCACTGTGGAAGAGGCACTCAATCACCCGACATGGAAGATGGGGCCCAAGATCTCCGTTGATTCAGCGACCATGATGAACAAGGCTCTGGAAATCGTTGAGGCCCACTGGCTTTTCGACCTGCCAGGTGATCGGATCGACGTCATTGTTCACCCCCAATCGGTGGTGCACAGCTTCGTGGAGTTCGAGGATAATTCGATCCTCGCTCAACTCGGGGCCCCAGACATGAAGACGCCAATCCAGTACGCCCTGACTTATCCGGACCGGACCGTCGGCTGTAGTGAGGCGATGGATTGGTCGAAACTACAGACATTGGACTTCCACGAGCCAGATTTCGATAAATTTGAAGCCTTGGGGCTGGCTTACCAGGTGGTAAAGACCGGCGGCACGGCCGGCGCGGTGCTCAATGCTGCCAACGAAGCTTCTGTGGCTGCGTTTCTTGAACACCAGATCAGTTTTGGTCGTATCGTGCAATTGGTGGCCGAAGCCCTCCGGGCCATCAAGGCCCAGCCAGCAGACAGCTTGGAAGCTATACTTGCCGCTGACCGCCAGGCCCGGTCGTTTGTAAACGACCGGACGGCCCAGCCGGTGGCCTAGGAAACGAAAACTCCATTGGACAGCCTGCTTGAGTATCTCGATTCCGTACCGGCTTTTATCGCCCTGATTGTCGGCTTTGGGTTCGTCATCTTTGTCCACGAAATGGGCCATTTTCTCGTTGCCAAGTGGGTAGGGATCAAGGTCGAACAGTTTGCCATCGGTTTTGGCCATGCTCTGCTAAGCTGGCGCAAGGGTCTAGGCCTGCGCATCGGCAGCACGCAACGCGAGTATCGCAATCGCATTATTGATTACGTCAAATCAAATGACGACACGTCATTGGCCCCAGCCAGCGAGGCCGAGGATGACGAGCAACAGGAACTTTCCACCGCCACCATAGCCTCCGCGTCACAGGCTCTGGGCTTAAGCGAAACTGAGTATCGGCTCAACTGGGTACCCCTGGGTGGCTACGTCAAGATGCTGGGCCAAGAGGATATGAACCCCGCCGCCCAATCGGACGACCCACGCGCCTTCAGCCGCAAGCCGGTCTGGGCCCGGGCATGCGTGATCTGTGCCGGCGTGATCATGAACCTGATCTTCGCCGTGATCTTTTTCGTCGCCTGTTTTCTCAATGGCGTGGAATTTCCCCCAGCCGTCGCGGGCCAAGTAATCCCCTCGCGGCCGGCCGCTCAAGTGTACGCCGAGGGGCACGAAAACGACCCGAATTACTACGGCATGGAAGTAGGCGATCGAATCACGGCCATTGACGGCAAACCTATCAGCGTGTTTATGGATCTGGCGGTTGAAACGGCGCTTTCGAAAAAATCACAAATCCTAGAACTGACAGTCGAGCGCGATGGAGAACAAGAACCGCTGACTTTCCGTCTGGAACCGAGGAAAGACCGCAAAACAGAAATGCTCTCCTTGGGCATCGGCCAACCGGTGACCACGACCATTGAAATGCTGCCGACGGAAGGGCCATTTGCCTATTTATACGAACAGGGCGTTGAGCCGGGCATGCA
>CAUZAW010000198.1:0-6230 GCA_963577735.1 Phycisphaerae bacterium | reverse complement strand
AATCCAGGTGCACGTCATCGAAGCCCGTGTCGTCTACTGCGTGACGCAGCAGCAGATAAATCCATGTGTTAGCACTGAAGTAGTAACTGACGGCGTACGCTCCCAGTATGGCGATCAAGAGTGAAGCCCACAGTTTGATCAAAGCCGCAGCAATGGTGCCTGAGGCGCCCAACCGCGACCAGTCCACGTCGTAGCTGAGATTGCCCAACTGTGGCAGTGGCATCAGGGCTTGAAAATGGGCCTGACCGACCCATGTGCCCACGAAATGGTGGGTGACGGCTAGGCACATATAGATGGCCACCCCGACGAACAGGTAGGTGACTGCGCCATAAACGAGGCTGACCAACGAATAGAAAATCAGGTGCCACGGCCGCTTGTAGACGTAACTGTATGCACGGCTGATGGCATCGAAGGCATCGGTGCCTTCTACGGCGATGGCCGGGTAGAGCAGGTTGCTGGCGCCAACTAGTCCGATCAATATCAACGCGACGATCAGACTGCCGGCCAGTGCCAGGAAAAACAAGATAGCCCCGATGACCTCTAAAACCGGTAATTTCAACAGCAACCCACCGATCGCCATGGCTAGCCAGAGCAGGGCGATGAGGGTCAACGGAATCAGCGGGCTGACGTAAAAAGAGATCCACTTGGAGCCGGCGTAGGCGATGGCCTGAGTGGCGGGTATCCGCTGCCGACGGGTCGCGTCCACGGCCGTCATTCGGCACATGGCGCCGCCGAGCAATGTCCAGATGGCCATGCCGGGAAAAAACCAAAACAGCAGAAACCAGAAGTGGTTGTGATACAGCCAACAGGGCAAGGTGGCCAGTAGGTTACGCAACGCTGCACACACCGTACCGGCACTGTTTGGTCGATCGTTCACTAAATCCTGGAAACCGAAATTGAAAGATGAAGCAGCGTGTACCAGTTGGCCGAACGTGTCCATCTTGAACGCCAGCATGGCTGCGAAGATTCCTTGGCGCTCAAGACCCCCTATTTCGTCCAGCAACTCTCGTCGGCGTTGTTCCAACCGCTCCAATCCGCTGCGTTGTTCGGCATCCGATATATCTTTCTTGATCAACTGCTCACGCTTGGAATCGTAATACTTATTTACAGCCTGCTTGACGCTGGCGATTTTTTCAGCCTCCGTTGTCCTGCTGGCTCGTATATTCGCCTTCAGGGTCTGGTCGTTGGATATCGGCAGGCGTGATATCACTAGCGAAATCTCTTTAGGGAAATCAGCCTGATGCTGTTGACGCCAAGTCTCGAACGTGTCCGACGACATCACTGCGTACTGGCTGATCTCGTCGCGGTACACCTGCTTGCCGAAGCACAGGTCCAGAACGCAGCCGAACAGGTAAAGCACGATGACCAGTAGCAGTGCCATCAACAGCTTGGGTGGATGGATCGCCATGCGAAACGTGCTGAACAGGCGGAGGAACGGCAGCGACGCCAACCAATCAATAGCTTCTACGCGTACTGGTTGATCTTGCTGAACCATGTCAACGGATCCGTTTAAAGGCAGGACAAGTAGCGGCCCAAGTTATTGACGTGATCGTATGATTATACGATAAACCACTTGCTGCTGGCGGGCAAGCTATTCGCTCATGGCTGCCGAATCATCAACGGTTTGTGGATCCAGGCCCTGTTCGATGGCACAGATCTTGCGCACCCGTCTAGCGTGACGGCCGCCTTCGAATTCGGTGGTCAACCAGGTTCGTACGAGCCGGTCAATGATCCGTTGGCCAAGCATGTCCGCAGGCAGGCAAAGGACGTTGGCGTCGCTGTGGCGGCGACTTATCTCAGCACCGATCTCATCGTGCACCAGTGCCGCTCGCACGCCGCGGACCTTGTTGGCGGCAATGCACATGCCGATGCCCGATCCGTCGACCAGAATTCCGAAAGACGCAACCCCGTCGGCCACAGCCCGGCCGACCAAGTATGACGAATCGGGGTAATCGCAGGGTCGGTTGTCCTGTGGGCCCATTTCCGCCACTTCGTATTCCTGTTGTGCCAACCACTGTGCCAGGTGACCGTGAACTTCATGTCCACGGTGATCTGATCCAAGGGCAATTTTCATGGTTGCTGTTCCTTAAGCCGTTGCACTAGATGTTGGCGGATCAGTTCGGCGCAATGCTGGTAGCTCGTTGCGTTCGATCCGAACGGATCCTCAATGTCGCCTTGGGGGTCGAGCATCGAGGTCTTGTCCGCAGCCAAAGGACTCATGGACACGATTGCATGATAATGATCCTTAGTCATGCAATAGATCACATCCGCTTCGTGGATCAGTTGCGGCGAAAGTGGTTGTGATCGATGGGCGGAAAGATCAATACCGTTTTTATCTATTGCCTCGATCGCTTCGGGACTGGCGGACGAACCGCCTGCAGTGAACGCGCCGGCCGATAACACGCTCAGGCCAGCCATTTCTAACTCGTCGATTGCCAATCCTCGTTGTTCAGACAGTATTTGCTTGGCGATCATTTCGGCCATCGGCGACCGGCAGGTGTTGCCGCTGCAGACCACCAGCATCGTCCAACGCATCAATTTGTGCACGAATCGTTCATCATAGACACCATCTCGTTCGACAGTTGCTTTCAGCTCACCATTGGGTTTGCAGGCAAGGCGCACAATCGTAGATGGTTTGGTGTATTTGCATCGTCCGCCGTCGATCAGCAGGGTGGCATTGTCCCCGACAGCGTTTGCAGCCTCGTCGGCATCGTGAGGTGGAGGCATGCTGCGACGGTTAGCGCTGCTGGCGACTACCGGCGCTGCCGTAGCCGCCAGAATCGGTTGTGCCAGTGGGTGGTCTGGGCAACGCAGGCCGATCGTGTTTTTAAAATACAGTCGTTTACTTATCTCGGCTGGCAGGTTCAGGGATTTGAGCTTGGACTGGATGACCTCGTCGGTCACCTCGATGATTAACGTCACCGGTCCGGGAAACATCTTGCGGATCACCGTGCGTAATTTTGGCGAAGTGGTATCGACATAGCGGTCGGCGGCGAGGGGGTCAGGTAAATGGATGGTAAACGGCACATCCTCGTTGCGATCCTTGAAGCGGCGTAGTTGCGCGTAGCCTTTATCGCTTGCCACTGACGCTCCGATCCCATAAACCGTTTCCGTGGGAAACACGACCAGCCCACCGACATCCAATACCAGCCCGGCCTGACGGGCGATCGTTTGAGTGTCAGTTGCGTTGTCATGCACTATGGTGGTCTGGGGCATAGATGATCCGTCACAGGATAATTACGTCAAGGGTAATCGGATGGCCTCTTGCCCCCGATGATTCACTTGATTTCATGATAGCATTATAACCATCACCCCATGTACGTCCCTAGGAATCAGGATATGCAAGTTCCCTTTTGTGATCGGCAGATAGAACTTAATGGCCAGTACCTTACCGACACGCTAAGGGACTGCAACGGTCTGCTCGATGATCTGCCAGCATTGCGGCAGCGGTTGGCAGACGACGGTTATCTGTTGATTCGGCAACTGCACGACCAGGATGTGGTATTGCAGGCTCGGCGATCGATCCTCGAACAGATGGCAAGCCAAGGTTCTCTGGAACAGGACGGCGACCTGATGGCCGGACGTGTCAAGCCGGGTACCAAACATCCGCGCCTGCTGGGCAATCGGGTTGTCACCCACTGCGAGCAGGTCAAGGCAGTACTGGAAAGCCCACGGGTATATGAGATCTTCGCCAGGTTATTCGGCGGCGACGTAGTTACATTCGATTACAAATGGCTGCGTAGTACCGGCACGAACCAGTTTACCGGTGCTCACTTCGATATGGTGTACATGGGGCGCGGGTCAAAGCGGTTGCATACCTGCTGGACTCCATTTGGGGACATTGATATCCAACAGGGGCCGTTGGCGTTGTGTGTCGGCTCGCACAAGTTGGAGGGATTTGAGAGGGTCCGCAACACATACGGACAGATGGATGTGGATCGCGATCTTATCAGGCCGGAGCAGCCATTTAGCACCGATCCGATTGAGATTGTCGACAAGTTTGGGGGCCAGTGGCAGACGACACGCTTCAAGGCCGGTGACGTTATCGTGTTCGGGATGTTTACCATGCATGCCTCACTGAACAATACGACCGATCGATGGCGTTTAAGCTGTGACACGCGTTTTCAACCGGCGGATGATCCGATCGACGAGCGATGGATGGGCGATAATCCGATTGCTCACTATGCATCCGCTACCCAAGCGACCAAGCACGTGTCTATGGAAGATGCCCGCCGTCGATGGGGTATATGAGGGTGGGAGAGCACGCCGGACGTCAAGAAAGAGGCGTCATACAGGTCAGTCAGTCGTGATCAGGTTCCACCTGCGTGACGACGGCGCGCAGATAGCTGTCCAAATACTTGGTTTCGAACAGGTCGAGCGCCGACGCGGTCAATGCGTGGTCCATTCCCCAGAGACTGACGCGTAGATCGATGAATTCGGGATCGAGCTGGATGATCAATTTTTCATCGCGCACCAGTGCTGCGTTGAGGTTGTTGTGGTAATAAGCAGACAGGGCATTGACCCCTGGCCCGCCGATACTGATCGTGGGGCGGTGCTGCAACGGTTCGTGGTTGAGGTACCACACGTCACAGCACATGACCGGTAGGATCTGCGTATGAATATCGTCTTCGTGGCGTATGAGCCAATCGGTAATTTCGTTGCACAGCCGATAAGCCAGTGGTCGATCGGCGAACTCAGCCCGCAGATGGGCGCCGACGACAAGCAACAGCAGCGATGACGTGTCGATCTGGGAAAAGGTAGTACTATATTGGTCATCCATACGTGGGCTGATGCTACTGGTGGCGGCCGTACAGGACCGCAAGCAATCCTTTTTGCGTATGCAGTCGGTTATGTGCCTGGGGGAATATTCGGCTTCGTGCCCCCTCGAACACTTCGTCGGTTATTTCTTGGCCGCGGTGGGCCGGCAGGCAGTGCAGCACAATGGCATGAGGCGGCGCACTCTCCAGCAGTGCAGCGTTGACCTGATAATCAGCGAACATCTTTTGCCGATCATCTAGTTGCGCTTCCTGGCCCATCGATGCCCAGGTGTCCGTATACACCGCATCGGCCTGTTGTACCGCTTCGGTCGCATCATGCGTAAGCCGATATTGCAGGCTGGGTACCTGTCGGCACAAATCGTCGATGAATGCGGGTGCTAGTTCGTAACCTTGAGGGCAGGCCAGGACAAAGTTCATGTTGAGCATGCCGCACAGGGTCGCTAGGCTTCGCGCCACGTTGTTGCCGTCACCCACGAAAGCCAGCGTACGGCCGGTCAGGTCCCTGCCGAACTCGTCCATCAACGTCATCGCGTCGGCCAACGCCTGGACTGGGTGCGAATGATCGCTGAGGGCATTGATTACGGGTACCGAGCCATACTTAGCCAAGTCGATCAGCTTCTGATGCTCGAAGACGCGGGCAATGACGCCGTGAACCATGCCGGTCAGCACACGCACCACGTCCGCCGCCGACTCGCGCCGTCCCAGCCCGACCTCGGCGTCGCCCAGCACCGTGGCGTGCCCGCCCAACTCGATGATCGCCTGTTCGAAGCTCACCCGCGTGCGTAGCGATGCCTTTTCAAAAATCATCGCCAGCGACTTGCCGGCCAATATCTGCTCGTGGCGTTGGCCCGCCTGACGCTGGTCACGCAACTCAAGCGAGATTTTCATGATCGACTGCAACTGCTGGCATGTGGTGTCCGTCAAACTAATAAAATGTTGCATTTTCATGTTGTTTACCCGCTGCTGATGGTCGCCTGCCATAACAACAAAACAACACCAGCCGTGAGCCGCTACGCAAGGCCGCGCGACTAAAGTACAATTTCTGTGCCAATTCCTTTTTCCGTGTAAATCTCGAGCATCAACGAGTGACGGATGCGGCCGTCAATGATGTGGGTCTTGGCCACGCCGGCCTCGAGAGCGATGAGACTGGCCTGCACTTTCGGCAACATGCCCGCGTTGATCACACTCGAGGCAACAAGCTGTTCTATCTGCGCCTTGGTGACGTGGTGGGCAAAGTTGTCTGCATTCTCGCTAGTGCGTATCCCGTGTATGTCCGAGATGAGCACCAGTTTTTCGGCTTGGATGTCGGCGGCGACCTGCCCAGCGACGCTGTCGGCATTGACGTTGAGCTTGCCGCCTGATGCATCGCGGGCGATCGGTGCTATCACTGGAATTTTGCCCGACTCGCCTAGTGCCCGCAGCAGCGGTACATTGACCTGCTCGATTTCACCC
>CAUZAW010000197.1:0-6238 GCA_963577735.1 Phycisphaerae bacterium | reverse complement strand
GCTGGCCAAGTTGACAGCTGCGTTGCAGCACGTGCAAGCAAGTGCTTATTTGACAGCCAGTATTACTGCCCGTCGAACTGAGATACTGCAAGAACTCGAGCCGGAGGACTGACCACTGCACAGTATGTGGTGTGGTCAATCTCCAAACAATATCAAGAACCTACTCAAAGTCGGTTACCCCGCCCACAAAATCAAGTGGTATCGCGGTGGCATGTAGGACTGGGAGATCCTCGGCCTGAGCACCGTAAAGCCCTGAGCGGACAGAATTGTGTTATCAAGAAGGGCTTGCTTGCCCTTCTTGATGCACGAGAACTCCAACATCCCAACAGTTACAACGTGTACAACGTGTACAACGAGACCATAGACCAGCTCGAAAAACTGGGTATCGATAAGGACTATATCCAAGGATGGGCCGGTGGATACTTGGGTAATCCCCAGCGCGAGGAACAGCGGGTCACCGACGCCTATAAAGCCGGTTATGAAGATGGACAGAGTGGTGTTACAGATAAGGCCATGAACTGGCAAAGTAGCTGAGTACTGGTCCCATTAGTCTCAACGCCAACTGATCTACGTTGGTTTTGGCTGCCTATCGAGTGCAGCGGAAGAACCCAGGATGTTGTGCATCGACTGCTGCACTTGATAGGCCTATAATTTCTCCTTTCCTTCTCGTCCCATCAGGTCAACGGTAAGCCAACTCTGGAAGTGGATGAAAAAAATGCATCTGTTGCGGTGCCTGCTATCCACCGTGTCCACCCATGCAGATTAACGATCCCGAGCATACAAAACTCGCCATATGGGTGGGCGGTAATCATTCTAATGCACGCAGCAAGCCAAGTTTCCAAAAACTCGTCGCCTCTGGCATACCGAATAATCCGCCCCGCTGGCCGGAAGCGACGGCTATCGTCAAGCGAATTCTCAAGACCTACAAGGACGATGCCAGGGACTGGGAGCGCATAAACGACTGGATCGATCGCATTGGTTGGCCGCGCTTTTTTGAGCTGACAGGCCTGCCTTTTACGAAGTATCACATCGATCACTGGCGTGGTTGCGTCAGAGCCTCAATGCATCTACCCATATCCGGTTCCTAGGGAGGTCAGATGAAATTCTCTGTCATGGTCAATGAGGGGCCGTACACCCATCAGGCCGCTGATACGGCGTATCACTTTACTCGGGCAGCGCTCAATGCTGGCCACGAAATTTTCCGAGTGTTTTTCTATCACGACGGTGTTTACAATGGCACGCGGATGACGACCCCGCCCCAGGATGATCGTCATATCGTAGACCGGTGGAGCGAACTGGCGCACGATCATGACATCGATCTGGTGGTCTGTGTCGCCGCGGCCCAGCGCCGTGGTATCCTGGATAAAGACGAAGCCAAACGCAACGGCAAAGATGGCGACAATATCGCACCGGGTTTCCGCATATCAGGCCTGGGCCAGCTGATCGAGGCCGGCATTGAAGCAGATCGACTGCTGGTCTTCGGCGACTGACGAATCGGGCAAGGCTATGAAAAAATTCATGTACGTCAATCGCCACGCTCCCCACGGGACCATCTATCCGCTTGAAGGTCTTGAAGTGGTGCTCATTGGTGCCGCTTTCGATCAAGACGTGAGCATGGCGTTTATTGGTGACGGCGTGTTCCAGCTCAATAAGGGCCAGGACACTGCCGATTCAGGCATGAAGAATGTTGCGCCCACCTACGGTGCATTGGGCGATTATGAGGTCACCAAGCTGTACGTGGAGCAGGAATCGCTCGACGAAAGAGGCCTAGAATTAAATGATCTGATGAATCTGACTTGGGAAGATGAAGAAGAGGACTGGGCGGAAAAACCGTCGATCCGGGTGGTCAGCCGAGCACAGTTATCAGACCTGCTTGAACAACAGGATGTGATTCTGAATTTCTAGCAATGACGATGCTGCACACGGTCAACAAGTCGCCATTCGACAGTCACAGTCTACAGACCTGTCTGGGACTGGCCAAATCAGGCAGCGATATCCTGCTGATAGAAGATGCAGTGTATGCGGCAATGTCCGGTACAGCTGTGACGTCGATGGTCGAAGCCGCGATGGCCTCCTCCACCATTTACGCGCTGGAGCCGGATCTCAAGGCGCGCGGAATCGGATCCGAGAAGATGATCAGCGGTATAAATCTCGTTGGCTACGACGGATTTGTGGAACTTGCGGCAACCAACGATAAAGTGCAGAGCTGGTTGTAGATTAATTAAAGGGAGAGTCGATTTGGCATTTGAAGTCAATGGTAAAACCTACGAGACAGACGAGGAAGGCTATCTCGCTAACTTGAGTGACTGGAACGCTGACGTTGCCGACCGTATGGCGACTGCGGATGATTGCGATCTCAGTGAATACCACTGGGAAGTCATCAATTTTGTGCGTGATTACTACGAGGAGTATCAGATCGCTCCAGCAGTGCGGGTCCTGACTAAAGCTATCGGTAAACGATTGGGCAAAGATAAAGGCAACAGTAAATTTCTCTATGAACTGTTCCCCTATGGCCCGGCCAAACAGGCCTGTAAGTATGCGGGCCTGCCCAAGCCAACCGGCTGCGTCTAAATGTTAACGCGCGTCACGATCGGTTCAGCCTACTAGTTGGACACGGCAGATGCCGGGTCGAATTTATAGAGAGCGCTGGTTTTGATTCTGGGCACTGTCTATGCCTTTCTGTTTCTCGTGGCAGCACTCTGTCTCGTTGTGGGTGTGGCTTTGCGAGTTATCCGCTACGGCAGGACACCGGCACCACTGGTTATTCCAATCACGCCGGCGCCAACGACGACTGGCGGTGTTGTCGCCCGGATGTTTCGCGAGGTCGTGTTGTTCGAGAGCCTTTTCAAAGCAAGCAAGTGGACCTGGCTGTTCGGCTGGTTGTTTCATTTCGGGTTGCTGGTTGCTCTGCTGCGCCATTTACGCTACTTCACGGAACCCGTGTGGCAGTGGGTCGAATTGATCCAATGGGTAGGCCTCTACGGGGGTGGGGTGATGCTGTTTGGCTTGCTGGGGCTGTCGGCCCGTCGTTTTCTGGTCGATCGGGTTCGCTACATTAGTGCGCCGTCGGATCACCTGATGCTGGTACTGCTGGGAGCCATCGCAGGTTCGGGGTTTGCCATTAAATACGGCGTTCATTCCGACATCGTCGCACTTAAAGCGTTTACTCTCGGGCTGGTGGCATTCGACTGGCAGCCGTTGCCGGCTGAGCCTTTGTTGCTGATCCACCTGACACTGGTCATCTTTTTGATGGTCATATTTCCGTTCAGCAAGCTCCTCCATGCACCAGGTGTTTTTTTTAGTCCCACCCTTACGATGAAAGATACGCCCCGGGAAAAACGCCACAGCGCGCCGTGGGCAGACGAAATCAACCGGTCAACCCGACGGTAGTTTTTGCTCATGGCGAAACACGAATTCTCCATCCCTGTTGTCAAGGTGACCCTCGAGACCCCGCCATTACAGCCGGCAGCCATGGCACACAGCAGTCCCTTTGTTGCCAAGGCCGAGCATCAGGAACCATTGGGATTCCCCGGCGAGCTGGTTGACAACTGGAAAACGGTCGCCCTTGACAAAATGGAGGAACTGCTCGGCAAGTATCGTGCACTGCCGGTTTTTCTTGATTCGTGCGTGAAGTGTGGTGCCTGCACGGACAAGTGCCACTATTACCTGGGGACCGGTGATCCCAAGAATATGCCCGTCGCCCGGCAAGATCTTTTACGCAGCGTCTATCGTCGCTATTTCACAGTTGCCGGCAAGTACTTTCCGAAGCTGGTGGGCGCAGTCGAGTTGACCGAGGAAGTCATTGATGACTGGTACCGTTACTACCATCAATGTTCCGAATGTCGACGTTGTGCGGTTTACTGTCCATTCGGTATTGATACGGCAGAGATCACGATGGCCGGTCGCGAAATTCTGGCCTCGATCGGTGTGGGGCAGAAGTATGCCAACGAAATTATCGGCAAGGTGCACAAAATCGGGAACAACCTGGGGCTGCCGGAACCCGCGCTTGTCGATACGCTCGAAGGCCTGGAAGAGGAAGTCGAGGAAGAGATCAATGTGCCCGTCAAATTCCCGTTGAACCAGACGGGTGCGGAGGTGCTGCTGGTGATACCGTCTGCTGATTTTTTTGCCGAGCCCCATGTGTATGGTCTTATTGGCTATGCCAAGGTCTTTCATCAGGCAGGAATCAGCTGGACCCTGAGTTCTTATGCATCAGAAGCTGCAAACTTTGGTATTTTTATCGGCAACTACGAAAACATGCAAAAGATCGCCGAACGTATTCGTCAAGCCGCGCTCGATCTCGGTGTAAAACGGATTGTGGTGGGTGAATGTGGTCACGCTTGGCGTGTTGCTTACAGTTTCTGGAACACGCTGATCGGACCATTCGATTTTCTAGATCCGGCATATCCCGCTCCCCAACATGTCTGTGAGCTGACGTATGACCTACTACAACAGGGTCAACTCAAGCTCGATCCGGCGCAGAATGATGACAAGGTGGTGACATTCCATGATTCGTGCAATGTTTCGCGAGGCTCGCGCATGGGCGACACGCCTGGAGGACAGTTCACTATTCCCAGAGCACTGATCAGGTCGGCCTGCTCGCATTTTGTTGACATGGCACCTGAGACCACTCACGAACACACATTTTGTTGCGGCGGCGGCGGCGGGTTGCTCACCGATGATCTTCTCGAACTCAGGATAAAGGGAGCCCTACCTCGTGTGAGTGCCCTAAAGCGGGTTATCGAGGAAAACGGTGTGACGCACATGGCGGCCATCTGTGCAATCTGCAAGAGCCAGTTCAGCAAAGTATTGCCGGAATATGGCATGGGTATGGACATGGTGGTGGGTGTTCACCAGTTGATCGGTGATGCGCTCGTGTTTGAACCGGCCCAATAACTGCGAGCGATGTTAGTCAAGAGAAAACCATGATGGCAGATGCTGACGTACAGATCCAAGCACTGACATTTCGAAAATATGCGGACGGCGAGACGCATACTTACGATGATCTAAAGAAGAAAATTTTCACTGCCGATCATTCACACAAGTGTCCGACCTATGTTCACCGCCCCCCCGTGCCAAGGTAGTTGTCCGTCGGGAGAAGATGTTCGTGGCTGGCTGCAGATCGTCCGCGGCATGGAACCCCCGCCCGAAGGTGTTGAATGGCAGGAATATGCTTTTCGTCGCTCAACCGAAGCAAACCCTTTTCCGGCCATGATGGGTCGGGTGTGCTCGGCACCCTGCGAGGCGGGTTGCAATCGCAACCAAGTTGATGACTTCGTCGGCATCAATGCTGTGGAACAGTTTATCGGTGACACCGCATTCCAGCAGCGTTACCGGTTTGAGGAACCCCCGGAACTGTCGGGCAAGCGAGTGGCGATTGTGGGTAGTGGACCCGCCGGTCTTTCGGCAGTCTATCAGCTGCGGCGTCGCGGCCACGCCTCAACGGTGTTCGAGATGCAGGACCGGCTGGGCGGTATGTTTCGTTACGGTATCCCTGGGTACCGGACGCCTCGAGATATACTGGACCGAGAGATAGATCGGATACTGGAACTGGAGGCGATCGATGTTCGAACAGGTGTTCGCGTCGGGCAGGATATCGGCATCGAAGAACTGGAGGCCGAGTTTGATGCAGTATTGTGGGCCATTGGCTGTCAGACTGGCCGCGATCTGCCAGTCGACGGCTGGAAGGGCACGGCAAACTGTGTGTCCGGTGTGAAATTTCTGGAAGCATTCAACACGGGTCGAATGCAGGTGAGCGCTGAACGGGTGGTGTGTATCGGTGGTGGGGACACCTCTGTTGACGTGGTTTCTGTAGCCCGTCGGCTAGGACGAATAAAGAATTTAAACACTCAGGACCGCCCAGAGGCCGTCATTGGTGGATATACCGCACACGACTCAGCGATGGCCGCAATGCGACAGGGCGCGCAGGTCACGTTGACGGCCTTGTTTAACCAGTCGCAGATGACGGCAGCGGCAGAAGAAATTGATGACGCCCTCACCGAGGGGGTCACTATATTAAATGGCGTGATGCCCGTTGGTCTGGTTAAAGATGTAGATGGACGTGCGACTGCGGTTCGAATGAGCAAGTGCGTCGTTGATAAGCAGGGCGTCCCACAACCGGTTGAGAACACGGAATTTGAGATTGAGGCCGATTTGGTGGTCTCGGCGATTGGTCAGGGTGGCGACCTGTCGGGTATTGAGGAACTGGGCAATGAGCGATCCCTGATCGAAGCCGATC
>CAUZAW010000196.1:0-6241 GCA_963577735.1 Phycisphaerae bacterium | reverse complement strand
GTTCGCGGCAGAACCTGTAACCATAAATCACCCATTTCATCACTGGATCCAGGCCCATAGGTGACACGATGCGGTGGATTGCTTGGGTTACGCAGGTTACGCTCTGAATTGTCGTAGCGGTATTGCATCGCGATCGTCGTACCCTTGGGCAGAAATATGGGCTCGCGGTAGTAATATTGATCCTGCCAGTTGAAATCCCAATCGTCGATTTGAATGAGTGGTTTTTTTGTGCCGTCAGGCAGGGTGGCCAAGCCGGTCATCTGCTTGCCGAGGTAGTGGGCGTGCGGGTAAATACTCAGGACCTGTACGTCCACAGGCAGCACATAGTGGTCGCTGATTCGGTAGTTGTCCTGTCCAGGCGAGATGTCGATACTTTCCGAGCCTATTTTAAACACAAATGGAAAGCGCGTTGGCGGTTCATCGGTAAAGAAAAAGCCTGCGGAGACCTGAATCTGTTCCGGCTTGCCCGAGGGCAGCATGTGCAATGATACGATCAGGTCGGTTTTCTTTTCCAAGCGCCAGGCCATACCCGGCGGCGCTAACCTGGGTGTTTTTCCCGGCAGCCATCCAACGAGGAACCCGGGGGGACTTTGTGATTCACCGCTGCCGGCCATGCCGTCGAAACCCGGCTGCGGGTCCCGCTTGTCCAAGTAACGTGAAGAAGGGGTTTGGTCTATTTCCACAACCGCGTGATGTACGATTCTGGGATTGCCCGGACGCAGTTCAAGCCCCTTGACGTAACGCGCAGATTCGATGGGTATGGGAATCACAAACGTGCGAAACACATCCCGTGCAGACGCGGGCAATGTGTACGGCTCGTCCATGGTGACGATCAAGTCGGGTTGGCCGAGTTGCCAACCTTGCGGCCATTGGGGTACTGGCGGCAGATCAGCGGGATCCCCTTCCTGCCTGCCTTGTGTTTGCCACCGCCCGATGGCATCGATCTGCTCGTCGCTGAGCCGTCGAACACCGCGAAAATGACCATGTTCCGGCCGCGGCAACCATGGCGGCATGTAACGGTCGGCGGTTACCTTCGCGATTTGTTCGGCTCGCTTACTTGCATCCCGGTACGTCAGCAGACTGAAAGGAGCCGATTCGCCCGGGCGATGACACGCCGCACAATGTTCGAAGATGATTGGCGCGATGTCTTTGTTGAACGTAGGCTGGACCACCATAGATGAATTATTGGCACTGGGCATATCATCATCCGTACATCCGATAGGCACCAGCCAAGCCGTGAGGCCGGCAAGCAGCAGCAGGGACCTAGAGATCATGAAACTGGGCGAACGCATTAACGCAGATCCCGGATGAAACAGCCAACGGCCTTTGTTCTGTTGTAGGGCACCTGTCGGCCATCGAGTATTGCCTCAAGCACGTCCTGAAGATCATGTTTGGTCGCCGCCGCCCGCCACTTACCAAAATCAACATACCTGTCGTCAATGCGGCCGAGATAGACCAACTCCTTACCGGATGCGCCGGAAATAAACACCGCTGCTTCCGGTGTGATCTCTGCTTCAACCATCTTCACAAGTACATGGTCAGGATCGCGCAACGCGCCACACTGGTAACCGTACTCCTTCATGTGCTGAATCGCGGTGGATGCCAGCTCATTCCGGTCTGGATAAACCAAGTAAAATGCCACGCCCTTTGGGGCAAATTGTTCATGGAGGCGATGAATCTCGGGAGCGTATCGATTGGAAATCGGACAGTCACTACGCGTAAAAAGATAGACTGTCGCTTTTGATTGGGTCGCCTCAAGGGGATCAAAACGGCGACCTTCAAGGTCGAGCACATGCCCTCGGGAGGAGGGCCTCAGGTCACCGCAACCAGCGTTCAGTACCGTGGCCAGCGATGCGATCAACAGCATGCCCATTTGACTTCGTCGGATACCTGCCATGTCATTTCACCAGGAGTTAGCGTCAACAACCCGCACACCATCCCATGCGGGATAGCCGCCGCGTATTATGGGACACCATTCTTGGATTGGCCCAACCGTCTACGCGCAACATTCAGATTTTGGCGCGCTGCCTTGTGCTGGGCATTGATTCGAAGCGTATTGCGAAAACAAGTGATCGCTTCCATGTGTCTGCCCTGTTTCATCAGTGTTATCCCCAAAAGATTGTGGGCATCGTCAAATTCAGGCGTCACAATAATAGCCTTGTGACAATGGGTGATCACGTCGTCAAACCTGCCCAAGTGAAAAAACGCTAGACCCATGTTGTGATGAGCAATCGCCAGATCTGGCTTCAGCTCCAATGCCGCACGCAAATGGTCAATCGCCTCGATGTGTTTTCCCTGGCGCGACAGTGCCGCGCCCAGATTGGATTGCGCCATCTTCGACTGCGGCCGCAGTTTTACAGCATAGCGAAGATGAGGAACTGCTCCCTCCACATCGTGGCGGCCCAACAAGTCCGAACCCAGGCAACCATGTCCCAACCATGAATCGGGATTTTTCTTCAGCGTGTCCTGCCACAAGGTGATGGTATCGTCGTAAAACGACGCCTGTCGCCAGGTCAATATCCCGCACAGCACGACGGCCAACACAGCGGCCACCCGCATGAGGCGTGACACCATGCCGCCGTACCGACCGGCAAGGTAAGCGCCCGCCCCCACGAGCAATGCTATCACCGCTATGATCGAGAAATACTGGTAGTGGTCAGCCACGAAAGAGTATTTCAGAAAAAAGAAATACACGAACCCCATCGCAGGCGCTACGGTCACTACGAAGTAGCCCAACGCGTGAAACGGCGCACGGCCCCAACTGCGGCGAAAACGCCAGAGTACGGACAACACTAAAATCAATATCACGCCCGGCGCGTACGACAGCCAATAGGTGGGGTCAATCCGCCAGCGTGGATAGACGAAGCTCAGGTCGATTGGCACCAGGGCTTTGTAAATGTAAAACCACACCACCCATCCGGCGCCCGCCACATGTGCGGCATATGACTCATCGCGCACCACGTCCTCGCCGATCACCTGTGTCGTCTGAAACCATACTTCAGAGAAACTCATCAGCCCGGCAACTGCGACAAAAGGGATGCTCCGTAACGCATCATTTATGCCCCAGTGGCCGCGACGCCACCATGCCAGTAGAAGAAGCACGGCCGGCAAGGCCACCGAAGCACCCTTGCTCAGCATGGACAAGAGAAAGAAGAACACCGCAAAAACGTACGGGCCCCATCTGCCCTCGTCCTCGTGACGCAAGTAGCAACACAATGCGCCCAGGTAAAACAGCATGCAAAGCGTGTTCTTGCGTTGAGTGATCCACGCCACGGATTCCACGTTGACCGGATGCAAGGCAAAGATCAACGCCACCAGCCAGGGGGCAGGAATGCCCAGACGAAGCAGAATTCTCCAGATCAACAGTGAACTGACGGCGTGAAGTAACACGTTTACCACGTGGTAACCTGCCGGATCCGTCCCCCAGAACTGATGCTCGATCCAGTACGACGTCCACACCATCGGGTAATAGACAAACGGGTCGGCTGTAAACCAGGCCCGATAGAGGCCGTTTTCCTCAAATACCACATTGGTGACCAGGTGAAGGTCATCGTCCCAGACAAACCCACCCCGGATCGCCGGTATGTAGACCGCCAAGGTTAGAAGGACAATCGCGCCCCACGGCCAGACTTGTCTTAGCTGCAATTTTTGCGGCGACATCTGAAACAGTATCGGCAACGATGTAGTCCGATACAAGAATTTTGACGTCCTGGAACCTGTGTCATGTAACCCACATGTTCTTAAAGCTTGGCATCGATTATGATCAAGGACTGCTGGCTGGCCGGGGGCGACACGGTGAGGCAGGACATGCCCGGACAAATATCAACCACCAACAGCGACACGCCACGACCGATCAACTTGCGTCGCCGCCGAGTTTTTCGCCGGCTGCTGCTGGGGTTCAACCTGCTAATTTGGCCATTGCTTGCCCTGCTCGTCATGGAAGGAACTTCTCGATATCAACTAAACTTCATAGACAAGCACAACCCCTATGTTCAGGCCAACCTTCGTCGGTATTCGCACCTCAATGAGGTCAGTTCGAAGACTCTCTGGGAGGTGCCTCGAGAACGGTACCGCAAGAATGCTCGTCTAGAAACCACTCTCGATGGGCAACGTTTCGAAATCACATTCAACGAACACGGCTACCGCACACCATCTATTGCCATCCCCAAGCCACAGGGATTATTGCGGATCGTCTGCATTGGTGGATCGACAACGGTTGAAGGCATGACCAACGACAGCACCTACCCAGCGATCCTGCAACGCAGACTACGCGAACATTTCAACACTGACCAAATCGAGGTCGTCAATTGTGGCATATCCGGCTTTCAGTCAATTCAGGAAGCTGGACGAATGGACGAGTACCTTGCGCTTGAGCCGGACATGATCCTCGAATACAACGGCGTGAACGACATCTGTTATGTGATCCTGTACACGCTTGAGCTCAGAGCCCACCTGTGGCAGAAGTTATTGCGGCAATCCGCATTTCTCAGCCGGCTGTTTGGACGGTATTTCAAGCCCGGCAATGATTTGATGCTGAACCTTCTTTATTGGAACACGCTGAAAAACATCGAAACAATCCATAAGACGGCTCAACAGCATGGCGTCGATGTCATGTTCTGTAGTTTCGTCCGCCCCCAATTAGACGGTATTACTCCAGACGAATTGGATTATTTCAACCACAACCTCCGCACCTTCTGGGAGCGCAAACACACGTCCTTCGCCGAATATTGCCACTTGGTTGATGTTTACAACGCTGCCATGAGACAACTGTGCAGCGAACGTGAGATGGGCTATATCCCCGTGGCGGAGAACTTGACCGGTGGAATCCAGACGTTTGTCGATATCTGCCATATGACACGGTCGGGAATTGAAAAAAAAGCTGAGGTCATTTTCAACTACCTAAAACCCTACGCCGCAAAGAAACTGGGCCAAGCCCGCAATAACCCGGCAACCGATAAGCCGACCTCGGGCAACTAGCACCAGGAAAAGACCGTGCTATCGCTCATTTTCATTCGGCAAGGGTGGTGGCTCTCGATAAGCTTTGTGTTGATGATAAAGCTCTGTGCGCTTTCCAATGGCCTGGGCCAGATCGTGGACTTCGTTCAAAGCCGCAATGTGCTGGGCGGTCTTCGCGGTGGCCACAGCACCCTGGAATTGCCCTGCTGACGCCAGTGCCACCGCACGGCCTGGGTAGCTGGGCTCATTGATGACCTTGGTTTTCAACGGGCAAACGGTACGGCTTGTTCTGGCGATAAAGTTGCAATCGGTCTCTAATCTGATTTGAAAGAGCGTCCGCTTCGGCTTGCTGGGCTAATGACAAAGCCTTCTCGGCCATGTGAACGGCCTGCTCGAACCGACCCATGGCCGCGTGTGCTGCAGCCAGAACGTCCAGGGCCCTGGGATCCTGGTGTCCCGTCAACTGGTCTGCTCGCTGAGCCAATCGCAACGCTTCATCTGGACTTCGCAACTCGGCATCGGGATGCCAGGCCAACAGGCGGGCTAGGCTGACTATCGAGGCCAAGTCCTGTGAATCCAATTCCAAAGCCCGACGAAAATGAGTGATCGCCGCGGTGGCCCGGCCTTGCAATTGATAGCCGTAGCCCAGGTTGTAGTGCGCCCGAGCTGAGTGAGGTGCGATGCGTAGCCCCTCAAGAAAAC
Organism: Phycisphaerae bacterium; assembly: GCA_963577735.1. Classification (GTDB taxonomy): domain Bacteria; phylum Planctomycetota; class Phycisphaerae; order Phycisphaerales; family Phycisphaeraceae; genus CAUZAW01. Next base: position 583 of record CAUZAW010000196.1, on the reverse strand, counting down.
ATGTGATTGCTTCATCGATCCGGCCCCGATGGCCTAAAACAATCCCCAGATTGATATGTGCTTCTTCAAACTGGTGATCATGCCCTATGGCCTTTCGATAGTTCGCCTCGGCCTCGTCCAAGTCACCACGCAACTCTGCATCTGTAGCTATTTGAAAATAGGCCATTGCATACCGCGGGTTGATCTGCACCGCTTTATGGAACATTTCCAGAGCAGTTTCACGTCGGCCTTGCGCATGAAGCAATATCCCCAGTTCCAAATACGCCTCGTGAAAATCCGGCTCGATTTGTATGGCATGGAAGAATTGTACAATAGCGTCATCACGTCGCCCCAGGGCGTCATATGCCAGGCCCATGTTGGCGTACGCAGCAGCCAGCCTAGGCGCCACCCTTGTCGCCTCACGCAAGTGCATGACGGCGTGTTCGTACTTGAGGCGAGCATCCAGCTCATTTCCGTGCAACTTTAATTCATCACCCACCTTTCTCAGCTTGTTGCCGAGGTTGTTCTGTCCCAACCATGAATCGGGATTTTTCTTCAGCGTGTCCTGCCACAAGGTGATGGTATCGTCGTAAAACGACGCCTG
>CAUZAW010000195.1:0-6313 GCA_963577735.1 Phycisphaerae bacterium | reverse complement strand
ACTAGGCTGACCACAGGAGGTCGTTCTCGCTTGCAATAGTTGACTACCTTCCGCTTGGAGACGTGAAAGCAGAGGCAAATGTGGTCGTCGTCCTGCATGGGATCATCATAGAGCGGTGCTGGAGGTACGGCCAACAGGATATAAATCCGCAGATTCAAGCTTTGTAGACCTAACAGGTGGATATAATGTTAATGATGGCAGCAAACGGCCAATCCTCGACATTTGATCGACTGGTACAGCAGTTTCAGCAGCTACCGGGCATCGGCAAGCGATCGGCTGAGCGGCTGGCGTTCCACTTGCTCAAACGACCAACCCAAGAGGCGACCGCCTTGGCAGACGCCATCCGCGATATGAAAGAAAATGTCCGTCACTGTTCCATGTGCTACAACCTCAGCGAATCCGACCCCTGCCCGATTTGCGATGATCCTCAGCGTGATTCATCTACAATCCTGGTCGTCGAACAGCCTAGCGACGTGCTGACGATCGAAACCACGGGCATGTATCGCGGGCGCTACCATGTACTGATGGGCAAACTGGCGCCGCTGGACGGGGTCGGACCTGGCGAACTGAATATCAACGGGTTGCTCAATCGCGTGCGTGATGAACAAGTAAAAGAGGTAATTGTGGCCACTAATCCGACCATTGAAGGGGACGGCACCGCCCTTTATCTGGCCGAGCAACTGAGCAAAGACAGCATCAAGGTGTCACGGCTGGCACGAGGACTCGCCACCGGATCACACCTGGAAACGGCCCCGAAGGCGGTACTGGCCGATGCCATACAGGGGCGTCATCAGATGCAATGAATTACCGAGCTCAGATTACCGATTCTCAGGTAGAAATGGCATAACTTGCCCCGTCAGAGCGCCCGATAAAACCGGCCTTGGCCGTTGAACATAGACAGCCACATGAGAATTGATACCGGACAACACCTGCGTCTTGACCAGCGAATGAAGCTGGCACCGCGCATGATCCACTCGATGGAGATTCTCCAGATGTCGTCCATGGCCCTGGAGGAACGGATCGAGCAGGAATTATCGGCTAATCCGACCCTCGAATTGCACGAATCTGGGCCCGACAATGGCCAAATCGCCGAGCAGCAACAACAGCAGCAACGTGACAACGAAGAAGGCGAGCGAGACCTCGTCGTGCGCGATGACAAAGACGATCCCAACCACTGCGATGATTTTGAGCGGCTTTCCAACATCAGTGAAGAATACGGCGACGCTTGGTCTGCCAACACCTACGAAACGGACGAAAACTATCGGCCCAGTCGCAACAATGGTGACCATGATGCCAAATTCGATGCCATGGCCAACACCGCCGCCCGGCAACAGAGTCTGCCAGATCAGTTGATCGAGCAATGGCATCTGATCGATTGTCCGCAGCATTTACGTCAAGCCGGTAACTATCTGATCGGGTTTATCGACGCAGACGGCTATCTGCGCACCGACATCCAAATGCTACGTGAACAAGTACCGATGGACGTCGATCCAGACGATTTAAACAATGCGCTTGAATTGCTGCAGAAGATCAGTGAACCAGCCGGCATAGGAGCGCAGAATCTGCGCGAGTGCCTGCTTTTGCAGATCAATGCCCGTGCTCAGCAGGAAGATGCGCCCGACCTGAGCCGAGAGAGGCTGCTTGTCGATAAATACATGGAAGACATCAAGCACAATCGCCTGCCCAGTATCGCCAAAAGCAGCGATCTTTCACTCGATCAGATCAAGCAGGCCATACATAACCTGCGACAATTCGATCCCCACCCCGGCCGCAGCCTCATTGATGACGTACCTGGCAGAATCACACCCGATGCAATCATCGAATATGACGATGCCGAAGATCGCTACACAGCCCGGCTCACCCGAGGATATATACCATCCCTTCAGATCAGTCGCCGCTATAAGAAAATGCAGCGAGACAAAACCATCGATAGCAAGACGCGCCAGTTCGTAGGCAGTAACATGCAATCCGCCCAATGGCTGATCGAAGCCATCGAGCAACGCAGGAACACGCTACTACGTGTTATTAATGTGGTCATTGAAGCACAGCGTGACTTCTTCGACCAGGGCCCCCAGGCACTGCACCCGCTTCCCATGACCATAGTGGCTGACCAGTTGGGCATTCACGTCGCTACTGTCAGCCGCGCCGTCAATGAAAAATACATCCAGACGCCCCGCGGTATTTTTCCACTGCGGATGTTCTTCTCCGGCGGCACGGAAACCGAATCGGGTGACGCAATGAGCTGGGCCGCTGTCCAGGCCAAGCTCGAACAGATCATTACTGATGAGGACAAGAACAAGCCCCTCAGTGACGATCAACTGGTGGAAAAGTTAAAAAAAATCGGCATCGATATCGCGAGGCGCACCGTTGCCAAATACCGCAAACAGCTGGATATCCCCACGGCTAGGCAGCGCAAGCAATTTTGAATCGTGCCGTAAAGTCGTTTTATCGCCAACCTCAGTTCTAAAGCATTGCAGGCTGAAAAAGTCGAGACCCGAACCACAGTTGATGTTGTCGCAGCGTGCATCAACTGCTTGATGGTATGCAGTGGAGACTTTGGGCCATCACCGCGGAACCTGGACTAATATTTTGACGATGCCGATCGCAACTAACCAGTTGCCTACTGGGGCAGCACTGGCCGCATAGAGATTGCGTTGCAAAACGGTAACGCCGGACGCACCCCTGGGATAAAACGCGGCGCCGTTGCCAGCGTATCGTGACCCGTTGATTCAGAGCCCGATGATGCTGAAGCCGGCATCGACGTGTATTGTTTCACCGGTCACACCGGTGGACAAATCACTGAGCAGGTAGATGGCCGTATTGCCGACCTCTTCGCCGGCGATATTGCGACGCATGGAAGCTTTGCGTTTTTGATGCTCAAACATCTCGGCGATGCCGCCCACGGCCGAGGCTGCCAACGTCCGCAAGGGGCCGCCGGAAATCGTATTGACGCGGATATTTTGCTCGCCAAGCTCTGCGGCAAGGTAACGGGTGGTATGTTCCAACGCCGCCTTGGCGATGCCCATGACGTTGTACCCGGGAATGACTTTTTCGCCACCGTAGTAGGTCATTGCAAGAATTGACCCGCCATCGGTCATCAGCGGCGCCGCCCGTTGAGCCATGGCCAGCAATGTGTATGCGCTGATATCCAGTGCCTGGGACCATGCTTGGCGCGTCGTCTTGTGAAATCCGCCTACCTGCAAGAACTGACGATCGGCAAAGGCAATAGAGTGCACGACAAAATCAATCTTACCGAAATCGGCATTGATATTGTCGAAAATCGTGTCTAGATCTTCATCCTTGCTCGCATCACATGGTTGCAGCCAAGGATCGCTAATCCCCAGTTCTTCAATTGCCGAACGGCAGCGTCGCTCCATCTTCCCCCTGTCATCAGGCAAATGGGTAAAGAGGCACTGTGCCCCCGCCTCGTGCAACTGCTTGCTGATAAACCACGCGTAACTACGGTCATTGGCAATGCCAAAAACGATCCCTCGCTTGCCGTCCATTAGGCCCATGCGCGTGCTCCTGATCTGATCGGGTTAGCTACAAACCTGACAAATCCAAGGCGGATTCTACAGCCCCAGTCTACGTAAACAAAAGCCCCCAACATCAAACGAGGACATTGATCACAAATACGTTCACCGCATACCACTCTCGTGCGAGCAAACGCTATCGGTAGAACTCGATAATCAGGTTCATGTTGACGTCGAACGGAACCTGATCGGGCGTGGGGACACTGACGATCGTGGCGGTGAGCGTGGAAGGGTCGAAGCTGAGCCACGAAGACACCTGGTGCGTGGGTTGCGACTCCAGATTCTCGCGCACGAGATCGTGAATTCGAGGTTTGAGTGTGATCTTGTTGTCGACGGCTACTTGGCAACTGGGCCGGTCCGTCTTGCGGTCGCTAAGCAATACATGGCCATGTGCCACGATCTGGCGGGCAGCCCAGATGGTGCGGGCCCAGCCGAGCCGACGGATCACGTTATCTAGCCTCTGCTCCAGCAACCGCAGCAATACTTCGCCGGTGTTACCCTTGGCCCGGGAGGCCCTATCAAGGTAAAGGCGAAACTGCTTTTCCGTCACGTTGTAGTGGTAGCGCAGCTTCTGCTTTTCATTGAGGCGAATGCCATAATCCCGCAATCGGCGGCCACGAAACCCGTGCATGCCCGGCGGATTGAGCTGCCGCTTGGCCGTGTGCTTGGGTATGTCGGCTATCGGCACACCCACGCGACGCGAAAGTTTTACTTTTGGACCGATGTAATTGGCCATGAATCTAACTCCGCCAAACTTACGATACCCACCGCGAGCGGCGAATTAAACCAGATATTCGTGTGGCCGTCAACCGTGGTTACACCGACGGCACGAACAATGTTATAGGGCGTCACCGACCTACTTGGTCTTGTAAACTAGCTTATAAAACAGCATACCCAGGATGCCACCGGCAATCGGGCCCACGATAAAGACCCACAGGACACCCAACGCCCCGCCACGCTCAAGCAACGCCGGTCCAATGCTGCGTGCAGGGTTTAAGGAAGCATCGCCTAGCTGGGCGCCGACCATGTGGGCCAGAAAAAGAAATCCGCCAATGGCCAGGGCTGCGAATCCGGGCGGTGCTTCATCACGGGTCGCCGCAAAGATTGTAAATACAAACATCGCCGTCAGGATCAATTCCCAACCGACCAGACGGACCCAGTTCAAATCATGTGGATTGCTATTGGCAGCCAATTGAATGGGTTCGTACTTTTCCCCAAAACCATACATAAACATGAGCAGCACGGCACTGGCAGCGATGCCGCCCAGAACCTGGGCAATGACGTAGCCCGGCACCTGCGACCATTTGAACCGACCTGACAGGGCCATGGGTATCGTCACCGCCGGATTTAGGTGACATCCGGAGATGGGCCCGATCACCCAAACCAGCACCATCAATGTGCCACCGAAAGCGAACGAAATCTCCAGCCACTTCACCGGTCCATGGTCGTCGGGAAAGCCGCTGAGTACCGCCACAGCAGTCCCGATGAACACGAGCGCAAACGTTCCAAGCAACTCTGCGATGTAAGTGCGGATTGATTGGTCCATGTCAACGCTACCTTTCGATTTTGTGATAACTTATGCGAGAAATAACCCCTGCGACCATCCCACTTAACAATTGAACAGCAATCTACGGCTACCTCTGTGAACTGTCAAGCCGTGGGCCCAGAGCCACAAGTTTGGCCATAAACCCCTTAAGTATGTTGCCCAGATTCATCATCCGGCGCAACCGTCATGCCGAGATGTAGCCAACTGAGCGTAATTGGAGGATACAGGTACCGACAAGTAGGTAGTTTATGCTCTGCACTGATCAGAACCATGGTTCGGGCGCCAGACAGGCACGCGATTCGCACCTTGTGCCAATAATGATTCTTACTGTACGCACAATTTTGTGCCTGATCGGGCTGGGTCTACTCATGATCCTGGCCGGGTGTCAATCCACCACAACGCGTATTGCGATGGCCGACCACATGCGCTATCCGCCGATCGAAGGTCGGCAGCGCTCGATGGTCTTTGCGTCGGCACAGGTACGTCAGTTATCAACTTCTGCAACACAGCACGGTGACGGCAAACTACCCTGGTACACCTACCGCAACGATGAGCAGGTCACCATCTATTCCGGCGTGCAGACCGAAACGACCGAAACCACATCCACGTTTGTATATGAGAAACTGCAGCAGAACGGCTCGCATGTCCACGACCATGTGCAGATTCGCACTTATCGCTCTAATATCACCGAATCGTCGCGGTAAACGCTTGGTCACGGTACACTGCGCCAGCCGCATGGAGTGCAACTCCGGGGGCAATCGCGGCGCCCATATCCATTAAAATCGTTTCCAGGGCCCCCAAGCACACGGTGACATTGCGCTGTGTGCTGGCTGCGCCCATGAGGCCAATTCGCCATGCCTTGCCTTTGAACGGGCCAAGTCCGCCGCCTATTTCAATCCCATAGGCCTCTAGCAGTTGCTTGCGCACGGCCGCATCGTCAATGCCCTCGGGAATCGTCACGGCGTTGAGCGTGGTCAAACTACACGCCGGTATGTAGCTTATTCCCATCGCTGCGAGGCCGGCTCTCAGTGCTTGATGGTTTCTGGCATGGCGGCTGATCCTCACATCCAAACCTTCTTCTATCACGAGGCACAACGCCTCACGCAATGCGTAGGTCATGTTGATCGGGGCAGTGTGATGATAAACGCGATCACTGCCCCAGTAACTGCGCAGCATGCTCATGTCCAGATACCAGCTGTTAACTTTCGTTTTGCGCCGGCCCATGGCCTCGACC
>CAUZAW010000194.1:0-6323 GCA_963577735.1 Phycisphaerae bacterium | reverse complement strand
CTACGACCCGCAGTAACGCGCCGTCATCGGCATAGGACAGCAATATTGCCTGGCCCTTTGAACTGATGGTGCGGCGTGGGCCAATGGTGTCGAGCATCTGCTCGTTGGTCTTTTCAGCCCAGGGGTCACGGAAGATTTCTTGTAGACGCGGGGCATTATAAGTCGTCTGAACCGATTCTCCGGTTGCGTGTATGTTGTGCTTCATGTCGGCGCGAATGCGGTCAAGGGTAAATCGTTGAGCAAGGTTGCGAAATACAGCTTGGGTTGACCGGTTGGTTTCGCCGAGTGTCCACGGGACGGAATCGTCCATGACACGTTCGAGGATACGGGCGTTGGCGGGCAGGCGCATCGACAGGCCATATGCGTATTCGCGCCAACGTTGGCTGGTCAAGGGTACTTTATCGATGTCGGAGTCGGGTTGGCCCCGGCAGGGCAGTGCCATAGGCGGAGTCAGAAGCAATGCTGTCGACAGGGTGAATCTTGTGAACCACCTGCCGATCTTTTGCCTGGTTAGCCGGTGTGGTGTTTCAGCCATAATTTTCGGTCGCGGCCTTGAGTTGGTCGAGCAGTGGACGGACGTTGGGAGGCTTGAGCAATGGGGTGCCACGACCGACATAAACCACGCTTATTGCGGTCGTCCCCAACAGATGACCGGGTATCATCATAATATTGTTGCCGCTTAATGTGGCCGTATTGATCGAGGACATAGGTATCAGTTCCCAAACACATGATCGGCCGTAAAAGTACGACCAGATTGGCGACTTCGTCATGGCGGTGGCCAGTGGGCCACTGCGCGGCGATTGCGATAAAAGTTGTGACGGCATGCCGACATTTTAACAAGCTATGCCACGATCAGGCAGTACGCGCCAAAGGGGGGGCGTCGTGCGACTTGGAATAACCAACAGGGGTATAGACGGGGCGGATTGCCCCTTCGGTGGTGTGTGCAATTAGGCTGGTTAGAGAACCTGATGAAGTTGGGTGGGTATAGTAGTCTAAACGGGTCCGGCGTTGCCGACCTGCGCCTGCAAATATGTGGTCCGTATGAGGTGAGTTTCCAGTGTCCGCAGGCCGTGACTGCCGGATGGGAAGTTCTTGGTACAATAACCGTAGTTGGTTATAGTTCAAGGGATTTGGCAATGACAATCACACGCGTGTTGACCATGGCGGTATGCGGTGCCGTCCTGAACTCATTGGGCTGTGCGGCCTATGTGAATATTCCGGCGTTGGCCGGAGATGTCGCGGCGCACAATGCCAACGACACCAATGTTCTGGCAGTTGAGGCCGAGGCCATCAAGGCGGTTGTCGAGAGCTGGTTCCTGCAGGAAATGTTTACGGTAAAAACCTTGCCTGGTACCGCTGCTGTCAACTGTTTTGCCGTGGTGAGTCATATTGGCGAGCATGCGACGGTCGACGAAGTGGAGGGCGCGCCGCGGATCGAAGTTCGCCAACTGTACATCCGCGGCATGACGGCGAAGGTGGATTTAGTGTGCACGCCTAGCAGAGCGGCCATGGAAGCTGCGTCGGTGGTTGGCAGTGAGGGTGAATTGGTGACCGTGCATCTCAAGTGGAAGCCCTTTGTCGGCTGGCAAAGCACGGGTATCAGGCAATGGCACGTGGACGTGGCACGAGCACTGCCTTCCAGTCTCCAGCAGGTTGATGCTGGCGCATCGCAGTGAAGCTGGACGCATGGACCATTCGATTTCGTTGCCCAACTGTGCCCAGAGGTGGCTGCTAAGCGCGTTTGCTGATGAAGCAAGCCAAAGCTGTGACGAGCAGATTGCGGCTTTGTGCCGCGCGGGGATTAAGCGCATTGATATGCGCAAAATCGATGGGTACAACATTACACAATTGCCACTGGATCATGCGGAGGTCGTTGCAAACAAGCTGGATGCGGCCGGGATAACTGTGGCTTATTTCGGCTCACCAATTGGCAAGATTGACATCACTGCCGATTTTCAAGGCGACTTGGAAAAGCTCGACCACTTAGGGCGATTAAGCGGCATGTTGGGCTGCAAGGCGGTGCGAATATTTAGCTATTTCAATGAGCAGGCAGCAGGGATGGCCCAGTGGCAGCAGGTGTCGCTAGATCGGCTGCGCAGGCTGCACGACAGGGCCCAGCAATTGGGCCTGGTTCTCGTTCACGAGAACGAGAGGCATGTTTTCGGCGATCGTTGTGATCAGGTGCGGCTGATTGCCGACGAGATGCGTGATGGGCAGACGTTCAAGCTTATTTTCGATTTTGACAATTACCACCAGAGTGGTGACAACGTGTGGGACAACTGGCTGAAGCTGCGCGATGTAACGGACGCGATCCATCTGAAAGATAGCGATGGGCAAGGCCAGCATGTGCCGGTGGGGCAAGGTGGAGGCCGAGTTCGGGAGATTCTCGTCGATGCACTCAAGCGAGGTTGGTCCGGGCCGTTGAGCCTTGAGCCGCATTTAAAGCATTCGGATGCAGTGGCTTTGACTGGTCCGCACGGACAGCCCAACGAGTCGTTTGCCAGGATGTCGACCGAGCAATGTTTTCTCGCTGCGGCGGAGGCGGCAATTGCCTTGTTGGGTGATATACAAGCACCAGTTGGTTAGGTCATGGCCGGCGAAGGGAGATCGGCATCGCAATCGTCCGATATAATCGATGGGCCTATCGATAGACGGCAATGCTGCAAATGGAGATACAGATATGAAACGCAGACATTTCTGGCAGAGGGTACTTGGCCTGGCGGTGGTTGGCGTGTTGGCCGCGTTGAGCGGGACCGCTAGCGGCGATTCGCCGGGCGCAGATTCGTCGGGTCAGCAACAAGCGGCACCGGACACCAGTGAAACTTCGTCGGCCAAGCCGGCTGAAACTCCCAGTGCAGAGGACGTTCTTAAAGAAGTGCTCAAGCAGCGTCGCGAACGACCGGTTATCGCACCGGACCAGGCACCGCCGGTGGAGGAAGCTGGCCCTGCCGGGGGTGCGGTTCAAGTTGAAAGTATAAACATCGATTCACGGGTCTTGGGTGCCGCGCCGGGCCTGTCGCGACCGCGGTTTCGTCGTGAAGGGGAATTCATTCCGCTGCGGCGAGGCCGGTTGATTCGCGCCCCCAGTGGCAATCACAAGTTGTTTGTGTTCGAAGCTGACGCCAAGCAGGCTCAGGAGCCGCCAATGGTCCTTATGCCGTGTGGCGCCTTGGAAAGCATGGAGCGTGAAGTTGCGGCGCGGGGGAACAGGCTGGTATTTAGGATATCGGGCCAGGTTTTTAGCTACCGAGGCGCCAACTATCTGTTGCCCATGGTCTGGGACATTCCACCGGATAAAGGCAACTTTCAAAAATAGCCGTTGGTCTGTGCTTCTAGGTAAAAAGTTTGCCGTCGTGCTTGGCAAGGTCGGCTAAAGCCTTGGGCGTGCTGTGTAATCTGAGGGTCAACTGGTATCGCTTGGTTTGCCCGGGAGACAAGTATTGTTCGGCCAGCGGGTGCTGCTCGTTGTGTTTGCCCAGGATTGAACCACTAAACGGCTCGATGCCGGTGACATAGGATCCGCGGGGCCCGAAATGCTGCCAATTGTTGAATCGCGGTAGCACATCGGTGGGATACACCAGTTCGATAGCCAGTTTCAACTTCTGATTGATCAGGCCGACGTGAGCGTTGCCGTTGCGATCCGGTGGGACATCCGTGAATAGACAACGTTCACCGAAGCCCAGGTGCTCCTTGATGGTTCCGCTGACGCGTTTGATCCGGTTAATTTCGGCATCGGACGGCCCTTCCGCCTGAACGGGTACATAAAAAGTCTTGCCGCGAAAGATCAGTCTTGCCCCTTCGTCGAGCAGCGGATAACCGAGATTGATGTGATAGAGCCAACTGTGAGCGCATCGCTCGTTGCCCCGGTTGGTGACTTCATCAAAGAGGCGGATTTCAGGTACGCCAAGGGTGCAAACGAAGGTCCTTCGTACTTCAAGGTGGGGGCCGAATACGCGGCTGTCGCGAATGATCATGGAGATGAGCATCTCGTGACGGCCGCGGTGTGGATCGGGATTAACCAGCATTTCAACAGCCGCGGGTGTGTTGGAGTGATGTCCGTGGAGGCCAACCTGTTTGTCGTCTTCTTCGCGTGGGTGTCCGCTATATTCAGGACCACAGGTGGTCATAAGTCCCCCGGCCCAGCCGTATAGCCATTCTAGACCGGTATGGTAAGCATGGCTGGGTGCTTTGATGCCTGTGGGCGAGAGGTAGGTGAGGCTGTATTGGCCGTAGGATGCATCTACGATGTCGCCGCCGCGGTCAAGGGCAACGGTAAAACGCAGGGGCGAGCCGGTATTGAACAGGGCGACGCGGCGTAACTGGCCTGAACCGGTAGGGCTTTCGAGCATTGCTGTCTGGATGCCGCCAATCTGGAGGACATTTTCAAATTTATCGATGTCAAACGCACTGCGTGGTGCGGGTTTACGACGCGTGGTCCCGGCCTTGCGTTTCGTGGTCACTTTCCTCTTGGCCATGGTGTTTATGCCTTGTCATAAGGTGGTTATAATTCGATGAAACTGTGTGCGAGGATAACAGGTAGAAATCGCCATGCCAATGTATGAATATGAATGTGTTGAATGTGAAGCAGTGACCGAGGTCCTACGCCCAATGAGCCGGGCAGACGCCCCGATTGCCTGCGAGGGGTGCGGTAGTGAAAAGACAAAGCGCAAGCAAAGTGTATTCGCCGCCGGGACAAGCGAGGGGGTAATGTCCGCCATGCCTCAGGCCGGCCCGTGTAATACCTGTGGCAATCCAATGGGATCGTGCCAGATGAATTGACGGGTAAGCCGTGGGGATGGTGAGGGCTGGCCACGGTACGCTGTTGGTTGCAGCGATTCAGGATTCTTTCAGCTCGGTGACCAGTTCGGTGACCATTTTCTTGCCGTCGCCGAAGAGCATACCACAGTTGGGGCGGTAATAGAGTTCATTTTCAACACCGGCAAAACCAGGGTTAAGGCTTCGCTTGATGACGACGACGCTACGCGCCTTGTCGACGTCGAGGATGGGCATGCCGTAAATGGGCGAGTCCTTGTCGTAGCGGGCTGCCGGGTTGGTCACGTCATTAGCCCCGATGATCAGGGCGACTCCGGCTTGTTCGAACTCGGGGTTGATTGTTTCCAGGTCGCACAATTCTTCGTAGGGCACGTTCGCTTCTGCGAGCAGGACATTCATGTGGCCGGGCATGCGACCGGCCACGGGATGAATGGCATACTTCACTGCAATGCCGTGATTTTTGAGTAGGTCGGCAAGGTCGGCTACGGCATGCTGGGCCTGGGCGACGGCCATGCCGTAGCCGGGGACGACGATGACTAGGCCGGCAGCCTCTAGTTGGATGGCCACGTCTTCGGCGGTGAACTCACGCACGGTACCCGTGGCGGAGGTCGTCGAGCCAGGCGTTGCCGATTCTACGCCGACGCCGCCGAACAGGACATTGGCCAGAGAGCGGTTCATGGCCTTGCACATGATGTTGGTCAAGATGATTCCCGATGCGCCCACCAACGCGCCGGTGATGATAAGGGCCTGGTTACCCAGTACGAAGCCGGCCATGGCTGCAGCGAGACCGGAATAACTGTTAAGTAATGAAATGACGACGGGCATATCAGCGCCGCCGATACCGATGACCAGCAGGATGCCCAGCACCAGAGACAGGGCCACGATGACGACCATTGCGACGTGGCAGTCCGGCTGCGCGATGAGGTATCCGGTCAAGACCAGGCACGCCAGCAGCATGAGGGCGATGAGCATTTTCTGCCCCGGGAACTGGATCGGCCTGCCGGGTGTGATCTTCAAGCCCTGGAGTTTGCCGAAGGCGACAAGGCTGCCGGTGAACGTGACGCCGCCGATCAGTGTGGCAAGGCCCGTGGCCGCCAGCGAATGTGAATCGAACGGCCGCTGATCACCAAGCTTCAATGCGTAATCTCCGCTGGCCACGAGCAGGGACGCAATGCCGCCAAAGCCATTGAACAGGGCAACCACCTGTGGCATGCCGGTCATCGGCACCTTCAGGGCCAGTACCATACCGGTTACCGATCCGATCAATACCGCAATCACGATCCAGACGAGACTGGCCAGTGTGTCACCGCGCAGGTGCACGAACGTGACAGCGCAGGCCAGAAGCATGCCCAGTGCGGAAATCAGGTTGCCGCGAGCAGCCGTCTTGACTTTGCTGAGCATCTTTAGGCCGTAAATGAACAGCACGGCCGCCAGCAGGTAGAGCAGGTTCAGGTAGTCAGCCGAGGTCAGGGCAATGGTATGCATGTGGCAAGGCTTGTAGAAATCAGGTTTACTTCTTGTTGCTTTTAAACATCTTTAACATTCGATTG
>CAUZAW010000193.1:0-6357 GCA_963577735.1 Phycisphaerae bacterium | reverse complement strand
TTATTCTCGGCCTGTCTACCGGCGCCGGCGTCGGGGTCATGGCCCAGTGGTTGATTACCAGTCTTGTGCAGGCACCACCCGGCCCCTCCTATTACGGGGCACTGATCGGCTCCGGCGCCAGTTTGACCATCGTCTTCCTAGCCAGTCGAAAACGTGGCATCATCGACCCGCTGGGACTGCTTTTGATCGGCGTCGTGCTTGGCACCATCAACGGCGCCATTATCATGTTCCTCAACTATGTGCCCGGTTCGGCAGGCCTGCGTCCCAATATTGCCCATTGGATGATGGGCAATCTCGCTGAGGGACTCGCTGCGCAAGTGTGGGTCACCGTAGGCTTAGTGACCGTCGTTGGCTTGGGCGTGCTGCTGTGGTACGGCTGGGCCATGGATGTGGCCAGCTTTTCCGATGCCGAGGCTGAAAGCATGGGCATACACATGGGTCGGCTACGCACGGTACTATTTATCGTCGCCAGCGTGTTGGCGGCCGGCGCGGTGGTGCTGGCCGGGCCAATCGCCTTTGTCGGACTCGTTTGCCCACACTTGGCTCGCCTACTGCTGGGACCGCAACATCGGCCATTGTTGATCGGCTCAGCTATTTTTGGTGCCTTGCTGATGATATGCGCCGACATGGCCAGCATTGCCTTGCACTGGTCGTTTAGGTGGGGATTGATGCCTTTGGGTATATTCACGGCCGTCATCGGCGGCATTTCGTTTCTGTGGATGCTGCGGCCCAACTTAGGTCGCACCTGACACACAACAACAAGGGCATCACCATAGACCACTTCACTGACAGACTACTGGACGCCGCCGATGCCAAGGGTGCTGCCATCTGCGTCGGTATTGACCCGGTCTACGAGCGCCTACCCGCTGAATTGCAGACCACCAACACCAAACATGCCCAACTGCGCATAGAAGCCATCAGCCAGTTCGTGGAAGGTGTGCTGCAAGCCGTCGCCCCACACGTGCCTTGTGTCAAGTTTCAGTCCGCCTGTTTCGAGCGTTACCGCTGGCCAGGCATCAAGGCCTATTACGATTTGATCCATCAAGCCCGGGCCATGGGCCTGATCGTCATCGGTGACGCCAAGCGGGGCGACATCGGCATCAGCAGTGAACATTATGCCGCCGGTTGCCTGGCTGACGATCCTTTCGATGACCTCGGTCAAACCAATGGCCCAGACGCCCTGACCGTCAACGCCTATCTGGGAGCCGACGGCCTCGACCCGTTTGTGCAAACCGCCGTGGCATCGGGCAAAGGGCTTTTCGCCCTGGTGCGCACCAGTAATCCCGGTGGCGACGCCATTCAGAGCCTGACCTTAGCCGATGGGCGGCAAGTCTGCGATGCCATGGCCTCCATGGTGGCGCAAATCGGCTCACCAGCTCAACTGGTCGGCCGTCGTGGTTACAGCTTGATCGGCGCGGTGGTGGGCGCAACCAAAAGCAAGGATGCGGCCCGCCTGCGACAACTGATGCCCCAGCAACTGCTGTTGCTGCCCGGTTTCGGCACCCAAGGCGGCCAAACTGACGACGTACGCGCTTGTTTCAAAAAAGATGGCACCGGCGCCCTGGTCACCGCCAGCCGATCCGTCCTTTACGCCTATGAAAAAACGCCCGGTCCCTGGCAGGCGGCCACCGAACAGGCCGCCATTGAAATGAAACAGCAAATCTCCGTAGCCCTCGCCTAAACTTGCTGAAGAACCCCCGTCAAGAAGAAAAAGGGTCGTAATCCAACTCGATCCTAGGTGCCTGCTGCCAATTGATCGGCAGTGTCTGCCCGCGTAGGACGGACGGATCGAAACGGGCAATCGGCAATTCCAGAACCGGTTCAATGAATTTGCCAAGTGTATATAAAAGGTTGCGAATGTTGATCCCCATGTACACCTCATCGAGGCCATCGAACTTGGGCACGCACGTAGCCCAAACACTACGGACGCCGCGCGGGTTACCACGCCTCGCATGTTCGAGTGTCACCGCACACTGGATCAGCCCTTGGTAAAACAATTTTTTCGATCCGCTGGCCATGTGCCAGATATCTTCCCACGTTTCGTGGGCCTCGAACCACTGGCCGTCATTGAACAGTGTGACGCCTTCGTGGAACAGTTCAGCCTCGTCGGATTTAGCGAAACCAGTCATGGCGACGGAGGCGCAGCCCCACTTTCCGATTCCGGATTGGGAGAGCGGTAAATGTCCAGATAAAATTCCAAAAGCTCCTTGCCCGCGACCGGCCGGGTACGGGTGTGCTGAAAACCGAATCGCTCAAACAGATCGACAACGGCGTCGGGCCCCGAATCAGCATCCACACGGGTGTCAAACACGACCTTGAGATGGCCGTGTTTGTGACAGTGCGCCAGGGCCGTCTCCAGCAGTTTGGCACCAATGGGCTTCTGCTGAAACTGCTTGTCCACACGTAGCCGGCGTATCTCGGCAAGGTGCTCGCTGTCGCGGGCCACGCCTATCATACCCAGCACCTTGCCCTCAAGCTCAGCTATCCAGAAGTGGGCGGCCTTGTCATCGAAATAGGCGATGTTGATATTCTCAATGTCCGCGCCAGTATCGTTGGGCGCAATTTGGCCTGCCAGCAGCCCATCTGTATACAGCCTCGCGACTGTCGCCTGGTCCCGCGGCTCGTAAGAGCGTACCTGCACTCTCTGGAAAATCTCGTCTGACATCTGCATGAACTGTCTCGCCTGATCATCTGCCCCGGCGGCATTCTATCACGATCCGTCAACACCAAAGAAAGTGACCTTGTCCGTGGCTGTATCCAGGGTGGCCACTGTGTGCTGGGCCGCACGAAACAAAGCGCCGGGATTAATCACGCGCGTCTGGTCAATGCGTTCGTCACGTTTCTCGTGACTATGTCCGTGGCAGAGATACGCCACCTGCTGCTGCACCATGCTACGCATCACTGATTCGTCGTCGCCATGGGTAAACGCTATGCACTGACCGCCGCAGTTCAAAGTGCCAACTGGGTGATCCACGCCAATACCCAGCATTGTCGCGTACCTGCCCATCTGATCGAGATCGAAATCGGTATTACCGAACACCAGCCGCGATTCGCTGGCCCGCCCCGTGGTTTGGCCATCCAGTACCAGCGTATCGATCACCGCCGTACTGCCCACGTCGCCCAGATGCAACAACTTCTCGGCACCCTGATCGACCAGTAGTTTCACCGCCCGACGGGTAATCGCAGCGCGACCGTGTGAATCCGAAAGCAAACCTATCACGGGCATGGGCTATCCAGTATAGCGGGCACGCATCACGCCACTTGGCATCTGTTGGCCGACAGATCACAATGCACCAATGGCCGACATTCTTGACCGCATCGTCGAAGACAAACGCCTCCAGGTTGCCCAGGACAAACGCAGGATCGGCGTGGAGGAAATAAAATCCCGCGCCAAGGACGCGCCCCCGGCCCGCAATTTTTTTGCCGACGTGACCCGCCCCAAGGGCGCGCTGCGTGTGATCGCCGAAATCAAGCGGGCCAGCCCCTCGGCCGGGGTGATCCGGCCAGACTTCGATCCCGTTGCCATTGCCACCACCTATCACCAAAACGGCGCGGCTGCCATCAGTTGTCTAACCGACGAGAAATATTTTCAGGGCCGTCTCGAATACATTCAACAGATTCGTCAAGCTGTACCGCTGGCCGTACTTCGCAAGGACTTTCTCATTGACACCTACCAGGTGTACGAATCACGTGCTGCTGGCGCTGATGCCGTGCTGCTCATCGCCGAGTGCCTTGGTGAGGCCCAGTTGCTGGACATGCTCACCTTGGCCACCGAACTGAAGATGACCACCCTCGTGGAAATCCACGATGTGGAGAACCTGCTCAAGGTCCGTCCCCACATCGGTTTTCCTCACCCCGGCCACACGCTTCTGGGAATCAACAACCGCGACCTCAAGGCAATGACCACCGACCTCAATCACACCCTTCGCCTGATAGAAATGGTGCAAGACACAGACATTCTCGTCAGCGAATCAGGTATCCAGACCCACCAAGATGTCCAGCGTCTGCAACAGGCCGGCATCCACCGCATCCTCGTCGGCGAACACCTCATGTCACAGACGGATATCGGCGCCGCCTTACGGACATTGATCAACGGGTAGGGCAGTCAACCCGATTGTTCTCAACCACCGAGGCGCGGAGTTCACGAACGAATCTTACGATGTGGCGCGAAACCGAACCCTGAAAAAGATCGCCCTGAGCCGCGTTCAACAGCCCGAAGATGTGACCAAGTATGGTCGCGTTTCTCGTCTCCAGCGATGTCAACTATTCCGTCGGTCAATGCTTCGATGCCAATGGCGGCTCGTTTTACTAGTGAGGATCCGTAAGGTAGTGGGACGGTGGAACCTGTAATAGTTCGAGCCTCCAAGTCCTATTGTCCCATGGTCCAAGATTGATCGATCCGGTAATTGGGCTCCAGGCCCTGGGCCAGACGGTCCACATTCTCAACACAGATGGCGGCGCGACGCTTCATGATGTCGGTCGTCACACCCAACACATGCGGCAAGGCATAGAAGTTTGGATGTTGATACACGGGGTGAGCTAGGTTCGGTCGTACTCCGGCATGCACGTCGGTGCCGATGCCTGCGATTCGGCCCTCGAGCAGCGCGTCGTACAACGCGTCCTGATCCACGAGATCGCCTCGGGCTACATTGATAAAGCCGGCCGACGGCTTCATCAGGTCGATCCGACGGGCGTCCACCACGCCGCATGTTTCCGGCGTCAATGGCAAGTGCAGAGAAACGAAATCCGCTTCGGCAAAGATCCTATCCATGTCGTGCGGCTTACCCACAAACACCGGTTCATAGGCATCAATCAGTGCCCTATCCATGGCACGAGGTTTCACGATCATGAGTCGCATGCCAAAACCCTTGGCCCGGTGGGCCAAGGCCTGGCCGCTCGCTCCGAACCCAATGAGTCCGAGCACCCGACCTTCCAACTCCTCACCCACGGGGTGATGAATCTGACCATTCGTGAGAACAAACTGGGTTTGATTGAATTGCTTGACCATCATCAACATGAACATCATGGCCCCCTCGGCCAAGCTCACACTGCTGGTCAACCCCGGACAGTGACTGACAGCGATACCGGCCTGCCGAAGATACGCCAAGTCGATGTGATCGTAGCCCACGGTAATGAGTTGCCACAGTTTCGCTTGTTTCGCGGCATCCACCAATGGTCGCAACTCGGCTCCACCCATGTCGACCACAACATCTACATCGAATAACTGTGATTCGATCGATTGGGCCGGATCATAGATTCGAAGCTCGTGCTTGTGACCGACGGTTGCGATGATGTTTTCCTGCCAGAGATCGACATTGATCGGCTTGGGTACGAAAATGACTTTCATGGGGCGTTCGTTCACTTCGCTAATACCCTGGTTGACGTATTGCAGGTATATCCGGACGGAGCAAATGTTTGTCTTATCGAACCTGATTTCAACGAGGGTTTCGTCCAGTTGGCGAAAGATCTAACGCCTCCACCGCATCCTCGTCGGAGAACACCTCATGCCCTAGACGGATATCGGCACCGCCCTGCGGACATTGATCAACGGGTAGTGCAGTCAACCCGATTGTTCTCAACCGCCAGGGAATTCCGCCACAAACGCAGCTTCAACCCTCATGTTCAGTTGCAGGTCCACACCATAGGCTCGCCGGTTCGGTGGATGGGAACCGAAGTAGGCCTTGTACACCTCGTTCACTTCGCCAATGTCCTGGTTGACGTATTGCAGGTATAGCCGAACTGAGCAAATGTTCGTCTTATCGAGTCCAGCTTCAACAAGGATTTCATCCAATTGGCGAAAGATTTCACGCATCTCTGCGGCAGCGCCACCGATGACCGGATCGCTTTTCCCCTCGGGGATAGCCGTCAGCACTGTCTCAAGCACCTTGCCTTGATACGTTACTGCGCCACTAAATGGAAAACCATCTTTCGTCTTGATGAATCGCATTTTACCATTCTCCGATAGGTCCGATGTAATCGCCACAGCCTAAGGCAGACCTCATTGATCAACAACATACTACGACCGACCATCATAATTATTGCAAGATCTTGATCGCACCATTATGAATCGACACTTTCATACCGTCGTAGGGCAGGTTCACTCCGCTGGGCAGATTCGCCGACAATTCAACGTGGCTGACCTCGTGACTCAAGTGCGTGAAATATGATTGGCGGGGCCGAATCTGTTCAATTTGCTCCAGTGCCTGGTCGACCGTCAGGTGCGTAGGATGGTGGCGGTAGCGCAAGGCGTCAATGACCAGCACGTCCAAATCCTCAAGTAACGGATAAGTTTCCGGAGGGAATCTGGACACGTCCGTGCAATACGCCAGCGATTGGCCCTGCCAATCCACGCGAAAA
>CAUZAW010000192.1:0-6365 GCA_963577735.1 Phycisphaerae bacterium | reverse complement strand
ATCCTTGAGACGGCCACGATACTGGTCATCGGACATTACGCTTCTGCTGACGCCCAAGACGGCGAATTTTTTCGGTAGCTGCTTCTGGACGAACAGATGATAGATGGAGGGGATAAGCTTGCGTTTGGTCAGGTCGCCGGAGGCCCCGAAGATGACGACCAGGCAGTTGCTCGGTTCAGCAGTAGCGGACATGTGAGACTCCACGAAAACAAGGACGGTGCCAGGCGTCTAGGACACGTCACGATACATTGCCTGCACTCCTCGTTATCGTAAGACCCCAGTTGGGCATATGACCTCTCTACAAAGCGCCTGGCACACGACTGTTTATCGGCGCAGGACAACGTTGAGGACCATAACGTCGGCGGGGGTGATGCCCGCCAGTCGCGCAGCCTGGCCAAGCGTGGCAGGCTGAAACTTGGTCAGGACGGAGCGGGCCTCATTGCGTAAGCCAGCCAAGGCGTTGAAGTCCATGCGACGGGGCAAGGGCATCTGCTCCTGGTCGATCAGGCGGGCCACATCACGCTGTTGGCGGGCGATATAGCCGGCGTACCGGACATCAGCCATGACGCGGGTGACGACACGCCGGTCCCGGACAGCGGCTGGCAACCGGCCCCTGTCCAGGCGAGCGATGACGTCGGCGGTGGATAATGGCCGGCGGCGGACCCAGTCCATGATGGCCATGTCGTCAACACGGTGGTGTTCAAAATAATGCCGCAGCGCACCGACCGCAGCCTGGTGATCCTGAAAAACGCACCAACGCCGCTCATCTACCAAGCCAAACTGACGGCCCATAGGTGTGAGGCGATGATCCGCATTGTCGCCGCGCAGGGACAGGCGATGCTCGGCGCGGCTGGTAAACATCCGGTAGGGTTCGCGGGGTGTCTTGGTCACAAGGTCATCCATCATCACGCCAATGTAGGCCTGGTCGCGGCGTAATGTGACCAGTGATTGGCCACGACAGTAGCGAGCCGCGTTGAGCCCGGCCATCAGGCCTTGTCCGGCTGCTTCTTCATAACCGCTGGTGCCGTTGATCTGCCCGGCCAGAAACAGGCCGTCGATCGATTTGGTCATACAGGTGGCGTCGATCTGGTGGGGCCAGACCATGTCGTACTCGACGGCATAGCCGTAACGGAGAACCTTCGCCCTTTTGCAGCCGGGCAGGTTGGCGACGATGACCTGCTGCACGTCCTGCGGTAGGGAGGTGCTGATGCCGTTGCAGTAAATCTCGTTGGAATCGAGCGATTCAGGTTCGAGGTAAATATGATGTGCAGTGCGGTCGGCGAAGCGGACAACTTTGTCCTCGATGCTGGGACAGTAGCGCGGCCCAGCGGTATCAATCTGGCCGTTGTACATCGGGGCGCGTT
Source organism: Phycisphaerae bacterium (assembly GCA_963577735.1). Taxonomy (GTDB): domain Bacteria; phylum Planctomycetota; class Phycisphaerae; order Phycisphaerales; family Phycisphaeraceae; genus CAUZAW01. The sequence continues at coordinate 5,001 of CAUZAW010000192.1, read as the reverse complement.
CGAGGTTGGCCTTGATGAGGTCGTGGATAATGGGGTTGGTATGGGTGATCCAACAAGGTCGCTGCTCAAGCACAGGAAACTGATCGGGCTGGGTCATGTCACTAAACGGCTGCGGCTGATCGTCACCGGGCTGTATTTCCAGGCCATCAAAGTTGATGGTTTCAGCGGCGAGCCTCGGCGGCGTGCCTGTCTTGAGCCGGCCCAGCTCAAAGCCTAACTTTTGCAGTGCGCCGCTGATGCTGACGGCAGATTGCTCACCGACACGACCACCCTTGGTTTTGCGATCACCGGTATGCATCAGGCCACGCATGAAGGTACCCGTGGTCAGAACGATAGCTGGTGTGTGTAACTCAAGTTGTTCGCCCGCCGTTTTGGCGACTAGGCCGGTGACGCGGCTGCCCTGAACGATGAGGTTTTCGACGGTAGCGGCTATGACATCGATGTTTTTGCGCTTGGCCAAAAGACTTTGGACATGACCGGCATACCTGTATTTGTCGCTCTGGCAGCGTGGCCCCTGAACGGCAGGACCCTTTGAGGCGTTGAGGATGCGAAACTGAATGCCCGTGGCATCAGCGGCCAGCCCCATCAACCCGCCCAGAGCGTCGATCTCACGAACAATCTGCCCCTTGGCCAACCCACCGATTGCGGGATTGCAACTCATGGCGCCGATCTTGGTCGGGTCCATGGTAACCAAGGCCACAGCGGCACCAAGATTGGCAGCCGCCCACACCGCCTCTACACCGGCGTGGCCACCGCCAATTACAATCACGTCATAGTGGTGAGTCAATGGCATTGAAAAAAACTCACAACCCTTTTGCAGCGGTGCCCAGTGATTGCATGACGTTGATGGGCACGCAACCAAGTAACGGTACCGATTTTGATGAAGACTAACCCCCGGTGGGCCGCGTCATGGAGTCGGGATCGAGCAGTGTGTCAATCTTTTTCTCATCAAGTAGTTCTAGATCCAAAACAAGTTGGCGAATGGTCTTGCCTTCGTCGAAGGCCTGCTTGGCAAGCTTGGCGGCTTTGTCGTAACCCAGTTCAGGGGCCAGCGAGGTAACCATCATCAGGGACTGGTCGATCAACTCACGGCATCGCTGCTCATTAACCTCGAGGCCTACGAGCAGCTTGTCGACGAAGATATCACAGACATTGGCCAAAAGGGTGATCGACTCCATAAAAGCATCGATCATGACCGGCATGGCAACGTTAAGTTCAAAAAGTGACCCGACGCCGCCTAACCCCGCGGTGGTAACGGTCGCGTCATTACCGATGACCCGACAGGCAACCTGAATGACCGACTCGCAGATAACAGGATTGACCTTGCCGGGCATGATCGATGAACCGGGCTGGGTAGCGGGAAGAATCAATTCAAAAATGCCGCAGCGGGGGCCGGACCCGAGCCAGCGGATGTCATTGGCGATCTTGCTAAGCGAAACGGCCACGGTCTTCAAACACGCGTGCGCCTGAACAAAACTGTCCTTGGCCGCTTGGGCGGCGGGGTGATTGATCGCTTCAATAAACTCGGAACTCTTGCCATCGCTTGAGCAACGCCCGGAGAGACACTTGCAAACGCGGCTGGCAAACTCCGGGTGAGAGTTGATACCGGTTCCGACTGCAGTACCACCAATCGGCATTCCAGAAAGCATCAATATTAGTGCGTCATCAGCTAATTCGCATGCAGAATTCGCCTGCGCCCCGTAACCTGAAAATACCTGACCCACCCGTATCGGGGTCGCGTCCATCAAATGGGTGCGACCGATTTTTACGATATTATCCCACTCAACAGATCGACGCTGGAGGCAACTTGATAATCGTCCAAGCGATGGACGAAGATTGTTTTTTATCGCCAGCGCCCCGGCGATGTGCATCGCCGTCGGAAACGTGTCGTTGGACGACTGGCCCGCATTGACGTGATCGTTGGGATGGACGGCTCCTGCCTGATCCTTGGCGCCTATTCCCAAACCCAACTTCTGGTTAGCGAGGTTGGCGATGACCTCGTTGGCATTCATGTTCGAACTGGTCCCCGAACCGGTCTGATAGACATCGACGACAAAGTGCCGGTCGTGCATACCGTCGGCCACCTCGTCGGCGGCTTCGATGATCACGTCTGCCAATGCCGGGGGCAGATTGCCCAAGTCTTTGTTGGCCTGAGCGCAAGCAGACTTGAGCAGACCCAACGCGTGAACCACCTGTACGGAAATGCCACGGTCGCTAACGGGAAAATTTTCCACCGCTCGCTGCGTACTGGCACCCCACAGGGCCCAGTCGGGGACCTGCATGTCACCCATTGAATCTTTTTCGGTACGCGTGTTACTCATGACTGGTGATCCACTTTACATATGAATATTGCTTTATATCGTTGTGGCATATATCACGATACCACAAAGCGAGCGAGCCTAAACCAACCGCTGATAGATTTGTATAGCTCGATGCGGTTGCACTCAAATCACAGCTTAATGACTTTTCGTGCCCGGAGACGGGCCAGAACGGCTAGTGTAGGGACGCCTCGGTGACGTTATCCCTGTGAGCAGACAGATCGACGTCTTTGGTATCCGCTTGGTCCGTTCGCTAAAATAACCGGATGATTTCTCTTCCTGCACGGAAAACCACCCATGGAATTTTTTGAGGTCGCCGCGATATTACTGACACTGGCAGCGTTTCTGAGCTATGTCAACCATCGCTTCGTCCGACTACCCACAACGGTCGGGTTGATGGTGCTGTCGCTGGCACTATCGCTGTTGATTATTCTTGCCGGCGGCGCATACCGACAGAACGCGGATTTATTGCTACAAAGCGTGGATTTCAACGAAGCGTTGATGCATGGCATGCTGGGATTTCTACTGTTTGCCGGAGCTTTACATATCGACCTAGGCGACCTGATGCAGCAGAAGCGGATCATCGCTGTGCTGGCCACCGTGGGCGTGGTGGCCACGACGCTCGTCGTCGGGGCCTTGACCTGGCTGCTGATGGGTCTTATGGACCTCGAGGTCAAGTTCATCCATTGCCTGCTGTTCGGCGCGTTGATCTCTCCGACGGACCCGATCGCAGTGCTGGGCCTTTTGAAAAAACTGGGGGCGCCGCGCAGCCTGACGGCCAAGATTGCCGGCGAATCACTGTTCAACGACGGTGTGGGCGTGGTCGTTTTTCTGGTGCTGATGAATATCGCCGGGTTGGGTGATGGACACGGACCGGTCACGGCCGGGCAGGTGGGACTTGAATTTCTACGCGAGGTATTGGGCGGGGGCATATTCGGTTTTGCGATCGGTTTTGTTGCCTACCGCATGCTGCGTAGTGTGGACAACTACCCGGTGGAGATTCTGATCTCGCTGGCTCTGGTCATGGGGGGCTACGCCCTGGCTCTGCAGTGGCATGTGTCAGGGCCAATTGCCATGGTGGTCGCCGGCCTGTTGATCGGCAACCATGGACGCACTTTTGCCATGTCCGACAAGACGCGGCTGCACCTAGACATGTTCTGGGAATTAGTGGACGAAACTCTCAACGCGGTGCTGTTTGTGCTGATCGGCCTGGAGGTGCTGGCACTATCTCTTACCGGCCAATACCTGCTGGCGGGCCTAGCGGCGGTAGCCATGACGTTGCTGGCCCGCTTTATGGCTGTGGGTGCAGGGGTGCTGTGCCTGCGGCCGATCCGAGATTTCACGCCGCACGCGGTCAAGGTCATGACTTGGGGCGGTCTGCGGGGCGGTATCTCCGTCGCCCTTGCCTTGGGGTTGAGCCAGAGGCTGGGTGACGATTACCAGAGTACCCGGCAGGTGATTCTGGTAATGACATACATCGTGGTGGTGTTTTCGATCGTGGTCCAGGGGCTGACCATCAGCCCGTTAATGCGACGATGGCAGGTAAACGGTAAGCCGGCGACCTGATCATGGTTAGCCCGGCCTCCTGCCAATGTGCAGGCGGGTAGTTGCCGATAGTCCTATTGCGTGGTACAAGGTGTTAAAAACCGCTTCGGCGGCCCCCTCACTATTGGAATAAATTGTTTAATTGTTTACTCAACAAGTACTTATAGATATATGACTGCAAATTGCAACCGTAGCCGCTACCTGTTTACCAGTGAATCCGTATCGATAGGGCATCCCGATAAGGTTTCTGACCAGATTTCCGATGCGGTCTTGGATAGCTTGCTGGCGGCTGATCCCTATGCACGCTGTGCCTGTGAGACGCTTTGTACAACCGGCCTGGTCGTGGTGGCCGGCGAGGTAACCGTACACAACCAGAGGGCGATAAATGCCCTCAATAGCGTGGAGAAAACCGTCCGCCATACGCTGCGTAAGATCGGCTATAACGACCCGACCATGAAATTTGACGCCGATAGCTGCGCAGTGATCCGAACCTTGCACAGCCAATCAGCGGACATTGCCATGGGTGTTGACAAGCATGGGGCGGGTGACCAAGGATTGATGTTCGGGTTTGCCTGCCGGGAGACCAGCCAAATGATGCCGCTGCCGATTCACCTATCACATCGGTTGATGGAACGGCACGCCAGTGTCCGTCAGCGGAACCTGATCAAGGGATTAAGACCCGATGCCAAAAGCCAAGTGACAGTCGAGTACGAAGGCAACAAGCCGGTCAGCATCCAGACGGTAGTACTGTCAACTCAGCACACGCCCTACTGGAACGGTAACGCGAGGCAGGATCAACTGAAAAAACAGGTCATACGTCACATCATCGAACCGTGCATGCCCAAGCGATTGTACGACTCGAAGCTAGTGACGATCCACGTGAACCCGACGGGTCAATTCGAAATCGGCGGCCCTCATGGGGATACGGGACTGACCGGGCGCAAGATCATCGTAGACACCTATGGCGGCCGCGGCCACCACGGAGGCGGCGCATTTTCGGGCAAGGATCCGACCAAGGTGGACCGCTCGGCTAGTTACATGGCTCGATACATCGCCAAGAATATTGTGGCGGCAAGATTGGCTGACATCTGTGAGATTCAGTTGTCTTACGCCATCGGCTTGGCTAAACCGCTTTCGG
>CAUZAW010000191.1:0-6395 GCA_963577735.1 Phycisphaerae bacterium | reverse complement strand
GCAACACTGGGCATCACTGATATTTGACCATCAATCAATATTCTCACTCTTTAGGGGAACTTCATGGCCAAGAAACCAACCGAGTCGAGCAGAGCCAATCACGATCCAACGGCACTGGGACGCCGATTCAAGCAGCGACTCAAAGGCCGCGGCGTGCTGCTGGGCGGATCGGTGATCGAATACCTGCGACCGTCACTGGTCAAACTCTACCGCAATGCAGGATACGATTTTATTTATGTTGAAAACGAGCACGCCATGTTTCTGGGCCCTGAGCTTGCTGATTTCGTACAATCGGCCCGCGACAACAACATGCCGGTCATCGCCAAAACAGCACAACTGGATCGCGCAGAGGTTCAACGACTTCTTGATTGTGGCATCGTCGGCATCCAGTTGCCATGTACCGAATCGCGACAGGACCTGTTGACGCTGCTGGACATGATGAAGTATCCGCCGACCGGTACTCGTGCCGGTGCACCGTGTTTCGGTAACGTGGATTACACCCCGCCGGCCAACGCGACGGCATGGCTCAAAAAGGCCAACGCCGCGTCACTACTGGTGGTGCACATCGAGACCCGTCGCGGCTATGAAAACGCCGAACAGATCATCTCGACGCCCGGCGTCGACATGGTCTACACCGGCCCGTACGACACCTCCATCTCCATGGGCCATCCCGGCAACTTTGACCATCCCGATGTGGTCCGGCCGATGAAGCAGGTGCTCAAGCTATGTCGCAAGTACAAAGTGCCCTTCGGTACGTCGGCTAGCAGCGCCGCGGCAGGCAAAAGATGGATACGCCAAGGATGCCAATTTTTCGAAATGGAAGATGAACTGGGATTGATCGCCCAAGGCGCAAAGAAATTGGCGACAAGTTACCGCTAACGAGAGGCCTAAACATGTACAAACTTGAAGACGACTACCCTTACACCATGCCCATGATCAGCCATTTTCGCGACCCGCGGCCATGGGAACAGGGCGGAATGCGATACGGAAAAGTGACGGTCCTGTCCGTAACATTTTTAACCGATGCGGATGCTGCGGCCCGGTTACTGCCCAAGCCATTTCGCCTTGATGACCAACCACTGATAAGCGTTTACCTGTCGGCGTGCGAAGACGTCGACTGGTTGGCTGGGCACGGTTATAACCTCGTGGGCGTGGACGTGGCCTCGGTGTTCGACGGCGAGGTCGACCGCGACGTGCACGGCACCTATTGCGTCGTGATGTGGGAGAACATGACCGAACCCATCCTCGGCGGCCGCGACCACAGCGGCGTCGCCAAGGTCTATGCCGATATTCCACCGATGCAGCGCGACGGCGACAAGTGCCTGGCAAGCGTGTCGCATTTCGGACACCCGATTCTGGAAATGTCCGCTGTCGGTCTCAAGGAAATGTCGGCCGAACAGCGTAAGCAACTGGAAACGGCCAAGCGCGACAGTATCTGGATGAACTACAAATACATTCCCCGCGCGGAAAACGATGGTGCTGACGTATCCTATGCCGCAACCTATCCGTCATCAGGTAACTGCACCGCTGCATGGCAAGCCGGGGACGCAGACATGCACTTCCATCGCTCCAGTTTCAAGCAGAACCCGACGCAACACGTCTTGGTCAACCTATTGACCGAATTACCGGTACACGAGGTGCGCAATACGCAACTTATCGTCTGGGAACCGATGATGGCGTTGGACCGACTACCGCGGCGACTACGCTAAGCGTTTCCATCGAGAATCATGCGTCAGCATCACCGGCTGGGTCGATCGAAGCCGACAACAGCCCCTCCGACGTCGGCGGCCAGGACAAACACGTCAGTGGATCGCCGATGCCCTGAAGCATGACGCGAATATCGCGGGGTATTTGGATTGGTGGCCTGCCACGGTGACACTCCTTTTACGGCTACGCCGCGGCGACTGGCGTCTGGGCTTTCAATTGTTCTAAACGCAACTGGCTGGGTAGCACCAACGCGCAGCACAGCGGCATGATCAGCGATACGGCCCCGATAATTAACGACATCTTTGGCGAATAGACCTGGCAGAGAAAACCGACCAACGGCGGAGCCACAATGATGGCCATGCCCCATGTCAGGCCGATCATCATGCCGCTGACTAGGCGTTGGCCGTCGGGCATGATCTCCTGACCCAGCCGCAGAACCACAGGAATGGTCCAGGAGATACTGCCACCGACGACCATCAAGGTAAGAAAGGCCATCCAGCCATCGACAAACGGCAATATCCACGCGGGGATCAAGGTAACGGCCATCGACAACACCAGCAGGAATCGCTCACGATGGGCCGGCGTGAGCAACGCGCCGATGAACATGGTTGCACCCTGCGCCCATAGGAAAGCTGTCATCCAAGTACCCACGTCCAGTAGCCCCAAGCCACGCTCGCTCATGTATTCCGGCAGCGTCAGGAGTATCATGTTCAAACCGAAGAAGCGAAACGTGTTGACCGACACCAGGGTCCAGATCGCTCGATGCCGCCCACTGAGTTGGCTGGCCAACGACTGGCGATGCTGTTGTCTTGGCACTTGTTGAGCCTTGGGTAGCGTCATCACCATGCACACACCGATGACCAGCACGCCCAGGCCGGGAAAAATCGTAGTCCATGAATCTTGCAAAGTTCTGCCCAGGTCTTGAGCGATAGCCCGACTGATAAACGTCGGGCCGATCGCTTGGCCAATGAACCCGCCTGCTAGAAACAGCGATATGGTGCGTGGGCTGCCCGCCGCCGCAAATCGACCGGCCATTGTTGACGCCTCCGGGTGAAACAGGGCCACACCCGCATTGGCTACAAAGAGCATGGCCAGCGTCAGAGGCAGCCAACTGCTTAAACCGATCATGCTCATGAAGACTACCGCCACCAGCGGCCCGACGATAACCATCCATTTTGATTCATAGCGGTCGCAGATCATCCCGAACACCGGCTGGAGCAGATTGGCGGGGATCAAGCCACACATGATCAACAAACCAGTTCCTACCGCCGACAAGCCAAATATCTCTTTAAAAGGCAGCCACAGCACCGGCACGAACATGCAATATCCGTCGGTCACGGCATGCAACATGGCGAGAATTGACAGCGATCCCAATCGGCTCTTGCTTGCCATGGTTTCGATTGTAACGACACTTCCCGCCGTGAATCTTCTGCTACCCTGTTGCGCCGTACACTGTCAACGCCAGTGGCACCATTACCCGACGACCGGATTGGTCAGCGACCCGATCGATTCAATTTCAATGGTGACCTGGTCGCCGTCCTTGAGCCAGATGGGCGGCTTGCGCGTCCCGCCGATACCGTGGGGCGTACCTGTGAAGATGACGGTACCCGCAAACAGCGTCACGTCCTGGCTGAGAAACTCGATCAACGTGGCAACGGAAAAGATCATGTCGGAGGTATGCCCACATTGCATTTCCTGTCCGTTGAGGATTGTCCTGATAGACAATGCCTGTGGGTCCGCTAACTCATCGGTGGTGACGATGGCCGGCCCCAGTGGGCAAAAGGTGTCGAACCCCTTACCGCGAATCCACTGGCCACCACCGAACTTGAGCTGCCAATGGCGGGCGGACACATCGTTGCCACAGGTGTAACCGAGCACGTATTGCAGGGCATCAGCCTTGGGTACGTTGCGGGCCTGCTTGCCGATAATGACCACCAGTTCGCACTCGTAGTCAGTCTCGGGACCATCAAGCTGGCAGGCGGGAATGCGTATGGGCTGGCCGGGGTGGTTGAGCGTGCTGGTGGGCTTCATAAAGACGACCGGCCGCTGGGGCGGCTCAACGCCACCCTCTCTTGCGTGCTCAGCATAATTCAGGCCTATACAGAAGATATTGGTCGGCTCGATCGGTGCCAGCAGCTGGCTAGGCTTCTGGACAATACGGCCTGTGGGGCTTAGAGGGCTTGCCGGGTCGCAAATCGCACCCGAGAGCAGTTCAGCCCGACCGTCTGATAAGTCATTTGCTAATTGAGGTTTACCATCATCATCGACAAATCGAATAATCCGCATGGTACTTCTCCTTTCGAGGCAATGACGATATAATCCCATCTACTGATAATTTCAGGGCAATCAAACCATAGCAAAATCCCCGTATCTCGCACAGCGATCAACGAGGCTGTCAGTTAAGAGGCAGAGCCCTTGGCCGAACAAATCACATCAATAAATCCGCTCATCCAGCCGGTGGTCGTTTCACCAATCGCCGACCCCCAACCTAAAGGCGGTGACCAACCCCAGATACACCGGGCTGATATCCCAAAAGGGCTGTGGATGCGTTGTCCCCAGTGCGAGGTGATGCTGTTTTCCAAGAATGTGGCAGCCAACCTGCACGTGTGTACGGAGTGCGACCATCATTTCCGCATCGGAGCCGACGAGCGGGCAAATCAACTGTGCGACCCGGGCAGTTTCGAGCCGATGTGGGAGCAGTTAAGCCCCACAGACCCGCTTCAATTCACTGACCTGAAAAGTTACAAGCAACGCCTAGCAGAAAACCAGAAGAAGACCGGCCACCAAGACGCGCTGCTGTGTGGCAAGGGTTATATCCAGGGCCGCGGCGTGGTTCTGGCGTGCATGGACAGCCGGTTCATGATGGGGTCCATGGGCAGTGTAGTCGGCGAAAAGATCGTGCGCAGCACGGAACTGGCGATGGAAACGGACCGGCCACTGGTAATCGTCAGTTGTTCTGGCGGGGCACGTATGCAGGAAAGCACTCTGTCGCTGATGCAGTTGGCCAAGACATCGGCAACACTGGGTTTATTTGACGCCGCTGGCGGCCTGTTCATCAGCGTGCTGAGCGATCCGACGACCGGAGGGGTGACTGCCAGTTTCGCCATGTTGGGCGACGTGATCCTCGCCGAACCCAAGGCCCTGATCGGCTTCGCCGGACCGCGAGTGATCGCCAACACGGTGCGCCAGGAATTGCCCAAAGGTTTCCAGCGTAGTGAGCATTTGCTGGAAAAAGGGTTTGTCGACCGCTTGGTGCATAGGCGCAACCTGCGTGGCGAAATCAGCCGTATCATCGACTATGCCGGCAAATAACCCCCGCAGGTTCTCTCTGGTTTTTCAAGCAGCCGGCACAATATTTCACATCACTTCACGCCCCGAAGCAGCAGGTCACCAAAGGTACCACACCACGCACAAGGACTGGCATTGGCGTGCGCCGCCAACCTGGTAGTAATAACCCCGCGAGGGTTCCCATGGCACGTTTCCGCCTGCCAGAACCTCGTCCTTGGCCACAGGCACAGGAGACACTGGCTGATCCAGACACGCACCGCGGCCACACAACGCCTCGACATATCTCAACGCAATCGGGTGTTCAGCCAACCAGTCTAGGCCGCCATCACCGGCCTACGCCCTCCCCAAATCAGCGGCATTTAAAGCGTGTCGGACGACGAGGAACTCTGAAACGTCAAAACCCCAGAATTCTTCTTCCGTGATGGCTGCCACAGACATAGGTTGCCCTTCACAACACTTTCGCGTTACACCGAACCATCGTACGACGATAGTTACAGGGGATCGCCTTAGTACACCAACACCGTGCTGGCAATCGAGGACAAGTCATCAGCTAGTTACATCACCAAGCCATCGATTGTGCTTAACCCCAGCGGTTCCTTCATGAAAAACGGCTCGGCGTGCTCACAACCGATACGACTACCCAGGTACGCGCACATGTGGCGCAGCCAATCTACAACCCTGCGGTTTGTTTCCGGCATGACAAACTGGGATTCGTAAGCAAGAATCGCTTTTTCCTTGGTGTCGAGGTAGCCGGAAATATCCAGGCAGAAACTGGGGTCTACTATGTGGCGCAAGTGCATGCAATAGTAATAAATCATCCACTTGGGATAGATCGGTTGACCCGGCAAATCGATCTTGGTGAGCTTGGCGTCGAAACGGGCGTCTTCGACAATACGTGTGGTAGCGAGATGATCGGGGTGGGCGTCTTGCGGGTGAGGTAAAAATACGATCGATGCCTGATGCTCTCGGATTGCGGCGGCGACAAGGTGGCGAGATTTGAGGTCGTGTTCAACCTGGCGATTGGTCAACCCCAGCAGGCGGCGCTGGACGCCGAGGATTTTGGCTGCTTTCTCCCATTCGATTTTGCGTTTTTCAGGTGAGCCGTACGGGGTCGGCTCGCCGTTGGTCATGTCCAGCAACAGGACGTTGTGGCCCTGTTCGACCAACCGCGCAATCGTGCCTCCCATGCCCAGTTCCTGGTCATCCGGATGTGGTCCCACGACAAGAATATTGGCCATGCGCTACCTCGTTTGCGGTGTGCCTATTGGCAAGCAGTTGAATATCTTACCGGATTAGCTGATTTTCCAAGGCATCCGTGTAAATCTGTTCGAGCTTACAAACCATGCTGGCTAGACTGAAATGGCAACGTACATGCTCCTGCCCACCTTCGACCAGTTGGC
>CAUZAW010000190.1:0-6400 GCA_963577735.1 Phycisphaerae bacterium | reverse complement strand
CCTCTCCATACTGGCTTGAACGCGCCTGCCCTGAGGCGCGATACGTCAGTGCCAATGGACAGGCGATCGAACTTGGCCCGTACGACTCTACGCCTTACGGAGGGTTTCCCGGCCTCTGCTTTCACCATGGTCCTGTTCAGCAGCACGGGCGAGAATATCTCGTCGCTCTGGTCAATCACTTCGCCGGTCGCCAGGAACTGCTTGGCTACGATTGCTGGAACGAGCCGCACCTTGAACCGGCATGGATCGGCAATTACTGGGGCAACATGGGCGATCGATTATTTTGTTACTGCGAGGAGACAAAGAAAACATTTCGACACTGGTTGACGGACAAGTACCAACAGGTCGAGACGCTCAACCAGACCTGGGGGCGTGCCTACGGCCAGTGGAACGATATCCAACCGCCCAACCGGCATGGCCATTATGCCGATTGGCTCGACTGGGGCCGGTTCTGGTATGACCAGTTGCACGATCACATGAAATGGCGATACGAAGCCATCAAGGAATATGACCCATCACGGTTCGTCAAAAGCCATTCGGGCGCAGTACCGCCATTCCTGTCTCGCCCCAATGCGTTCATTCACAACTGGAGATTGGCAGAGCCGGTCGACATGTGGGGCTGTAGTTTTTCACCGGCAAAGCACAATTGGGACTTGAGCAACTGTGCCGGGACGCTGGACGCCACACGAAGTGCAGCACAGGGCAAGCCTTTCTGGGTTACCGAGATGAGCGGCGGCTCGTGGGACCTCCAACGCGGCTGGGCCAAGACACCGGCACCGACGGACCGCGAATATCGTACGTGGAACTGGCTGTCGGCCCTTTACGGAGCCAAGGCAACCTGCCACTGGTGTTATCTCGAAGAGGTCACAGGCCCCGAAGCAGGCAAATTTGGCCTGGTACGTGCCAACGGCGACATCACGCCCCGTGCTCGTGCAGCCGCCGAGGCTTGCGATGCCATGCACCGCTTCTCGCCGATGCTGATGGACTACCAGCCACAGCCCCAGGTCGGTATCCTCTATGACCCCGACAACACGATGCAGCAGTTCGCCATGATGGCTGGCGACGAACACCATGTCGAGTCACATACCAACTTCTACAGGGCAGTCTGGAATTCAGATAATTTTGCGCGTTACGTAACGTACGACACCCTGGACGACCTTGCAGGCTTACGGATCCTGTTGGCGCCCATGTGCCTGACACTGCCCGAAAGTGCGGCCGAGAAGATCGCCCAGTTCGTGCGCAACGGAGGCGTCTTGTTGGCAGACGCTCGAGCGGGTTTGTTTGACCATCGAGGTTACATCCGCGGCAATCTACCTGCCGGCGCTCTGGCTCAAGTGGTCGGGGCCATCGAGGAAGAATCGATTTACAGTGACCCTGAAAACCGGCCGCTGCTCAACAACCCTGGGGCAGATCCTTATCCCGACCCGGTACTGAGTGGCCCCCCGATCGAAGTTTCGGAACCGATTTGCACGACATTCAGGGCCCACGGTTTCCTCGTCCCGCTCAAACCGACCACGGGCACGCCTATCGCCAAGTGCGGCCAGTGGTGCCTAGGCGTCACCAATCAATTCGGGCAAGGTACGGCGTACTATATAGGTACCTACCTTGGGCTTGCCCGCGGCCCATGCCGTGATGCGGTCAACAGCCTAATCGTGTCCATCCTGGACCGCCACACGCAACCGGTAGTCCGCGGCCAGAGGCTCCGACCGCGTTACCTGCAAGGCGACGGCGAATCGCTACTGGCCGTCTTCAACCTCGACCGAAATGAAACTTACAGCGAAACGATAGCTCTACCCCAGTCGTTCTCGTCGGCCATCAATGTGTACAATGGACAAACAATTGAAATTAAAAATCAATCACTTGGCCTGACGGTTGATCCCGAGGACGTATGTGTGGTCCATCTAAGGTAAAACAGGATGATCTACACAAGTCTACTGGAGGACAAGGTCCTGACATACCACTCGGGTTGGCACTTTTATACTGACGCAGCGCTTGAACTGGTGGCCGGATAGCGCAGCGGCTAAACGGAAGTGGCTGCGGACTTGTTCAAGACGCGGGCCAGTTGTCGCAACGCCTGCCGGAGTCGATGTTCGTTTTCGACCAGGGCAAGACGAACGTAACCTTCACCCAAATCGCCGAAGGCGGCGCCGGGGGTCATGGCGACTTCCGCTTCGTCCACCATGGCCAGGCAAAGGTCGTTGGTTGAGCCGTTATAGGCTGCCAGGTGCTCGGGCTTGACCCTGGCCCAGAGAAACATCGAAGCGCGTGGCAAATCCACTTGCCAGCCCAGACGGCCCAATCCACGGGCAAGTACGTCGCGGCGGACCTGGTAAAGGCGGGCCTGCTCTTCAATATGCTTGTCGCCTTCGCGCATGGCGATGATGGCCGCGATCTGTACCGCCTGGAAGATGCCATAATCGTAGTAGCCCTTGATGGTAGCCAAGGCATTGAGCATCTGTGCATGACCGGCGCAAAAACCGATACGCCAGCCAGCCATGTTGTAGGGTTTGCTGAGCGTGGAAAACTCTACACCGTATTCCTTGGCGCCCGGGGCCTGGAGGTAACTTGGCGCCGTGTAGCCGTCGAAACACGTTTCGCCATAGGCAAAGTCATGCAGAATGCCCACTTGGTGCTTGTCCGCAAGGTGAACAACCTTCTCGAAAAAGTTGAGACTGACGGTCATGCCCGTGGGATTGTTTGGAAAGTTAAGGACAATGAGCTTGGGTTTGGGGCTTAAATGCTGCAACTTGTCCTCAATGCGGTCGAGAAAAGCATCGTCGTTGCCCAGCGGGACCTGGATGACACTGGCGCCGGCGAGAATGACAGCATAAGTGTGAATCTGGAACGCGGGGTTGGTCACGACGGTGATGTCACCGGGACCCAGCAGTGCCAGGCACATGTGGCTGAAGCCTTCCTTGGAACCGATGGTAGCGATAACCTCGTGTTCCGGGTCAATCTGCACACCCCACTTGCGCTGGTATTTTTGCGAGAAGTCGCGACGAAGGTTATACAGCCCCTTGGAGATCGAGTAACGACTGTTGCGGGGATCGAGAACTGCCTGGCGAATCTTGTCCACCACCGGGTCGGGCGGCGGATCCATGGGATTACCCATGTTCAGGTCGATCACATCGGCGCCGTCGCGACGGCGCTCATAGATCAACTGTTTGAGCCGCGCAAGTACATACGGGGGCAAACGCTCGATTCTGTTGGCCGGTTGAAACTTCATGGTCAGGTCATCGCAGTTGAGGCAGTATTCGCCGCTTCTGGTTTTTCCAGCTTTCGCTCAGCGGCGGGTCGAACACGGTAATCTGAGCTTCAACAAGCATTTGACGGGCTATTTTTTTCATCAGCAATGTTTCTGCCTGACGCCGAACGCCTTCGTACAACTGTTGTTTGATATCGTCGAGTTCGACCGCCTGCCTATCTATTTTCCGCAGCAGTTTGATAATCGCAAACCCATCGTCAAGCGCAATCGGCGGACTCACTTGGCCGGGGTCAAGTTGAACCAAGGCATCACGCACCGACTGGGGCCATGACGGGTCCTTGGAACTGATCAGCGGCAGCAGTCCGCCCTGGACACGGCTCTCGTCGATGCTGTGCTCGATGGCCAGACCGATAAAGGACTCGCCCTTTCTTGCCCGATCGAGTAGTTGGCTGGCCTGGGAGGCTCGGGCAGTGACAATCAAACGGGCCTCGTATTTAGGGCCATAGAGCATTTCGTAGGCGTTGGCCAGGGCCTTGTCAGTAACCTTGATCTGATCCTGGGCAAGCTTACGCAAGGCTGCGTTTCTTTTGAGCATTGCCTGAAAACGAACGGGCCCCCAACCGCGGCGATGACGCATCGTGTTCAGGGCATGCTGTGCGGCATTGGGATCGAGATCGAGTGACTTTCGGATAATCTCGCGTTCAGCTTCGTAATCCGACTGAGCCAGTTCGATGCCGTGAGCAGCCAGACGACGGTCCACCATGCGGTCCAGCACCAGTTCGGACAATGCCTGGCCGCCGGCCAACTCGATCATGATGGGCTGCAGGTGCGACCAGTCGATGCCCTGATCCACTGCGAAGGCCAATGGCATGGTTGACGATATACCAACCAGCTTTTCTGGCACTGGACCTGCCAGCTGACATGCGCCAAGGCAGGCGAGCAAGGGGATGAGGATGAAAATACGCTGATCCATGTATGATCCTGCCGGTGCCGGATGACTTACCATTGACCCATAGAATACTTAATAAGCCACGCCTTAAGCAATGATCAAATGGGTCCAAGTATACGACCAGCACTTACTTGAACAGAGATGCGGTTGCTGGCATGATGTACACAACTGACACTGATTCCGACGAGGGAAACCACCGAATGGCCGAACTTCCCGAAAACCTGCCAATCCCACCTCCACCGCCGCACGGGCAAGGTGACCAACCATACGACTCACATGAAACGCAGGCGACTTCTTACCCGGGTTACGAAGAGGCCATGTACGGATCGCCGCCCACTGGGCATTCGGGGCTGGGGATCGCGTCAATGGCGATCGGCATCATCAGCGTGTTGCTCGGTATCATCGGGATGGCCATTACCGTCAATGTAGTAACGCAACACCCGAATATCATGAACATTCAACCGGGAGAACAACCGCCCGAAGAGTTTATTGGAATAATGGGGACAATCTCCAGCCTTGTTTGCGGCAGCGGTATCCTGAGCGTACTCGGCCTTGTCCTGGGGATCATCGGCCTTGTACAGGCCACACGGCTGAAACTGTTCGCCGTGATCGGAACCATATTGAACGGCGTGGTCGTCGTTGGAATGACAATGATGTTTTTATTTGGCCTTGTAGCCGGCAGGTAAGACACCGGTTTGCTGGGCCGTGCTTCCAGCGTCACACACCACTTTGCAGGGCCGACAGCCTGCCGCAAGATTATTGGGCAGGCAGGTTTTTCTATCCCAAGGCCAACGAATACAACGAGGCGTTCTTCATGGAAAACTGAAGCTTGAGATATTTACCGCTTTGCGATAGGTCGCCCTGGCCGCGCCACGTGACCACATGCTGCGTATCGTCACCGGCAAACACATCACAATCCTCGCGGCTGAAGCCCGGCCACGTCCGCCCGTAAAGGTCCTGCACCTCCACCGCCACGCACCCTCCCTCACGGCACACAGCATTTATGACTAATTTGTCACCGCACGGCTCAAAAGGTTTTGTCGCCAGGGTCCCTTCCAACAACCCCGTATCCAGCGAAACGTACCCATTGCGCCGCATCCTCGCCACGCCCAGGTTAAATGACACCATATCCAGGTTGCACTTCTCCGGCACGTCGGGGCCCACATCCTCGTGCATCCACCAGTCGTGGTGATTGCTTGAACCCGAATAGAAAACAAAGGTTTCCTTTCCAAAATTCACTGGCGCCGAGCAGCAGAAGAGTACAAACCTGTCCCATGACTCGGCCCCGCCCCGCGGCACATAGGGCATTTGCCGATAGGGTCGCACCCATGTTTCACCAGCATCCCGACTGTACACCAACTCGATGTCTGTCGTGTCATCCACACCATGAATCAGGTTGAGGAGACCCAAACAAAGCGGTCCGACCCGCCAATGCGCCAACCCGTACAACCCGTCGTCCAGGTTATCCAGTTCGTCTGGGCGAAGCACGCACCTCGCTTCATCCCATTGGATGCCGTCCTGGCTGTCCGAACGCCAGACGTTGCGCTTATTGATAAACCCGAACGGCTCAGCCGGGTCGTATGGAGGGAAAAACGAATGATCGTCCGGATGATCCGGCACCCACGTACTGGCACTTTGCGGTCGGGCCATCAGCACAATCTTGCCCGTGATCGGGTCACGGTGGGCTAAGTTCACATCACCCGACATTGTGCTGGGCGTAATTGGATTTTCCTCGATCGGCGTCCAGTGAATACCATCCGGCGATGTCGCCATTTCAAAACAGATGCGCTCTTTGCCATACCGCTGCCGCGTCCTCACGCTGGCCGGCAGATGACGCCTGTAGATCACCTTGAACCGCTTCTGCGGATCGGTCTCGAATGAATCCAGAAACACCGTCGGCACGTAAACGCTACCATTCTCATCGCGACCGAAAACGATGTTCGTATCATCGCCATCGACTTTGCGTACGCCGAACGCCGGCTTTTGCCAGTTGATCCCATCTTCGGAAATGGCAAGCAACAGGCAGGTGTCCATGAACTTCCGCTCGTGCCACACGGACCAGTCAACATCCATGTAAAAGCACTTAAAGTTCCGGTCCACAGGGTCGTAAAGCACCGTCCATGTGCCGCAATTCAAGAACACGATGTGCTCCCACGGCCGATCTGCAGAGATAAGCGGTCGCTGCACCTTGACCGGCCGATGCATTCGCCTCGTCACGTCTTGAACGAAATGGATAAGGTGGTTGT
>CAUZAW010000189.1:0-6430 GCA_963577735.1 Phycisphaerae bacterium | reverse complement strand
GTGTTCAAGTTCCGCACCTGCCACCTGGAGATTAGCGACAACGACGATTCTCGCAGATACTTTCGTCCCTGTCTGCTTTATCCTATTCGCCAGTGCACCGCACCGTGCGCGGCCAAGATCGGTCGTGAAGAGTATCGTGCCGACATCGATCGCTTTGTACACTTCCTCGAATCCAAGCGAAGTGTCATGCTTCGCCAGATGCGCCAGGAGATGCACGAAGCCTCCCAGCAAAAGCAATACGAGCGAGCCGCCGTTCTGCGAGATCAGATCAAGGCTATTGAAAAGCTCGATGAGCGCGGTAAGAAATCACATGGCTGGCAGCCGGAGATCGAGTCCATGCGCCTCGATCCCCGCAAGGGCCTCGACTCGTTGCAAAAGATACTCAATTGTGCAGAACCGATTCGTTGTGTCGAATGTATCGACATTGCGCACCTGCAAGGGGGCCAGACCGTTGGGGCCAAGGTCTGCTTCATCGACGGGCGGCCGTTGAAAAATGAGTACCGCCGTTACAAGGTAAAAGCGGTCACACCGCAAGGGCCGGCCTCGCCCGGTGATGACTATGCCGCCCTCCGCGAGGTGGTTAGCCGCCGCTATCGTGATGCTGGCCAGGGCAACGAACTATATCCAGACTTGATCGTCATCGACGGGGGTATTGGCCAGTTGCATGCGGCTCTCGAAGCATTCGAACAACTCGAAACCCGGCCACCACTGGTTATTTCCCTGGCCAAGAAAGAAGAACTGCTCTATGTCCAGGGGCGTGCAGAGCCCATCAGGTTATCGCGTAATAACCAGGGCTTGCAGTTGTGCCAGGCCGTTCGCGATGAAGCCCACCGTTTTGCCCAGCATTACCACCACGTGCTTAGACGCAAGAAAGTCGTCGGCGAATAGGCCAACCGGCAGTCGCCTTGCGGGTAGCGCGATATTGGCGCTAGGTAAAAATGGATCGCACAACATGGCTGGTGATGATCCACTAGACCGGATTCTAAGATTCTGCCCCGGGGGGGTGACCCTCCGCGTCAAGGCAGTGCCTGGCGCAAGTCGATCTGGCATTGTTGGATTGCTTGGGGACCAATGGCTCAAGGTCGCTGGCACTGCGCCGCCCTAGGAAGGAAAGGCCAATGATGCCCTGTGCCGGTTGTTGGCCACTACGTTTAGTGTGTCCAGCTGCGATGTAGAAGTGTCTGATGGGCTGACCCGGCCGCAAAAAACCATCGTTATTGATGGTCTGCGCCTTGATGATGCTAGAAAGTGTCTGCAAAGTGCGTTAGATCTGATTTAAGGAACATAGATCCATGGCCACCGGGTTTATATTTGATCCACGCTTCTGCGATCACGATACGGGGCCGCAACATCCCGAGCGGCCGGATCGGTTGCGGGCCATACACGAGCGGTTGCAAGCCACGCGCCTGCTCGACCAGCTCATATCGATTGACTTTGAGCCGGCGAACTTGTCATCGATCGAACACATTCATGATCGCGTGTATATCAATCGTCTGCGTGCCGCATGCGCATCAAACCAGGCGTTTTTTGACGCGCTGGACTCGGCGATCTGTCCTGAAAGCTATGACATCGCGTTGCTGGCTGTGGGTGGGGCCTTGGCGGCTGTCGATGCGGTCGTGTCAGACCGGGTGGATAATGCCTTTTGTGCATTGCGACCACCTGGGCACCATGCCGAGCGCCACCTTTCCATGGGCTTTTGCATGTTCAACAACATTGCCATCGCCGCTGAACATTTGCGGAAAGTGCATCAGATCAAGCGGGTGGCGATAGTCGATTTTGACGTTCACCACGGCAATGGCACCCAGCATGCCTTTGAAGATCGGGGCGACGTGCTGTTTATCAGTATCCATGAAGACCCCCGCCACCTGTACCCCGGCACCGGCTTCACGCAAGAGAAGGGCCACGGTGACGGTTTGGGATGCACCATCAACTTGCCCATGAAACCGAGGGCCGGCGACAGCGATTATCAACAGGTGTTTGACCAATCAGTCCTGCCTGCCCTTGACCGGTTCAAACCGCAGGTGTTGCTGGTCAGCGCCGGGTACGATGCGGCGGCCGCTGATCCACTGGCGGATATTCAGTTGACCACTGTCGGCTTTCAATGGATGGTGCAGCAGTTGTTTGATGCGGCCCATGCCCATGCGCAAGGCAGCATGATTTGTTTGCTCGAAGGTGGCTACGACCTTACGGCGCTGGCCGACGGAGTCGAAGCCACCGTCGGCGTCCTGCTGGCCGCCGGCAAGGATGTGTAAATGGAAATTTGCTATAATTACCCTTATGGCAGACGTGCAGGAATGGTATGCAGACGGGCTAAGTTTTACGTGTACCCAGTGCGGTAATTGCTGCACCGGTTCGCCAGGGTATGTGATGTTCGATGAAAAGGAAGCGCAGGATATCGCTGAGTACCTAGGTATTTCCGTTGCCCAGTTTCGCAGCAAGTACACGCACACCACGCACGGCGTCGAGTCACTTCAGGAGCGCAAGAGCAAGCGAGGTTACGACTGCGTATTCCTCAAGTTCGATAAAGATGACAAGGCGCTTTGCAGTGTCTATCCCGTGCGCCCAACGCAATGTCGTACCTGGCCGTTCTGGTCGAACAACCTCCAGTCACCGCGCGACTGGCAGCATGTCACGCGCATCTGCCCCGGTTCGGGCAAGGGGCAGTTCTACCCCATTGAAAAGATACGCATCCTGCGGGACCGGACACCCGACCCGTGATCGACCGTGGAGGGCAAACACTGCCGTGGCAGGCCTGGTTTGAGGCGTCGGCCGATACGCGGGTGGATGCAGCGGTACGCGGTGTCTACGCTCGACTTGATGAGCAGATTCGCCAGCGCGCGCCAACGTGCTGGTCGTCCGGTCGATGCTGTAATTTTGAAACTTTCGATCATCAGTTGTACGTGACCGGCCTGGAAATAGCCTGGGTACTTAGGCAATTGCCCGTTGCAAGCTGCGATGAAGAAGCCGAACCCGGCAGATTACCGGTAATCAACACAGCGACGGGTGGCCGGTTATCGCTCTCGGCCCACGAACTGGCAGCTGTCAAGATTGATTTACGCGGCCCATGTCCATTGCAGATCGACAAACTCTGCTCGATCCACACGGTACGCCCTTTGGGCTGTCGCGTGTTTTTTTGTCAGCAGGGCACCGAGCAATGGCAGCGGGAACTCTATGAGCATTTTTTGGCAGAGTTGCGTCATTTCCACGATGCGTTGGATATCGAATATTGCTACATGGAGTGGCGGGCCGGTTTGCGCGAGGCCTTGAGCATGCTTACAGCAGGTCAAGCACCTGCAGTGGATGTGCAATGAGCGTTTGCCCACCGGCATCACGAAGTTCCGTTTCGTTGCGAAATCCCCACAGCACGCCCACCGCGTGCATCCCCGCTGCGCGGGCGGTCTGCATGTCCACTTCGGTGTCGCCTAGGTAAAGCCATTGGCCGGTATCGATGCGGGTATTTGTGGCAATCTGTAGAGCAGTTGTGGGGTCTGGTTTAAGTCCGATTCCATCGAAGTGTCCGTGTGCGGCAACGAACGGCCACTTGTCAAAAAAAGCATCCATCACCTGCCGTACCGCGAAGTCCGGTTTGTTGCTCAACACCGCTAGTGACAAGCCGCGATCGGCCAGTTCATCGAGCAGTTGCTCGATCCCCGGGTACAGACAAATGGAATCCGATCCGTGTTCGGAAAAGTATTGTTCATAGATAGCCAGGCACTGGTCCGTCAGATGCAGGTGGTGCTGTCCGAGCGCATCCTCAAACAACCGTCGTGCACCGTTGCCGATCAGTTCACGTATCCGATGCGTCGAAAGCGTTGGTCTGCCCTGCTGGGCAAGAGCATGGTTGGTGCCTGCGGCGATATCGGCCAGCGTATTAACCAGTGTTCCGTCAAGGTCGAACATGACAGCGTGGTACCTCACGTGTCACGTTATAGACGACAGCAGTACGCAGCACCAGTACCGGATTTTGCATCACGACGCCATCTTGAATATGCTGGCTTGTAGCGTGTTTTGAGAATCGTGGCTATTATCAGGTTAAGCAGTGACATGTCTAATATCCAGAATGTCGACAAGGGTATAGCAGCCGCTATTGGGCGTATTCCTTCCGGACTTTTTATTCTCACCGCGGTGCACGAAACCAAGCGTACCGGCGCATTGGTCAGTTGGGTGCAACAGGTCGGTTTCAAGCCGCCTACCATATCCGTGGCTGTTGGCCAGGACCGGCCGGTCATGGGCCTGATAGAGGGTTCGCGTCGGTTTGCTCTCTGCCAGGTTCCCCAGGAGGACAAAGTATTGTTGCGCAAGTTCGCGGCAGGTGTGACCGAGGGTGAAGACCCATTTGCGGATATGCCATTGGTCGAAACCAGTGATTTTGCGGTACCCGTATTGGCTGATTCCCTCAGTTACATGACCTGTGAGCTTGCAGCCCACGTTGTTGTGCAAGCCGATCACGATTTAATCATCGGCACGGTCGTCGCCGGTGCGCTCAATGGCGATGGCGAACCGTTCGTTCACCTGCGTGAAAACGGCCTCAAGTATTGACACCGTATCCACCGGAACATGGACGATAGAGGTCTGGTTCCAGTCAGCGATTTGCCATGGTATTCGAGGACACCGCTGATTGCCCGTCGCCCGAGCAGGCCGAGCGTAACCGCTATAAGCTGACTATCGCTTACGATGGAACCGATTTTCACGGATGGCAGAAACAAAAAACCACTGGTCCGGATTCCGCGCAACCGCTACGTACCGTTGCTGGCGTGATGGAAGAGAAGTTGGCCCATGTGTTGCGCCATCCAGTGGCTGTCGTCGGCGCTAGCCGGACCGATGCCGGTGTTCACGCGCGGAGCCAGGTCGCCCATGTTGACGCTGATCCACCCATACCTCTGGATCGGGTCGTTATGGCCGTCAACAGCCGGTTGCCCGATGACATCGAGCTATTGAATTTCGAGGTGGTGGCGCGTGATTTTGACGCGATCAAGGATGCCAAGAACAAACAGTACCGCTACCGCATTTTCAATACGGTGCGCCGGCCGCTCGATAAACGCAACGTAGTCTGGCATTGCTGGACGCCTTTAGACGTCCAGCGTATGCAGGATGCCGCCCTGCGACTGGTGGGCACCCACGATTTTGAGGCTTTTGCCGCCGCTGGACACGGTCGCACCACCACCGAGCGAACTATTTTTGATTGCCGTGTTGAGCAGGACCAGCCCGAAGTTCATGTGGTGGTCCAGGGCGATGGTTTTCTTTACAACATGGTGCGTATCATCGCCGGTACGCTCGTCGAGGTCGGCCGGGGACGGTTTGGCCCTGAGGTGATCGACGGTCTCCTGGAATTGAAAGATCGTTCAAAGGCCGGCCCTACGTTGCCCGCGCAGGGGTTGTGTCTTGAATGGATAAAATATTGAAATTGTCACCGTTCTTTTGAACATGAAGATACTGCACATCATCACTCGCCTGATCCTCGGCGGCGCACAGCAGAACACGGTATTGACCTGCGCCTCTCAAGTCGGTGCGGGGCACAACGTTTGCTTGGTGCACGGCCCAATTTACGGGCCGGAGGGGTCGTTGCTTGAAGATGCCGTGGGCAGTGGCGCGCAGGTAATCTGCGTTCCCAGTCTTCGTCGTGCTGTTTTGCCGCTGCACGATGCCTGGTGCTACGGCGCACTACGCGCCCTGATCCGGAAAACAAGGCCCGACGTGGTCCACACGCATTCGAGCAAGGCCGGGATACTTGGCCGGGCCGCGGCTTGGCGAGAAAAAGTGCCCGCTGTGGTACACACCGTGCACGGCTTGCCGTTTCATGATCGCCAGAGCTTCGTTGAGCGTGGCCTGTATGTTGCTGCCGAAAGGTGGGCCGCACAACGCTGTCATCGGATCATCGGTGTTACCCACGCCATGTGCGGTGCGTTTACCGATAATCGTATCGGCCGGCCGCAACAGTTCGACATGGTGCCCAGCGGGGTGGACCTGGGATTTTTCGAACAATCTACTGATGATCGAAACGAAACACGCAGTACTTACGGCCTTGCGCCCGATGCCACTGTTGTCGGCATCACCGCCCGGCTCGACCGGTTCAAGGGGCATGACGATCTGATCGATGTGTTGCCCCGCCTTGTTGAATACCGGCCCGATCTGCACCTGCTGTTCGTCGGCGATGGGTATCACCGCAGGCAACTGGAAGCGCGCATTGGCAAAGGGCCGCTTTCTCGTCGTGTGGTTTTTACCGGCATGGTGCCGCTGGCGCAGGTCCCTGCCTTGTATCGGGCCATGGATGTGCTCATCTTGCCGTCCTACCAGGAAGGCCAGCCACGCACGCTGGTCGAGGCGTTGCTGTGTGGTTGCCCCATCATCGGTTACGACATCGGTGGCATTGGTGAAATCTGCATTGACGGCAAGACTGGTCGTCTCGTGTCGGTCGGCGACAAATCCGCAT
>CAUZAW010000188.1:0-6435 GCA_963577735.1 Phycisphaerae bacterium | reverse complement strand
AGTGTTCCAAACCATGCTCGCGCCTGAGCGTGAGGCGTTCCAGTTGGCCCATCTGGCGGGAGAGTCGGGCAACAAAATGCCGGTTGGTGATATCCAGACCGTAGCCTTCGCCGGCAACGGACAGGTCAGTGGGAAACTGGGGCATTTCAGCGTTGGGGTTGCCATAAAGAATCAGGTATTGGGCCTGTTCGCCGGCAGGCACCTGGGCCTGGAACACAAGGTGACAGATGCGTGCCTCCCCCTTGCGAACAACGTTGTAGATTTGGCAGGGTATTTCGCGCAGCGAATTGGACTGGGCATCTACACGGGCCACGCGCACCTCACGGTGCGGGTCAGTTGTTTGATCGGCACGGAAGGCGACAACGATATCAACCGGTTCGGCGTCGCGGGCAATACCCTGGTCCTCGCGCACGGTAACTGGTTTGCACCATGCCCAGCCACGCGCCCACGTTGCCCAGGGTGCAGGCAACTGGTCAACGGGTACAAAGTCGCCGGAACCGAGGTTGGCCTGGGGTATATCAGGTTCAATGGAACGCTCATATTGCAAGGTGCCACGCAGTGAATCCACCAGTGATAAGGCAAGGTCGTGATCGCCTGCTGCGTAGGCACACTGGAATAGACGCAGTTTCTCCTCAACACTGTCGGTGCGCTGGGCTTGCGTGATCTGGGTCATGGCATGTTTCCCACTGGGGTACTTTAATCACCTCATAACTTAAAGGTAATATGGATGAGGCTCAAACGTGAGCGCCAGCCAGGGTCGCTTGCTGATGGTCATAAACGGGAAGGCAATGGCCCGGCATTGGCAGATACTGGGCGTCTGGGGTGCGGGTAAGGTCGTGGGTGTTGACTACCACAAGACAGTAGCCTAGTTTCAATGGGCTAGGGGATACATTTAATGAAAGGGATTTACCCATGGATGGTTTAATCAGCGTCATTGTGGTTTGCGGCATTGTCTTGATCCTCGTGATCATCGTGGTGAGGATGTACAACCGACTGGTACAATACCGCAACCGATTCAAGAACGCGTTTGCCCAGATTGACGTGCAACTCAAACGGCGATACGACCTGATCCCCAACCTGGTGGAGACAGCCAAGTCGTACATGTCTCACGAACGTGAGACGCTTGAGGCGGTGATCCAGGCCCGCAACCAGGCCCAGCAATCCGAACAGGCGGCCGCAGCCAATCCCGACGACGCCAATGCTATCAAGCAACTAATCGGCGCCGAGGGCGTTCTGAGCGGCGCCATGGGCAAGATGTTTGCCTTAATGGAGAATTACCCGGATCTCAAAGCCAATCAAAACATGATGCAACTGAGCGAGGAACTGACGTCCACGGAAAACAAGGTGGCATTTGCCCGGCAGGCGTTTAACGATTCGGTCACGGCGTACAACACCTATCGCGAATCGTTTCCCAGCAACATCCTATCTGGAATGTTCAACTTTAAAGAATCGCAACTGTTTGAAATCGAGGACGCCGATCAGCGCGAAGCGCCAAAGGTGTCGTTCAGTTAAGCGATTTAGAATGACTGGCGGCCGCGTAGAAGGGGCGATTACAGTGCGACTCGGGTGTGGTTATGGCAATGGACTTTTTTGAACAGCAGGACATTGCCCGCCGCCGCACGGGCAGGCTAGTCGTGCTGATGGGCTTGGCGGTGGTGGCGATCATGGTGCTGGTCTACCTGGTGGTGGCCACGGCGGTGGTAAGCGTAACCCATTACCAGTCGGCCACGGCAACCCGCGGGCAGGTAGCTACCGACGGAGTCCAGGTCAACTTCTTCGAACCGCATTTACTCATATTCGTGGGCGTGGGCACGGTGGTGCTGGTGCTATGCGGGTCACTGTACAAAATGGCGACTCTGCGCGGTGGAGGCCGCGTGATTGCCGAGTCTCTAGGTGGAAGGCTGATCGACACCGGCAGCGCTGACGCCACAGAGCGCAAGGTCCTCAACGTCGTCGAGGAGATGTCGATCGCCTCGGGTACGCCGGTGCCGCCGGTGTACCTGCTGGAAAAAGAGGCGGGCATCAACGCCTTTGCGGCCGGCTACACGCCCAGCGACGCGGTGATCGGCGTGACCCGAGGCTGCGCTGAGTTGCTGTCGCGAGATGAGTTGCAAGGGGTGGTGGCCCATGAGTTCAGCCATATCCTCAACGGTGACATGCGCCTGAGCATTCGACTGATTGGCGTAATTCACGGAATCCTGGTGATCGGACTGCTGGGCGGGACACTGTTGCGATCAGTTTTTTATGCCAACATCGGACGAAGGCGCAGCAGCAAGGAAGGCGGTGGGACCATTGCCATCATCGGCGTGGGCATTGCCCTGATGATTATCGGCTACGTGGGCGTGTTCTTCGGACAGCTGATCAAGGCCAGCGTATCGCGACATCGCGAGTACCTGGCGGACGCGGCGGCGGTGCAGTTTACGCGCTTACCCGAGGGCATCACCGGGGCCCTAAAGAAGATCGGCGGCTACAGCTTCAAGTCGAAGATCATCAGCCCCAACGCGGAAGAGGCCAGCCACATGTTTTTCGGCGAGGGCATCAGCCATCTACTGGGCCCAATGATGGCAACGCATCCGCCGTTGGCCGAACGCATTCAGCGGATTGAGCCGGGTTGGGACGGAAATTTTCCGCACCTCGAGCCGACGAAAAAGACCAAGCAGAAGACCGCTCGTAAACACTCACAGCTTTCACGCACGCCGGCGGCGGCATCCGGCATGGTGGAGGTTGCGGCCATCAGCGCGATATCCGGCGTGGGACAGCCGACACCGGCGCATGTCGATTACGCCTCTAAATTGGTCGCGCAATTGCCGGAGGTCGTCCGCAACGCGGCCCACGAGGCATACGGGGCACGATCGCTGATTTACGCGCTTTTGCTGGATGGTGACAAGCAGGTGCGTAAGCGGCAGTACGGGCAGTTGCGTGAGCACGCCGACCCGCAGGTGTATAGCCTGACGCAGGACTTGGCGCCTGTGGTGGATGCGTTGGATCACAAGGCGCGCCTACCGGTGATCGACATGGCCATTGCTGCCCTGCGCGAGCTTTCGCCGAAGCAGTACGCGGCGTTCAAGCAAAATGTCCGACACCTGATCGCCGCTGACGAAAAGGTGGACCTGTTTGAGTGGGTACTGGGCCGGATCATCGCCCACCATCTTGAGCCGCAGTTCGGTCCAGTGACGCGACATCGGGCGAAGTATTACTCGCTCAAGACACTGGCCAGGCCCTGCTCTGTGCTGCTGTCGGTATTGGCCTACGCCGGACATCGCCAGCATGACCAAGTGGAGCAGGCGTTTGCGCTGGGGGCAAGGCCACTGGAACTGTCGAACGTGGCGCTGCAACCTCTGAGCAGTTGTAGTTTGCAGGCACTGGACAAGGCGCTGGATACGCTGGCCGAGGCAGGACCGAGGCAAAAACGCACAATCTTGACAGCGTGTGCCCATTGCATCGCGGCTGACCGGAAAGTCACGGTCAATGAAAGTGAACTGCTGCGGGGTATCGCCGATACGCTGGAGTGCCCCATGCCTCCACTGCTGCCGGGACAACCGCTGGTCTGACGGCTGCACGCCAGCAATCTAGAATCACCCACGGCTCGCCGGCGTCGAAGCATGATGAACCCTCTGGTCAATAGTGACAACGACGCCAGAGTGAACCAGATCAGCAACTAAGCTTTCGGACGCGATCTTGCAGGCGACTAGCCAAGGTTCGGCGTCAACTCCTCGATCAGGCCATCTAGTGTCACCTGATCTTTTGCCTCGGCGTTAAGACGAAGCAGCGGCTCGGTGTTGCTGGCACGAACGTTGAACCAGAATCCATGGCTGTCCCAAAGATCGACACTCATGCCGTCGAGCTCGTCAATTTCGGCTTGGGCGTACTTCTGCTTGAGTGAAACCAGCACCGCATCCTTTTCTGCGACCGTAAAGTTGATCTCACCGGATTGCGGATATTTGCGGAACGGCGCGACAAGTTGGCTCAGGGGCTTATCGCTGCCCGACAGGACACTGGCCACGGCCGCAAATGCGATAGCGCCCGAATCCGCATAAAAATTATCACGGAAATAGAAATGACCGGACAGTTCCCCACCAAACACGCCCCCTGACTGGCGTAGCGCAGATTTCATGAACACGTGGCCCACACGGCTCTTGTACGGCTTGGCCCCCAACGCCGTGATCGTTTCCACAACAGAACGGCTTGAACGCAGATCATACACCACCGTCGTGCCCGGATTCCCAGAAACGAAATGGCCGCACAACAGCGCGGTCAGATGATCGCAACCAATGATCATGCCAGTCTCATCGGTAAGTATGCAGCGATCCGCATCCCCATCGAAACAAACACCCATGTCCGCCCCGTGCCGGACAACCCCGTCCTGTGTCTGCTTCATGTTCTCAGCCACCAGAGGGTTGGGTCCATGCACGAACGATCCGGTGATCTCGAAGTTGACCGCAATGATCTGCAACCCATCGGCTCCCTCAAATGCTTTCGGCACCAGCTTGCCCGCCATCCCGTTGGACGCATCGATGAAGACTTTCAACTTGCGACCACCTGATCGGTAGAAACCGAGTATGTGATTGCGATAGGCCTGCCAGAGATTCTGCTGTTTGTACGTACCGCCAGCGTCGGCAACTTGCCGCTCGGGCATGGATTCGGCCAAGGCCTGGATCTCTTTCAAGCCGGTGTCGGCACCGATCGGCCTTGCCTGGTATCCGGAAATCTTAAAACCGTTGTACTCAATGGGATTGTGGCTGGCGGTGACCTGGATACCCCCTGCGGTCCCCAGGTGATTGACTGCAAAGTAGATGATCGACGTGTCACACATCCCCAGGTCGATCACGTTCATCCCCCCAGAGCGCAACCCCTCGATCAGTTTACCGGCCAAGGCGTCGCTGCTGGGCCGCATATCTCGGCTGACAAGGACGGCGTCGGGCCGCGTCACATCCCTGCCCTCGATCTGCTTTTTAAGAAACTGGCCGGAAGCTCGGCCGATTCGCCACGCCTGGATCTCGCTAAGCGGATCAGGGTAGATACCCCGTACGTCATATGCCTTGAATATGGCCGACATTTATACCTACCCGTTGAGCAAACCTGTGAATCATAACCAAACACTCGACAAAGCGTGACTTCAATACCTGTCCAAATCGACAGGGAATCGACAGGTTGCAGCAAGAGTTGCCACCGCTCGACCCGTAAATGAAATCCACCCGATTTTTGCGGCTGCAAAATGGCAGTTCGGCTACACTTGTGGCATGAACCCACGTTTCTGGATCATGAGTGTGGCAACAGGGGCCGGTGTCCTGATTTTGCTATTGGCGATCATCACCGGAGACAAGCCCAAGCCACCTGCCGACGCGACACACATGACGCCAATCGACGACACCGCCCCGACGATTGACGCGTCCATCGAGGTCGATGCCGGCCTGTCGGTACAACAGCTCAAAGGCATCCACTTTGTCAGTCGCACAAGCAAAAAACAACCGATCCATTTTTCGGCAGACCACGCACAGCCGCAAGATGACGGCAAGATGATCGTCACACGACCTCGCACCCTGATTCACCAGCAGACAGGCCAAGTCACCGAGATCCTTGCCGACCGGGGCCACATCGTGGCCCCCAACAACAACCTGCGCCATGCCGACTTAACGGGCAACGTTATCGTCACATTATATGCCCCGCCGCCACAACATACGCCCAAGGTGCCCGTCGATCTGCGAAGGGTCCGTGCTCGAATCAACCTTGTCGATGCTCATGTCGACATCGATCTCAATGAAGTGACCAGTACCAACGATGTAACTGTTGAAAGCGAACGGTTCAAGTTTATTGGAAAGGGCCTGGCCCTCAACTACAACGAGTTGCACGGCCGAATTGACCGCCTGGTCATCGATAAAGGCGAGTACCTGCACCTGTATCCGGCAGGGGACGTCGTGAAGGACCGCTCACCACACGCCAGTGACCCGCTTGCGCCCGGACAATTACTGCAGCAGGACCCTGTAGAAATAGATTATTACGAAGCACGCTTCGAAAACCAAGTGAAGATAAGAAGTAGCCAAGTCAATGCGCAAGCCACTTCACTCAAGTTGATTTTCAGTGAATTGATGTTTTCTGGACAATCCGTACCGGGCAATACTGCATCGCGGCCCAGTGGTTCACCATCGACGCCCGACCGCCAGCCTACTGATGGCGCAGGTGCGCCCGAAGCGAATCGGGTTGTCGTTACTTGGTCGGGCAAGCTCGTTGTACAGCCACTTGCAAACCCACCTGGAGACATGGCAAACCCGCGTGATGTGACGGTTTCACTGGCTGGAGATCCTGCACGCATCGTCACCGCAGAGGATGAGACGATCGCCGCCGAACAATTGTCCTATTCTCTACCGGCGCAGCGCCTGCACGTACAGGCGACGACGGACAACCCATTCAAGATGAGGTCGCAGCAGATGGGCACCA
>CAUZAW010000187.1:0-6447 GCA_963577735.1 Phycisphaerae bacterium | reverse complement strand
GATCGGCGGCTGTTGTGAAGTCCACCCGCCGCACATCAGTGAAATGGACAACTATCTGACCGCCCACGAGGCTGGCCATACTACCACCGCCACCGTGTCGCTTGTGGCACAACAGCCCGCGGACGATGGGCAAAAGAAATCAAACGGCCCGTTTTCCAACAAGATCAAAACCGGCGAATTCGCCGTCAGCGTGGAAGTGCTTCCCGCCCGAGGTACAGCGCCCAAAACGTTGCAGAACAAAATAGACTTCGTGGCTCAGTTGGCCAGTTCCGGACTTGCCGATGCCTTGGACGTCACCGACGGGTCGCGCGGCATACCGCTGATGCCCCCCAGCGCCTTTATCGCCCTCGTCCGCGAACGCCTGGACTGGACGGTACAATCCGGCGACAGCCTCGAACTGATCCCCCACTTGACCACCCGTGACCTTAACGTAATGGGCCTGCAGAGCCGGCTGATTGGCTACTGGGCCCAGCGTATCCACAATATTCTTATCATCACCGGCGACCCGCCCAAAATGTCACCTACCTATCCGCGATCTACCGCCGTCTTCGACCTCGATTCGACACAGCTTATTCGTTATACACACACCTGCCTCAACAGCGGTGTTGATTTTGGCGGCCAACCTCTGGGCAAGCACAATGACCCACGCACCCATTTCACCATCGGCACCGGCTTTGACCCCGAAGCGGTCAATTGCAAACATGAACTGGAAAAGCTGCGTCGTAAAATTGATAACGGCGCCGACTACATCATGACCCAGCCGGCCTTTCGCGCTGAACCGCTGAATGTGCTCGAATCTTTCCGTGATCAAGTGCCCGTCCTCGTCGGCGTCATGATCCTGGCCGGACTCGACCACGCCCGCAAGGTCGGCCAGGTACCCGGCGTGACCATACCCACGTCCGTTTATGATCGTCTTGCCGCCCACGCAAACGCCGAAGACCAGCAGATGACAGGCCGTGATATTGCCGTTGAGCAGGTGCGGTGGGCCAAACAACAAGACTGGGCCGGGCTTTACCTCATGTCCCCAGCCAGCCACCAACCCGTCATTGACGTGCTTCAGGCCGGCTTGTCCTAAGTACCCCACGAACTGACCGGTTCACTCTGTTGCACTGTTGCCAAGGAGTTGATCAAGTTCTTCCTAGGTCACCTCAAGACCCGTCCCATGAATCATGGTCACCCGGCAGGTCACGTGAAGACTGCAGCTTTTGTCATTTTCACTTTTAATAACAGGCCAGAGCGTGTCGGTAGTCATCGCTAAAAGCGTCGATGACTACAGCCCGTTTTATGGGACCACCATTGTGACTAACCCGATACGCCCATGGGGGTTCCAACGAAAGCGAACTGATATGACAGGACAATCAACTCGACGACGATCACGACGACCAGCAAGCGGCGAATCCAGATATTCGCCTGGGGGTAGCCGGCTGCAAACTTGGCAGCCAAATAAGCACCGATGATTTGTCCGCCACCGACGAGCAGGCCAATCGACCATTGGACCTGACCATGGTTGATGAACACAGCCAAGGCAGGCACCGTCAATGCTAAAACGACAAGGACCTTGATCGGGTTGGCCCGGGTGAGGCTGTAACCGGCCCTCAACACCAGCGCTGACAGCAGAAGCATGCCGACCCCGGCCTGGATGAAGCCGCCGTACAGGCCTATCGCAAAGAAAACAAGGACCGTGCTGAGCTTGCGGTGATTGGGCAGGTTGCCGGCGTCCTGTTTAATCCAACGCTTCGGATTAGCCAGGATGGTCATGAGCATAAAAACCATGACCACGGCCACAACCGCCTTCATCTGCTGCGCTCCCAACCCGGCAGCCACGATCGCGCCTATCGCGGAACCGACGCTGGCGGGCACGATCAGCCAATATGCAATGCCCCTTGTATCCAGTAGCCCGCTTCGCTTGAATGTGGCTGTACCGCTCAGGCTCGCCAGGATCACGCCGACACGGTTCGTCCCGTTGGCAACATCGGCGCCCAGGCCCAAAAACATCAACATCGGCAGCGTGATGGCCGAGCCGTTTCCCGCCAATGTATTGATGCCGCCGGCAAGCAATCCGACAAAAAAGGCCGCTATGTACTTGAGGTAAATCCAATCCCATGCCTGTTCGAGTGCAATCAACATTAGGATTGCCATTCTCGACCAAAACTTGCCCGATCGTCAAATAACATGCAAAGAATCCTGGCTGGACTGGGGTAGACACAACTTGATGGGCCACGACTGGATTTGACCCAGAGTGGCGATTAGAATGACCGAGAAACACAGCGAGACAAAACATGCCCCATGTAAGAATCACGATTGCAAAAAGGATACTTTTTCTATTTCTGGCTCTTACCGCGTTGGTTTGGATCGGATGCGGTCAGTCCGAACTGACGGCCAAGGCCTACCTGCTGGACGCATGCATCGTCAGTGGAGAAAAGCTGGACTCGATGGGTGAGCCGGTGTCATATGTTCACAACGGCCAGGAAGTCAAGTTTTGCTGCAAGGGGTGCCAGGGCGCTTTCAAGAAAGACCCGAACAAATACCTGGCCAGGCTGGAAGGCACGGCAGCAGAAACTCACCAAAGCCTTGGTCACGACCATAGCGGCCACGACCACTGATATGTGCCGCTGACGCCACCGACCGAACATGAAAATTGTTCTAGGATTGGACCTGTTCTTTTTCAGCCTGAACGGCCAACCCTTCCTTGGTGACGCGATAGCACTGCCATTCTTGCCCGTTGCGTTCCACCGTGTGATAAACCGGCTCGACGAGCCCCTTGCTTACCAGTTGCTGGTAGGCCTGATCAATCTCCCGCACCGGGAAACGGGCCAACAGCACCGGAGTGGCGAAAGCGACGCGTAGCGGATGTTTGCGGTGATAACGGAGAATAGCGTCAATGATCAGTTGCATGATCGGCCCTTGTCAACACGCAAGCAGTATATCGAACGGCCCTTTCAAAGCAGCAGCAAAACCGAATCGTTGCCGGGTCCACCACCACCGATCAGCTCATCGCCGTCAGCCAGGCCAGGCTGATCGAGGTTGATTTCGTGGCCCGACAGACCGAACGGTACCCCCCCGTTGCTGAGCTGGACGCCAACGAGGCTGACCCTATTCAGTATCCACGCGGCAATATTGGTATTGATAACGCTAAACGGCTGCCCTTCTATCCCCATAACACGCAACTTACGGATTTCCGCCTGGGGCAGGAAATCTTCCATTGCCTGAGGCAACCCCTGCACCACCTGGCTGGATACACCGGCGAAGATGGTGCTGTTGCGAAGCCCGCCCAAAGTCAGATTGCCGACGTCTACGCGGGAACGAATCGTGCTATCGGCCATGAACCCCTTGACGGTCATGCGGTTGAGAGCCAAAACAGGATCAACCGCTTGGGACAGGTCAATGAAACTGTCAGTGAGGTCGCCTGCGATGCTGATGGTGCCTATATCGCGGGCCACAATGTCGGCGGAAAGGTCGCCTGCCAGGGCCAGATCATCATCACCGGAGATTTTGATCACGCCAATTTCGTCGGCGATGATCTCGCCGCCGTCCCATTGGATGGCCTGAACACGGCGTAGTTTTTCATCGACCTCAATTTGCGTATTCACCACGTGACCTGCTTTGAACGAGCGTGTCTGACCTTGCACGTGAATCGTCGTGTCTTCAACGGTATCCCTAACCCGCAGCGATCCGACATCGCCGACCAAGTCCCAATCAGCGTTAACCAGGCGCCTGCCGATCGAAGCCCTTCCCAAGGTCTGTTTGGAATTCTCCGCGCCCAAGAGCGACAAATTGCCCTCGAAGTCCAACTCTACCCTGAGACTCTTGATGAACGTTGAATTGACCAAGTTCTGCTGCTCGATCGTGTTCGTCAAATTACCCATGCGAAGCTGACGAAAACCCTGCTGGCTGGCTATATAGAGATTCTGCCCCTCGTCGAAGGTCAGGCTTGTTTTATCGCGGTCATTTGACGAATATCCGAAGTAAACAGTGGCCTGCTCCTGTCCACCGAGATTGATATCATCGATCTTCAGATTTTTGATGAACCCGTTGGATATGAAATCCCCTGTCAAGTCCGTGGTAAGTGCCTTGAAACTGTTTAGGTAACCAGTGATAGCGATGTCGCCAATGGCGGTTTCACCACCGCGGGTGGTGATAGTAACACTGGTCCGTTTAGTCGAACCATGCACGAGCAGTGATTCGATGTTACCTACCCCCTGGTCAGTCGCCCGCGCAAGGACGACGCCGGGTCCCCTGATTGAAATCTTCACCTCTACATCGTTGTCGTCGATAATGGTCATTCGCCGTGAAGTGGTATTGCGTTTTTTAAATTGGGTATCGTCGATAAAAACCACTTTGCCTTCATGCCAGAAGGGCAACGCCACCTGGTCGCCGATGACCAGCGGCAACCCGCCTCGCCCAAGCCCTTCAAATACCTGGTCGGTGAACATCGCCTCGGGATCGGTAACGTCTACAAAGCGGAAACCGTCTTCATGGGAGACGATAGCGGTATTGCCGATGATATTGACACGCATGGGATTGTCGCCCAGCCCCCCGACGTACCCGAGAAACTTGGGCTTGGTCGGTCTTTTCACGTTTAACACCATCAGCCGGCCATTGGGACTATCGGTGCAATAAAGCAGGTCGCCGTCAAGCACAAGGTAATGCACGTCGACAGATGCAAGGGTAGTCGCTGCGTGCTTGAGATCGCTCGGTTGCGATACATCAATGACATCGACACCGCCCGTCGCCGAGGTATCGGCAATAAACAGATACTGGTCCTTCTTGGCCATGGCAAAGGGTGTACTGAGACGTTGTCCCCCGGTCAATTCCCGGATGGAATCCAGTTCGACAAGATTTTCTGGGTCGGTAATGTCAATGGCCGTCAGCCCGCTGCTGGCCATATCAACACCATCTGTCCCTCTGGTCACAAAGGCGACATTACCATCGATCAGGATGGCATCGGGGCCCCCTTGCACATCAATGAGGTCCAGTTCAGTAATATTTGCCGGATCGCTGACGTCAAGGCTGATGAACTGACCGGCTCCTCGGTCAACGATAAAAGCAGTGGTACCGGCCACCGCCACATCCTGCGGGTTGAAGTCGTTGAACTCACCGAGCAATACGGGCTGGGTAATATCGGCAACGTCAAAGACCTTCAGCCCGCCCGTAGTGTTGGCCACGAACATCCGCCCGTCGACTATGGTCACGTCGCGGGTATCGGCATCTGCGTCGGTCTCGACCACGCCCAGGCCAGTGATGACCTCAAATGTCTGCAACGTTGGTGTCAGCCCGGCAATTCCATCCTCTACGGCCACTACGCTGACCTCGAAGTAGCGGTAATTACGGTCTGTGGTGCTGATCGTCACTTCGTGTGTTTCGCCGTCGATTTGGACGTCGACATCGGCCGCATCAGTCCATGCGCCAACGCTCAATACCGCGCTAAGGTCATCCGTAATCACGGGCGTAAACGTAGATGGTTGACCAATTGCAATGGTAATCGGCCCGCTGGCCTCAATTTGAGG
This sequence comes from Phycisphaerae bacterium, assembly GCA_963577735.1. Lineage (GTDB taxonomy): Bacteria > Planctomycetota > Phycisphaerae > Phycisphaerales > Phycisphaeraceae > CAUZAW01. The sequence goes on along the minus strand of CAUZAW010000187.1, from coordinate 940 downwards.
CCTGTCACCAAGCGTACTTAATTGGAACGTTTCCTGAGCACGCGGATCGCCCTGGAACCCAGCCTCACTGGCAGTGATCGTCACATCCGTAAGGACGTTATTGTCCGGTGGAAGTTCAATGGTCACTTCGTAGAGATCGGTTTCACCCAGCTTGACGACACTGGCCGTGACATCGTCATCATCGGGAGTCACGGCTACGTCCAGGTCGGCGTCCATGTTGTCGGTGATCGTGATGTTGAAAATGTTGACCTGGCCCGGAGCCATCTCCACAAGGCTCGGCACGTCACTGATGACTGGAGGGGTCCCGACAGTCGATACGAGAACGGTCTGTGTGGCAGGTACGACATTTACGTTATCCTCGAACCCAGCCTCAACGGCGGTAATGGTCACGTTAAACTCGGTGTTTTCGGACGGAGCGGTCAATGAAATCGTGTACAGCTCGGGGTCCACCTCGTCTTGTTCAATGGTGGCAACCGCATCCTCATGATCGGTGGTAATTCCAACCGTCAGTGGCAAGTCGCCATCATCATCAATGGCGAATTGCATAATATGGGTTTCACCCGGGTCGAGATCTAGATCGCCCGTGGTCGGAAACACTGGCCGAGAACCGATTGTTGAAACGAGAAAAGTTTTAGTTGCGTGCGGGACGCCTTCACTAAACAGGTCCACTTCACTGGCGTGATAGGAGATTGTGGAACACACCTGCTTGTCCGACGGCAACTCTATCGTCATCTCGTAGAATTCAGTTTCACCGTCGATCAGTTCGAAAGATACCACAAGGTCCTCGTCGTCAGCTTCGATGGACACATCAAGCTGGTCGCCGAGGTCGTCTGTGACCTGGACATCACGGATGATTGTCTGGCCCGGTACCACATCATAATCGGGCACCCACCACAGGAGCGGCTCATATCCGACTGATGTCACCTCGTTGTCCCATGTC
>CAUZAW010000186.1:0-6464 GCA_963577735.1 Phycisphaerae bacterium | reverse complement strand
GATCGGCGCGGCGCCGTCGGCCGCACGGCTGACGATTCATACCCCTTTTTATCCTGAGTATTAGTATTTCGCTGTCATGGGCATTGTCCGAGGCTGCTTGGCTGTTCCAGCCTTTGCCGTGCTAACTTGACCGTTCGACCGTTCGCCGATACAGACGACCCATCATGACCAAATTCAAGATACAACAGGGCCAATCCGCGGAAGATCCCAAGAAGATAGTATTGGCCTATTCTGGCGGGCTGGACACATCGGTCATTCTGCCATGGCTGCGAAATCGGTATCCGGGCGTGAAGTTGGTGGCCTTTGCCGCCGAGTTGGGCCAGGGCGACGAGCTCAACGGCATTGAGAAAAAGGCCAGGGCCAGCGGGGCTGACCAAGTGGTCATCAAAGACCTGCGTCAGGAATTTGCCCGTGACTTTTGCCTGCCTCTATTGCGGGCTCACGCGACATATGAGGCGGATTACCTGCTGGGCACCTCGGTGGCCCGGCCGTTGATCGCCAAGCATCAGGTGCAGGTGGCCCACGCCACCGGTGCCGATGGCGTAGCCCATGGCGCCACAGGTAAGGGCAACGACCAGGTGCGGTTCGAACTGACCTATATGTCCCTCGATCCGAAGCTGAAGATCATCAGTCCCTGGAAAGATCCCAGTTTCGAGTTGGCCAGTCGTGAGGCGGCAGTGGCATATGCCAAGCGACACCATATACCAATTGATCAATCCACCAAGAAGATTTACTCGCGCGATCGCAACCTCTGGCACATTTCCCACGAGGGGGCGGACATTGAAGACCCGGCCAACGAGCCCAAGGACGACTGCCTAGTGATCAGTGTTCCCGTGACCAAAGCGCCGCACAAGCCACAGTACGTCACCATTGAATTCCGCGCAGGCAATCCCGTGTCGGTCAACGGGAAACGCTACAAGGCCCACGAGCTGATCTCCCGATTGAATGATGTAGGCGGCAAGCATGCGGTTGGCCAAACAGTGCTGGTGGAGAATCGTCTCGTCGGTATGAAATCGCGCGGCGTCTATGAAACACCCGGCGGCACGATCCTGTATGAGGCGCACAAGGCGCTCGAGCAGTTGTGCCTCGAACGTGACCTGTACCACTACAAACAGCAGGTAGCATTGCGGTACGCCGAGTTGGTGTACTACGGGCAATGGTATCACCCGTTGCGCGAGGCGTTGCAGGCCTTTGTCGATCATGCCAATGCGGTGCTCACGGGCAAGGTGCGCGTCAAGCTTTACAAGGGACGGGCCCTTGCGGTGAGTGCCACCTCCCCGAAATCGCTGTATGACACCAAGCTGGCCAGTTTCGCGATGAAAGATTACGACGTGACGGCGGCTCGCGGATTTATCGATTTGTTCGGCTTGCCTATGCAGGTGCAGGGACTAAAACAAGGCAAGAGAAAGTAATTTAAGGTTCGCGATCGAGTTGTGAAAGTATGGTCTGCCAGACCTGATCGATGGTCACCTGCGAGATAAGTGATTGATCGTTGCGTTGTCTTCGGTAGCCGGATAGGGTTGCCTGTTCCAGGTTTGGTGGTTGTACGACTGATTTACTGCAGTGATAGGGGCCAACCAAGGCGGGGTCCGTTGGGCCAAATATCGCCGCCAATGGCCGGTCGAAGCCGACGGCCATATGCATCGGCGCCGAATCGTTGCATACAAGCAATCTCGCGCGGCTGATCAGCGCCATCATTTGGCCGACGGTGGTCGTCGGGCAAAGGGCGTGATTCTCTAATGCTGTGACAAGCGGCCGAACAGTATCTTGCTCGCGCGGCGCCGCAAGTATAACCAACCGTTCACCAACATCTTTTCTGTCCAGCAACCGCCGCGCGATATCAATGTAGTTTCCGATTGGCCAGCACTTGCTGGTCCAACGGGCGGTCGGCGCCACCACAGTGTAGGGTTGCTGGGTCATGTCGTTGGCTCTTAGGTAATCGTCTAGCCAGCACAAATCTTCCTTGCCAACGTACAAGCGCATGTCGTGGGACGGCCCATAGCCGCCTGATTCGAGCAATTGCAGCATGCGGTCCACGCTGTGCATTGCCGGATCCACGAAATACCTGCGGTTGTAGGCCAAGTGCCCCATTTCACGGGCGTTGGCAAAGCCCAGCCGGATCGGCGCGGCGGTCTGTCGGGTGAACAGTCCGGAGCGTAACAGCCCTTGCAGATCGACTACCAGGTCATACCGGTTTCGCCGCAATTGACGTAACCACACATACAACTCACCGGCTGCCCGCCCATTACGCCATGCGGTGGCGAATCGCCGGCGGGCGAATGGCACTACCCCGTCCAGCAACGGATGGTGCACCACGGCATCGACAAAGTCATCATGCACCAGCCAGTCAATCTGCGCTCGTGGCAAGGCCTGGCGAAGCGTCACCAGCGCCGGTACCGTGCGGGCCACATCGCCCAGCGCCGAAGGGCGGACGATCAACACGCGGCCAATCGTTCTGTCGCCAAGCGTCGAACCCATGAGACGGTAATATAGGTGGACCTACCGGCTCATGCGAGACGGGTCAAAAGATTGGCGGCGAGCAAACCATGCGAATTGTTCTGATGGGTCTGATATTTTCTGATCAGACCTGGCCTAAACTTACTGCGAGACAACTGCCCGGCATTCCCGTTCATCCCTAGTCTCCGACTTCAAGACTACCTAACCTACCTTCATGCCCACGGCCATTATCTCCGACATCCACAGCAACCTCGACGCACTGAACGTTGTGCTCGCCGACATCGATGCGCGGGGTATCGAGCGCATCCTGTGTCTGGGTGACATTATCGGTTACGGGCCCAATCCTCTCGAGTGCGTGGACCTGGTCATACAGCGGTGCCAATGGTCGCTGATGGGCAACCACGATTTTGCCATCCTGTACGAGCCGACCAGTTTCAACGCCATCGCGGAAGCGTCGGCGTTCTGGACACGCTTCCAGTTCGAGTTGGAGCAGGATGAGGCAGTGCGGCGCAAGCGATGGGAATACCTGGCCAACCTGAGTATTCGTCAAGCCTTCAACGGGGCACTGTGCGTGCATGCTTCCCCGCGGCGGCCTATCAACGAGTACATTTTTCCCGATGACGTGATCTCCGCACCGGCAAAAATGAACGCCATCTTCGACCGCATCGAGCAGGTGGCGTTTGTCGGCCACACGCACGTGGCCGGCGTGTTTACCGACGAGCCTGATTTTTATCCTCCTGACGACCTAGGTGAGGTCTACACCTTCAACGACCACGAAAAGTGTGTCATCAACCCCGGTTCCGTCGGCCAGCCACGTGATCGTGATCCACGAGCCAGTTACGCCATTGTCTACGAACCCGAAGACGGTGCGACATCGAACAGCGTTACTAGTTCCGCTCGCGTTGAGTTTATTCGTCTCGAATACGACATTGAGGTTGTTGTGGCCAAGGTCCACTGTATTGAAGAGCTTAACGACTTTCTCGCTATGCGCCTGCTGGAAGGGCGGTGAAGGTCCTGCTCCTCCTTGCCCGGTACGGAGATTAGCAAGAGTGCAATACAGTGCATGACAAGAGAAGCTCGGTTATTTCCCAAAGTGTAATCCGCCCGGGAGGATTCGAACCTCCGACCTGTTGGTTAGGAACCAACTGCTCTATCCAACTGAGCTACGAGCGGTAACTTTTAAATTATATATAGAACTGGTTCAGATTGTCCGGACGCAGGGGATCCGGACCATGTATTGGCGGGGATATGAACTGGGATGACAGCTGATTGAGATGCCATTCATGCGCGACAGTTGTTGTAAAATTTGGTGAGGTGTAGCCATGAGTCATCAAGCAAATCAGATCGAAGTTAAATGGGGAAAGTTGGGCATCAACTCGTTGACGTTTGAGTTGCCTCAGGACACAAAGTTGACGGGCGTGGAGGTTCGAACGGCACAGGACCAGAACCTTGCCATCGAATCGCACCAGCAGGGCAACCGCGTTACGTTGACGATGGAAGACCGCATAACCGTCGGCACCGGCGAGGCGATCATGGTGGATTTGACCTACAGTTAACAGCCGAATCCTCAGGGGTTCCTTGTCGGGTTGTGCAGACTGGTCAGTAGGCAGTCATGGATGAAAATGCATACGAACGAGTTGATTTAGACAAGTTGCAGTTGCAAGGGCGGACGGAGCAAAAGGTCTCTGGGTTTGCTGCTGACGGATCGCAGTACCGTATTCGCTGGTTGGTTCTTCCGCTGTCGCTGATGTTGTGTCTTTTGCAGGTGGTGTTGACGATTGGTGCGTCAAACATCAACCAGACCTACATTACCTCGACGTTGATCCCCGTGGTGGGATTTGTGGTGTTGATGGTGTTGGTGGCATTGGTCAACCCTGTGCTTCGCTTGCTACGGCTGATTCGTCCGTTGGGTCGTGCGGAGTTGATGAGCGTGTTCGCTGCGATGCTGGTTACTGCGGGCATTGCTACGTTCGGGTTGGCCGACCAATTGATCCCCGTGATCAGTGCGCCTTGGAACCCTGACTGGAATACTCCGCAAGCCGGTTGGGACCGGCACGTGTTGCCACATCTGAACCCAAACCTTTACCTGACGGTGCCTGATGACGCGACCGAGGGTGAGAAGGCGAAGGTGATGGCGGTGATTCAGCAGTCGCGCGGGATTTTGACACAAGACCGGGGGCAGATGTTATCTCCGTCTGCGATCGAGCGGCTGCGGCAGGCGATTGGCACCTTGCGGCGGGTGGTGGAAGGTAGTTACGTAGATCCGGGCGAGTTTGAAGCCGCGTTGAAACTTCTGCGCGACCACCAGGCGGGGATGGGCGAGCGATGGCGGAGCGAATTTGCACAGATGGTAATGGTCCTGCATCGCTGCCAGGCGCACAGTAAAGGCAAAAATATTATCCGACTGTTTCGCGAGAGCGTTTCGGTAAGCAGGCCCGACGACTCGGATGGGTGGTCCAAGTGGTTGGGGTATTACAGCGAGGTATTTAAGCAGGTGCCATGGTCGGCGTGGGCCAAGCCGCTGGGCTATTGGCTGATATTCGTCTTCGGTTGCTATGGCATGTTTTATTTTTTGATGTACGTGGTCATGGATCAATGGACCCGCCGCGACAAGTTGGTCTTTCCCTTGGCCCGTTTGCCCGAGGCGCTGATCGTTGATTCGGACAGGTCCGGCCGATGGTGGCCGCGTAGTCTTACAACGTCCGCGTTCTGGCTGGGGTTTGCCGTCAGTTTCGGATTGCTCAGCTACAACTCGATGGCGGAGGCCGGTTGGCTGTCGGGCTTGAGCCGGATCAGCTTGGGGCTCAAGGGGCAGTACGTCTCCGCCCTGCTTATGCCACAGATGCTCAAAGGTCTTGCCGGCGGCATATTTGATCTGAGATTCATCATCTTTTTCACGGCGATTGGGATCGCATTTCTGCTGTCTACCGAGATCAGTTTTTCCGTCTGGTTTTATTTCTGGGTAGGCAAGTTGCTTGTTCTGGTCGCCGTATGGATGGGCTATGGGCAAAGCGGCCAGGACTTTCCGGCTGACTGGATATGGGAAACGAATTTCGTCACATCGATCGGCGTGGGCGCGTTGTTCTTTTTCAGTGCAGTGACCTTGCTGCGCAGTTTCGGTCAATATATAAAAATCATCAGGGGCCAGGCGCCGCGACAGCGAGTGAAGTTGTTGCTGCCGGTGATCGGTCTGGGCGTTTGTTCGGCGGTTGTGATCGGCTGGCTGTGCTGGAACTGGTGGCCGGCGACGCAGACAAGCGGTGATCGGTTAAACGCCCTGATGTGGGCGTCGATTATCTCCGGATTCATTGCGCTGTTGACAGTGGGCTTGATGCGGGTGGTGGCCGAAAGCGGTGTGTTCTGGTTCCAGAATTTTGGCGGCAGCTTTTTTCATTTTTACAACGTGCTGGGGTTGGGCGCGGTGTTGAAAGCCACGTTGGTGGCGCCCTTGCTGGCGATCTACGGCGTACTTTTTCTGGACATCAAGACGTTTATGGCGCCGAATCTCATCAACGCGGCGAAGATCGGTCAGGATGTGGGGGCCGGGCGACTGCGGTTTCACTTGAATCTGATTGTCTGTGTCGCGGTGACCGTGGTTTTTTCACTGGCGGGGACGATCTACCTGGGCCACCAACGCGGCGCCAACCAGATGTCACCCTGGTTCTATACCTCATATATGAAGGAAGTGATCATGCCCAAGTCGGCAATGATCATCAAATCAGAGGCTGATGCGACGTTTCAAGTTGGCCAAGGCGCGTGGTATGCCACAGGTGCTGGGTGGGTGGGGATGACAATGTTACTGCGGCGGTCGATTTTCTGGTTCCCGCACCCAGTGGGGTGCATCATGATGAACAACCCGCTGATTTCGTCGCTGTGGTTCAGCTTTTTTCTGGGTTGGCTGGCCAAGAAACTGGTGGTCAAGTATGGCGGGAAATTCACCTTTGATCGGGTTCAATTGCTGTTTATCGGCCTGATCATGGGCGAGTTGATCGCAGTTTTTCTCTGGT
>CAUZAW010000185.1:0-6515 GCA_963577735.1 Phycisphaerae bacterium | reverse complement strand
GCTTTGCCATTGGTTGAAGATTTGTACGGTGCCGTCTGGGTAGACGTAGCGAAGTTGGCCCCCGTACTGGACTTTGTACATGACGGTCAGGTTGGTGGGCGGCGGTGGTTTGCGTTCCTGGGTTTTTCGCATGGTGGGCGCGGTGTCGTCGAGGAGAATGGTTTCCTCGCTGCTGGCTTGAGTGCGTGGGGGAGATTTGACGGGCGGTGGTGGTTTGCTGTGTGCTGGGGGGAAATTGACCGTGTACTGGGCACGTGCTGGGCAGGCAAGCAAAAGCACAGACAAGCCTGCCATGGTCCACGCAAGCCTGTATCGCGACGGTTTTATCAACGGGTTGGGTATTTCGGTTGAGCCGGTCACGGTAGCGTCACCTGTAGGGTTGGTGTGGGGTCGTCTAGTTGGGATCGAAACCAGCGGTCATTGGGCTCGACCAGCAGGGACTTTAGTACACGCGGCGGTTGTTGGGGCGCATCGGCCGGCGCCAAGACAAGCAGATCATAGAAGGGGGCATTGACGATTTTTCCATCGTGGCCGATATGCCAGGAGCGAACCATCAGCGGGTCCATGGTGTGGGCCAGAGGTGTAAGGCCATTGGAGCGCAGCTGCGCAGGGGAATTGCGAACGTTCAGGTCGTTCTTTCCTTCTGGTACGCCGCCGGACACTTCAGCGGTGCGCAATTCTATCCAGGCACCACCGGGTAGTTCACCGTCTATGGCCACGACGACATACTGCATCGACTGGACCCACGGTTTGGTGGACGGAGGTGGCCCTTGCCGCAGAATCGTGTCGTCCGTGATGTTGCAGTTGAGCAGCAGGGTGGTGGAGTTATCTAGCACTATCGCCGATGCTCCGTCTGGCATATCTTCGACATGACAGGTGGTCAGTTGCATGTCTGATTTGTGGGACATGTGGAAACCGATTGTCGCGTTTTTCACATGTACGTTTTCAATGACGCCTGTGCCGCCATAAATATTCATGGCTGTTTTGCAGTCAGCGATCCGGTTTTCCCTGATCATGGCGTTGATACTGTTGGCCCAGGTGATGCCGCATGCAGTAGAACCGATAATGGTGTTTTCAATGACGGAACAATCAACGTTTTCGCTTAGGTGCAACGCGGTGGTGTACGGGCCCAGCAGGTGGTTACCCCGAATTTCGGGCAGTTTGCATCGCTCGATACGCACTGCCGGCTCATTAACTTTCTCCTTTCCGGTTTGAAATTTATTTCCGGTGATGGCCGGAGTGTCACAGTTATCAATTTCCAGACGGGCAAGCCCGTTGAAGTGGTTGGCGATGATGTTGAGCCGTTCGTTGGATTGGTTGCCGGTGTTGTCCAGTGATTTGGCTTGTACGACGATATCGGTCAACTCGGTAAAGTGCAGGTCGAGCATGGCGTTGTCGTTGGCGATGATTGAGGCGGGTTGCGGCGGATGCTTATCCTCGTCGAGGATGGCCCGAATCAGGACGTTACGCGGTTTGTCCAGGTGTGTTTTTCGGCCGTAGGCCAGCAGGGAGGCGTTTTTCAGCAATATGAGTTTTGCCGGCCCGGCGGCGTGTACAAGGCGCAACTCAAAGCTGCTGTCGGGCCATTGCGAGCCATCGATTTTTATGGTGCCGTAGGATTCGATAGGGCCGTTGACCGCCAGTATCAGTTGGCCGCTTTTACCGTGGTAGGTGAGGACGGCCTCGGGATCAAGGTAGAGCCCCTTGCAAGAGGGTTTTTCGATGCCGACAAGGTCGAAGGCAACCTTGTCGCGCATGGAGATGACCACGTCGTCGTTGCCTGTGGGAAGTTTTGCGCCGTGCCAGGTGTCCGGGTCGCTCCAGCGACCGCCACCCATGCCGTTGGAATGGACCTGCGCGCCGAAACAGGTCGCGGCTGGTAAAGTCAAGATGCACATGAGCCGGCAGAGCAAGTTTGACGTGGGCGGGTAAAGATAAGTGGGCGGTGTGGTCATTATTGTGGATCAGCGCCTTCTAGGAAATTACGCAAGGCGTCATTTTGACGATCACTAACGTGCAGGACTGTCAAAGCCGCGACCTCGAGCAGGCCCACTGTGTTACGAGCGCGGACAATGATCGATCCCGTATCGGTCTTGGGCATGGGCAGGTTAAAGGCGGCCTTGTGCCATCTGCCGAAGGTTCGCTGGGGCGCCAGTATGGCGTGGCCGATCACCTTACCGGTAGCGGATTGCACTTCAATTTCAAAACGCCGACTGGGGACGCTACCTGCGGACACTGCGCGGTCTCGGTACCACAACTCGACTCGAAGCGCACCCTGTGGGGGCAGGTTTTTTAACGGAATTGGTGCGAATCGCGCGTTTTCGCTGGAAAATTCGTGGAGAAAAACGGCGTGATTTCCGCCGAATCCCAAAGTGGGCAAAACGCCAGCCCCGTACGGGGCGACTGTATGGTTATCTAAATCTATATCTAAGCGGGTGAATAAGGCCAATGAGGCGCCCTGGCCCGATTGAAGGTGTTGATCGCGTATTGCCACATTACTTTGGTAAGCGCCAAGATTTTGACGGCCGAAGAAATCGGGGAATGACTGTTGGAGATCTTCGAGCCATTTAAGAGCCCTGTCGTAATCACCCATGCGGTAGTAGCTGTCTGCCAAACCGAAGATCGCATTGGCGCGATATCCGGACCACTGGCGAAGTTGCAGGAGAATTTCATAGTGGCCTACCGCCTGTTGATACCGGCCAGCGTGCCGTTCGGCTTCGCCGCGGAGAAAGCGGTAGAGGCCTTCGAGCTTTTGGTCGGGAAATTCGGTTTCGATGCGTTGAAGCAATCGCCGGGTCTGGCGGTTGTTTCCCTGTTTAAGCTGCTGCTCGGCAACGCGAAGCATCGCCCCACGCTTGATCGGATTGCCCTGCGGTCGCCCGTCACCGCTAATGTTACCTAGGGCGATCGCCAGGCGGTAGGCTTCACCAGCGTGGACCATGTCGTCGGCTTGGAGGAACATATCGCCCCAGGCAACGGCAGCGCGTCGCACTATGGGGTGGCGCAAACGAGCGTTTTCGTGGAGAACGCGAGCGTACAACCGGTCGGCTTCACGAAAGTTGCGCAATGCATCACGGTTCACATTGGCGGCAGACAGCAGTACCAACGCGGTGAGCGATTTTACCTGTTGGGCATGGGAAAGGGCGTGTTCAAGCCCACCCAAGGCTTCGGCGGCGCGGCCTTGGTGTGACATGGCTCGCATAAGGGAAGTGTGGAGCATTGCGCGATACCGGACGTCCAGGTCGTCACGGTCGAGAAGCAGGCGGCAGAGTTTTTCCATCAACGACCAGCGGGTCGGCTGTTCGCATATCCGAAGGAAATGGTAAATCTCGTTCAGGTTTGATCGGCTGAGCTTTGTTAAGTCCATCGATGAAAGGATGAACACGGCCCTTTCAAGCGAATGGGCGTTGGTGGGGATTGGTGGCGTCCAGACAGAGATGCGGCGACGAAATGGAGGCAGTTCTGGGTGCGACTTAAGGGATATTTCCCGGTCGCCTGGCGCAAAGTAGACACGCCATATGTTTCGGCCGTTTGCCGTTGAGCCGTCGCTGAATTTCCATGTCAGTTCGTCCGGTTCCTTGACGCTGCCCTGGGCGACGAATCGGGCAAGGTAGAGTGTTACCCCGTCGGCGGTAAGCGTATCGTCCATGGCGAATTCAAACACGGCCAGTTGGCGGCCATCATGGGCTTGTACGCTGACAGGAACGGCTTGCAGAGAGGTTGCAAAAGCAGCGGGCGTAGTGAAGGACCAATTCCTTGAACCGGGCGGAAGCCAGTAGAAGGCGCACTTGCCCGTGGCGGTCGGCGTGTTACCGACGATGTGATGGATCTCGAACGGGTGCGCGCCGGTCTCGAGTTGGATGTCAGTGCCTATCGAATAGACGCCGACGCGTCCGCCAATGGGCAGGTTCGATCCGGTGCGTGAGTACACCTTATAGCCGTTGATGAAAAGAAAGGTGGTATCATCGCCATTGACAAAAAAGCTGTAGATACCGGGCCGATCAATTTTTAGATAGCCGCGGTAGGAAGCTGCAAAGTTGCGTGGGTCACTACGCCGAAATGGGTTGACGTTTTGCACAAGTTGGCCGACGATGGCGCTGCCAAGCAAGTTTTTCGAACTTTGTAAACTGGCCAATACGCTGGGCCAACTGTCGAGTTGGTCGCCCCGCCAGTTTCGGAACTCGACGATCAGGCCTTCCTGCAGGAGGTCGGGGTCCACGTCGCGAGCCAGCGCTTCGTACGCCTGGGCTTTGCCGGCGGCATCGGCGACGAGCGGGTCAGCGATTGCCTTGGCCTGTTTGGCGGCCTCTTGGGCGGGCGCCAACTTGGGCGTCAGTTCAACAATCGATTTTTCGGCGTTGGTTCTGAGCTTGGTGGCGTCAGCAATACGTTGCCTGGCTTGCCCTGCCGCGGCTTCAGTTGCGGCGCTGCGGGCGGATAATTCTGCAAGTTGCTGATCAACTTTAGCCTTGGAGGTGGCTGTTGGCGCCGCTGCGAGGCGGGCGTCTTGGGCCCTTTTGCTGGCGGCGTCGGCGATCACCTGTTTCTGCTTGGCCAAGAGCGCGGCCCGTTGCTTGGCTGCCCTGGCCCTTTCAGTTCTCTGTCCAGTTTTCCGGATTTCTCGGTAAGCGGTGTCGGCCTTTTGGGCAGCCGAACGTGTGGCAGTTGCTTCTCGCGAGGCGGCGCGTGCCTGGGCGGTGGCTTGATTGGCACTGGCCTGAAACGACGCGTGTGCCTGGGCGGCTTGCTCGGCCAGCAGTTGTACCGGCGGCAGTTTTTCTGCAGCAGATTCGGCGGCGGCGGTGCGCTGCGGTAACAGGGTTTGCCATGACGCTAACTCTTCGTTTGCGCTTGCAATCGTTGATCTTTGTCTTTCTATTGCACGGGTAATGTTGCGCAACTCCGCGGCTCGCTTGCCGGAAACCATTAAAGGCTTCATCTGCGCGCGGGCAGCGGCCTGGGCGTCTTCTTTCATGTGGCCGAGGCGAGTATGCCAATCGAGGTTGCGAGCTGGTGCGTCAGGGTTAACAGCGTATAGCCAGTACCACGAGTCTTCGCCCTGCCTCCTGAATTGAATAATGGTGTCGCCGGACCGGTCGTGTGAAAGGACAAACAGGGGGATACTCTTTCCGGCTGTTGTGGTTACGACCAGGTCGCTGACGTCATCTTTGAGCCAACCGCCGGTGGGGATGCGTGCAATGACGGTTTTGGGGTTTTCCTGGCGAAGGTCGCCGATTACGCGCAGCAGGTAGCGTACGCGGTACCCGTCGATCCACAGTGGATGGGCTGCCGGCTCCAGTGGCGACTCGAACTGACGGTATGGCCAGCGTTGCGGCGTCCAATCGGCGGGGTCAGCAAGTGAGTTTTGAAATTCAATCTCATATAGTCCTGACGGCAGAGACAATAATTTCCAAGTGAACGCGGCGGTGTCGCCGGGCTGCAGCGTCTTGTCAATCCGGCCTGTCGCGTAGGGCTGGTCCATGCCGGCGATGAAAACCTTGATGAAGCCGGTGACGTTCCGTTCCTTGGTCGTATGGAGTACAAACCCGGCAGTTTGGTGCATGTCCGGGGCGCCCTTGATGCTCCATTGGCTGAAGGTGTCGGGTTGGCGGTTGCCTGCATCGGGCGGAATTTCAAAGACGGCGTCACGCGTGCCCACGGCGCCGTCAAAAATAATCTGGCCCAATCCGCCGCTGTTTTGACCAAAAACCACACCCTCGGTCCACGCCAGGGAGCCCTTGAAGCCGTGTCCTTCATTGTCGAAGCCGTGTCCTCCGTCATTGTCGTTGAGTGTGTAGCTGAATCCGCAGCGGCCCAGTATCCACGGTGAGATCGGAGCGATGCGTTGCCAGGGCAGATGCCATTCATAGAGGTAGCCATTCTCGGTTTCGGTAAAGCAAATGGTCTTATCCGGCAACCACATTTCTTCGCCACTGAAGTCAATGTCTGGGAGCTGTCGGTAATAACCCATGACAGGTCCGTGACGGGTGTTACTGACAACGAAACTCCAGTCGCGCCGGCCAAAGTGGCCGCTGGGGCCATTGAGTAAAGTGTCGAATACGTATTGGGTGGAGTCATTTCGCCACACGCTATGGGGTGAGGGATCGGGATTGGTCACGTCATCAGTGACAGTGAGGGCAAAGTAGAGACCGTTTTCATCCCACATCATTTTCATAGCGCCGCTGATATCTTGGGGACCGCGCCAAATACCGCCACGGTGGTGCTGCTTACGGTCCACGACCATCGCTTGCACGTCCTGCCATTCGTCGAGCTTGCCGTCGAGGGTGGGCGGTCGCAGCGCACGGCGGACGTGGTAAACCGGTTGGGCGTCATGGTGGGGAGGCATTATTTCAACGTCGATGTTGACTTGGCCGGGCAGGAGGATCGGTTGAAATGAGTGGGCGGTTCCCGGCGTGATAAACGTCAGGGCAGATACGGTTGCAAGAATTGCCAACAGGCGGATTTTACGAGTGCCGATCATCATCAGATGTGACTTTTTGATTACTCAGGTTCAT
>CAUZAW010000184.1:0-6515 GCA_963577735.1 Phycisphaerae bacterium | reverse complement strand
CCAACTGGAGCTCGCGCGGCTCAGATGCATCTCGATGTGACTCCGCTGTGTTGGGTGGCGCCCTGGCCGTGGCCAACGTTCGCAGCGGACCTTCCCACAGACCACAATGCCGAAGCTTGGGAAGAGGGCTTCGCCAAACTCGTACAGTATATGGAGATCGAGGGTGACACTCGGGTGTCTCTACGTTATCAAACCGATGATGGCTATAACCTTGGAAGGTGGGCCTCAGTGCAGCGTAACACTAAGGACAGCATGTCACAGGATCGACGGAAGTGGCTTGAGAAACTGAGCGGCTGGACCTGGGATCTAATTGCTGCAGATTGGGAAGAGGGCTACGCCAAACTCACCCAGTATGTGGAGGCCGAAGGACACGCTGGGGTGACGCAGAGGTATAAAACCGATGATGGCTATAAACTTGGAACTTGGGTCAGCGAACAGCGCCAAAAAAAGAAGAAAAACAAGCTGTCACAGGATCGACAGGATCGTCTTGAGGGGCTGAAGGGATGGGTGTGGGAAGTTATCAGGTAATCCAGCCGGCAGGACCATCTACATTCTTCGCAGGCTGGCCAACCTTCTCGGCGATCCCGTGGATGCTACTATGTGCCAGGTGTGTGAGGGCAGAGGAAGAAAAGACGGTGATTGGTGTCCAACCTGTCAGGGCAAGATGTGGATACCGGTTGTGTCTGACCCAACGACAAGCCACCAATCCGAACAATGACGCAAGTCATCTAGATCTAGCTGCGGCAGCTTCTACCCCGTGTAGCAGCCAGGCAGCCTACGGCCAGCACCAACAGCAGCAGGCTTGACGGCTCAGGAACAGCCGCTGCTGCATTCCGGGCACCGGTGAAGTTGATAATCGCCGTGGTCAGGTCCATGGTATCGGTGTCACCATCACCGTCGATGTCACCGGTACTCCATATTCCACCACTTCCAGTTGCTCCATTATAGTTCATGATCATGCCTGTCAAATCAACCGTGTCGACATCGTGGTCCAAATCGGTGTCACCACGCAGGTAGGGCGAGCTATAACCGTTTGCAGTGGCAGCCAGGCTCAACCACTCGGTCAAATCAGCCTCACCGACCACGTTGTCTGCGTTCAAATCAAACAGCGTGCCTCACAGCGATGCAAACCGTTGTTAACGGGTTGCCAGCAGGTTATATTCGTAATGCAACTGGGAATCAAAATTCCTAACGGTCACACAGTCTCAATGAATCAACCCAAGCTTCAGAGGAATTCGAAAGATGAAAAACTGCGTACCACAAGCTGTGGCCCTCGTAGCCCTTGGCGTCTGTTGTTTCTCAGTCCGAGCACACGCCGATCCAGTCTCGCCGACGCCCAACCAGACAGAGCCGGCCGAGCCCCACTGGCAGTTGTTCCTGGACGACCACGTGATCACGCGCAGCACCGGTTTTCGGCGCGTGCTGCACCATCCCCAACCCCGCGGAATCGTGCTTCGAGCGGACAAGCCGTGGGAGGCGCTGGGGAGCAGCGGGCCGGGATATGTCGGTCGGCGAAAGGACGGCTCTCTGGAGTGTTACTACATGGTACTGTGGTGGGACATCAGACCGGGAGAACAAGTACCACCAAACGATCACCCGCGGTACAAAAGCCACACCGCGTACGCCATCAGTGAGGACGGCATCCACTGGGAGAAGCCCATTTTGAACCTGGTCGATGGACCGGCAGAACCAATCGATCGCGACTCGTGGCCTCCTTATGCGGTGCCCACAGGCAGGAGCAAAGCGAACAACCTCGCACCCTGCTCCCCCAGGGATCTGGGGCAGTTTGGCAATGTCCGCGACCCAGCCAAACGCTTTGCCATTCATTTTGACGGGCTCCGCTTCGCCAGCGAGCCGCCCGACATCCTAAACGATCCGAATTGGCGGGAGAAACTTACCGACTCCGGCGGTTTCAGTATGGATCTGCAATTCTGGGACGATCTCCACCAGGAGTGGGTCGGCATGCGGCAAGCGCCGAACCACCCTCCCACACGCTGCGCCGGGCGTTTCGCTTCGAAGGATCTGAAGAACTGGACGGTGGAACATTTCATCTATCCGGATGCGGCTGATTCCACCGATCCCCGATATTTTGAGGAGATATACGGAATGGAGTCGATCTACCTTGAGGGGATGGTGCTCGGGTTTCTGTCCTGGTTCACCGGCGACGAGACGCACGTGAGGACCACGGAGGATCGCGGCCTCATTGGTAAGAACACCGGCAAGGGACCGATGGAGGTGCGGATCGCCACCAGCCGGGACGGCGGCAAGACCTGGGATCGTACGGTCACCCGGGAGGCTTGGATTCCCCACGGGACGGAAGAGGATAGCTACGACCGGTGCGTCCGGCCGCCTGCGCTGCTGCGCGTCGGGGATGAGGACTGGTTCTATTGCTCTGTCATCAATGGGGACCACAGCTCGATAAGGCGTTATTACCGTGACCGTATGCCCATCCAGCAGGGGGCTTTGTACGTGCAGAAGCACAATCGGTACGTGAGCCTCACGGCGGGTAACAGGCCACAGATCTTGATCACCAAGCCGCTGAAGGTACACGGCGAGACGCTGCAACTGAACGTGGATGCCAGCCGCGGCGAAGTGAAGGTGGCCATCGGCATTGAAAAATGGATCGAGCACAGGGATGGGGCTTGGCCGTTCAAGGCCAAGCTGCCGCACTGGATGGTCGAGGACCGCTGGGGCAACACACACCTGGAGGAAGGATTCCGTTTCGAGGATTGCGTGCCGGTGCACGTCAACAGCATCCAGCACAATGTGAAGTGGAAGGACGCCGGTCTGGAGTCGCTGCTGGGCAAGACAGTGCGACTTTACATCCTGGTGCAGGACGCTGATCTCTACGGCTTTCGAATCAAGTAAGGGGTTTTGGCCAGGCGGGTAATAGAAACCTCTGAGGGCTTCTGAGACCCGTGGGCGGTCGCGAGTTGCAAAAAACCACCCTCGTGGGATGCCCCTCTGACGGGTGATCTGTCGCCTTCGTGCCTACCCTGTAACGTCGGTCCAGTCGAACACGACTCCGAGCATGTTTTTGTTGCGTGTCTCCATCATCTCATAGGCAGATACGATCTCACTGTAGTGCATCCGATGGGTGATTAGCTTGGACGGCTGGAGGCGGCCGTCTGCCATCAACCCGAGGATGTGCTCGCCGCGCCGCTCGCGCGACCATCGCTGGTCCGTCTCGCCGGGGTACGTGTCCTCCGCCTCACCACTGGCGGCGATCAAGGAGATACCCTTGTCCCAGAAATAGCCAGTCCACAGGGGATTGAAGTCTAGGTCAGCTTCCCCTCGACCGGACAGCGCCACGATCGAGATCCTACCGCTCTTTCGCACGATCTCGCACGCAGTCCTGTAAGCGGGCCATGGGTTGGCCGTGAGGATCACCAGATCGACCCCGTTGCCCAGGGTGAACTCGTCGAGCTTGGCCTTGAGGTCGGGGTCGTCGGATAGAAAACCGCCGTGCGCGCCCATTTTCTTTGCCATCTCCAGTCGGATCGGACTGTTTGCGATGGCGGCCACCTGTGCACCGTAGATGGGTCCGAGAGCTACCGCACCTAATCCGAGCAGGCCGACTCCGACGACCGCAACGTACTCACCGGGCCGGAATTGGGCTCTCCGGTAGCAGAAGCCGCTCAACGAGTAGAGGTGGGTGTAGACGGCGTCCTCTGAACTCACACCTTCTGGGACCCTGACGAGCGCAGGGGCTTCCGAGTCGCCCCACTCAGGACAGATGAATCCGGACTGATGGTGCTGCTGTGACACTATGCGGTCGCCCACCTTGAAGCGGGTCACCTCACTGCCGACGGCCATAACCTTTCCAAGGTTGCTGTCGCCGACCCATCGGGGAAACTCGTTGGGGGCGCCGGGAATGGAGGCTTCGCCCTCCCAGTTGCCGCGATCGGTCCCCAGTTTTAAAGCCGTGATCTCTGTCTCGACGTACATGTCGTGGGGGCCTAGATTGGACGTGTTTACCTCAAAGTCCTCGATGATCATGTCCCGCGGCCCGCGAAGGATAACCCGTTTCATAAAAGTCCTCTCCTAGTGGAAGTCCGTCAAGGCGGGGCCACAAAGCGCTCCACCAAGCCAAGTTTAACTGTGAGTTTACGTGGGTGCAACGACGGCGGATGCTACTGCCCTTCACGAATGAAGGCCGCGATACGCTCGCCGATCACCATCGTTGTGACGTTAGTGTTGGCGCGAATACAGTCGGGCATGATTGACGCGCCCGCGCGTCAATCTAGACAAGCTGGCCCATCAAAATGCCTATCAGCAACAGTGCTCCCTCGATCAAATGTTGGTGCAGGTGCCGTTGCGGCAGCTTCTGCCCCGCGTAGCAGCCAGGCAGCCAACGGCCAGCACTAGAAGAAGCAAGCCCGCGCGTAGCTGTTGTTTTCTGGTACGAATTGGCTACCATAAAATCCTACTTAGGAGATAGAGATTTCCGAAGTAGCTTTTCATCTCTCGTCCTCGTAGTGGTAGGCGATGCTTACTTGCATTAACTTAATTAAGTACGCCCAACGACATTGAAAGATCCCACCTATCATGCTCCGCTGAACCATCTACATTCTTCGCAGGCTGGCCAACCTTCTCGGCGATCCCATGGATGCCACTATGTTCCAAGTGTGTGAGGGCGGAGGAAGAAAAGACGGTGATTGGTGTCCAACCTGTCAGGGCAAGATGTGGATACCGCTTGTGTCTGACCCAACGACAAGCCACCAATCCGAACAATGACGCAAGTCATTTAGATCTACCTGCGGCAGCTTCTGCCCCGCGTAGCAGCCAGGCAGCCAACGGCCAGCACCAACAGCAGCAGTCCTGACGGTTCAGGTACAGCCGCTGCTGCATTATTGGCACCGGTGAAGTTGATAATCGCCGTGGTCAGATTTCCTGAATCAACATCGCCATCACCATCGGTATCACCCGTGTTCCATGTTTTTCCGGTCCCACCTGCCGAGGTAAAGCCGATAATCATGGCCGTCAAGTCTCGCGTATCTACATCGTGATCTAGATTAATGTCACCCCGAGAGAACGGCGTGTCGGTCGTCAACTTGCCGCGTCCATGGACAAACCTTAGCAACTGAGAAGCATCGACGCCAGAATCTTTCGAGATCCTGTACCGCGTTAACGGCCCGTGTTCGATAATCTTTCGTAGCTGGTCCGATAGGGACTTCGATTTTCTGTGTTGCAATGAAAACGCCATGACATGAATAGAGCACAAGTGGGTAGGTGGAGCTGGATTACACCAGTACGTGCTTGCCATTACAAAATGCGATGAAATCTGCAATTGTTCGAGATTCGTATTTTGTATTCATCTTGAAAAAACCGCTGGATTTCCCGTGAAGGCTCATCGGGATCTGGTACAACGCCAATTTGGCTCTGCTATACTGGGGACCAGCGGCTCGGCAGGATGTAGCTGTTTGCCGTATCAAATGGAGTCCAGATTCTAAAGGAGGATCACCATGTCGTTAGAACTCGCGCGCGACGATTCGAATTCGCGAACACAGAACTCGCCCCCCCAAGACGCTGCGTCACGCCGCGATTTCATGAAGTCTCTGGCGATCGGAACAGCCGGTGCGGGAATGGCTTCCACGTTCACGGCGGCAAGTTATGCCAAGATCCAAGGTGCGAATGAACGAATGCGAATGGGCGTGGTAGGTGTCCGCGGGATGGGATTTGGCCATGTCACAGGTTATTCGGACTTGGAAAATGTTGAAGTGGCTGCGATCTGTGACGTGGACGAAAACGTCATCGCTCAACGACTCGAAGATATGGATGAGAAAGGTTTTCCCCGGCCGGCGACCTTTGTGGACGTGCGAAATTTACTGGATGATCCAACCATCGACGCGATCAGTGTCGCCACACCCAATCACTGGCATGCATTGGCTGGTTTGTGGGCCGTTCAGGCGGGGAAGCATGCGGCTTTGGAAAAACCAGCGACTCACAACTATTTCGAAGGTCAGCAACTCATAAAGGCCGCAGATAGGTATGATCGCTTCATTCAGCACCACGCTGAACGGCGTACGTTTGCGGGACACAAGTCAGCCATAAAATTCCTGCACAATGGTGGTTTAGGCGAAGTCTATCTGGCGAAGGGATTGTGCTACAAACGGCGTAAGACGATCCATAAAACACCCGTCGAACCGGTTCCGCAGGGCGTGCACTACGACCTGTGGATGGGGCCGGCGCCGAAACGACCATTTACACGCAACCGCTTTCACTACAATTGGCATTGGCATTGGGACTATGGCAATGGAGACATCGGTAACCAAGGCGCACATCAGATGGATATCGCAAGATGGGGACTGGGTGTTACCCTACCGACACGCATCTGTTCGATGGGAGGTCACTTCATGTTCGATGACGACCAGGAAACTCCCAATACCCAAATGGCGCTGTTTGAGTTCCCCAATGAACAGGGCGGGGGCGATAAAAAGAAAATGCTCCAGTTTGAAGTTCGCCACTGGTTTTCGAACCCTGAAGGAGGCTTTGCATTAAGACAAGAACATAAT
>CAUZAW010000183.1:0-6562 GCA_963577735.1 Phycisphaerae bacterium | reverse complement strand
CCTCACGCTGCTTCGCAGCCCCATGCGGCCAGACCCCACGTCCGACCGCGGCATCAATCGCTTCACCTATCGCCTGCTGCCCCACGCCGGCGACTGGCGAAGTGGTGGCACCATCTGCAACGCACTGGAACTGAACGTACCCGCAAAGGCCGTGACCAAAACCGGCGACGTCGGCAACCTTCCGCCGACCGACAGTTTTCTCTCCTGCGACAGTTCCCACGTAACCTTGGAAGCTTTCAAGCAATCCGAAGACGGCACTGCACTCGTCCTGCGCTTCGTCGAACGCCACCGCACCACAGGTAACGTCACGCTTACGTTTGCCAAGAATGTAAGGCGCGCCAAACTCTGCAATCTCATGGAAGTTGAGGAACAGGATGCTGACCACAACGCCAACACAGTGACTTTCCCCATCAAGCCCTACGAAATCAAGACGCTGAAACTCTCACTGGCCTAAACCATCAGCCTCACCCACCTCTGTGAGTGAGGCACTCTTGATGCAAAAGCCTCGTCTGTGGCTACTTGCTTTTTATCCGCTTAAAAAGCACCCCCCCATCGACCAATCTTGCCATCAACTTGTATTTCGACGTAAACGGCGTTGCCGTAATGTATTGCGGGTACTGCCAGAATGTGGCATGGCGAGACGGCTGATCTTTCAGGTGCGGGCCGCCCTTGAGGACCTTGGCGCTTAAGTGGACATAATCGACGGCCAGATACTTCTCGTCGATCTCCAGCAGTTGTTCGGGATCTTCCGGCAGGCGAAGGCTGCGCCGGTCCGTGTAGACAACAGTGTCGTACGACCTGTCCGAAGCGATCAACGTACCGGGTTGAGTCATCTGCTTGATCTGCGCCAGCGCTGCCATACGCTGCGGATGCGGCCGATACTTGCGCATCGCCTTTTGGGCAGACTCGGTGAATTGGAACACTCCAATTGACAGCATCCCGATCACAACGATGATGCGGAACCATGCCTCCGCACGACCGGGCAATGCCCCCAACAGCAGCATCACTTCCCTTGCCCCAAGCAGGATCACCAGCGGGTGAAACATTATAAAGTACCGCGGCAGCAGTACCACCAACCCGGCGACCAGAATATTGCACACCACCATTGCCATTACGAACCACTTCCACAGCGTCACGTGCTTCTGCCCTGGCCCTTCTCTGCGAAACAGGGAAAGCACCGTGAAAAAGAAAAATGGAAACACGCCAGGATCCAGCATCGCCCGCCAGAATGAAATTGAAAGGATGTTCGGGAAAAGATGCCGCGCATATTTCCTGACGATATCCACACCATACTCCTTGAGTACGGCTGTAGTTGAAACCGGTGCGTGCAGGTCGGTCATCAGGTCGGCGCCGATCGGCCGAACCTCGGTCACAATCGACCGAGTGGTGATGAAGGAAAACATGGGGTTGCCCACCAACGCGTAATTTCGCGCAAGCCACGGCGCGACAACCAGCAGGGCAGCGCCGCCCGTCACCGCCATCGCCATCGCCAGCATCCTGCCCCGTCCCTTTATGCGCAGGCCGATCATTAAAAAAAGCACCGGCACCAGGAAAATAAACTGTGATCGCGACAGGTAGCACAGCCCCGCCAGAATTCCCATCAGCGCACATTTGCGCAGTGTCAACTCTTTGGAAAACGCTGTTAAAGCAACGCAAAGAATAAGGAACATCGATAGCGTTTCCGTTTTTCCCACGTAGCTGGAACCGAAAACTAGGGGGTCGGCCATAAAGAAGAGCGTGCTTACTGTCGCCACCGCCAAGCTGGCATACCGGTATGCCAGCAGGAACAGCAACGGTACGCTCAGCACGAAAAACGTGCCACTCTTGAGCACGGCCGCCATCATGGCGTCATCGGTCACGAAGCAGAACGCCGCGTCCGTCATGGCTGGCAGGGGAAATCGTGAAAAGTTGAACCAATGTTCGCGGTCGAGATAGCCATGCTCATCTAGAAAGGGAATATGCCGAGGCATCATCTGAGTCGTGGCAAACCCGTGGCCACGATAAATCTCCCGACCCATCTGGGCATAGTCGCACGCGTCAGGATTGGGCTTGGGCCCCACTTGGCAGGCTACCCACACCCAGGCCGCGATGCAGACGTACGCCGTGCCGATCAGCCACGCCCATCGGTGCCGGCGCCAATGACTTGACCGCAAGGCAACTTCCTTATCAGCAAGTGGATCACCAAAGTTCGCACGCAAACTGCCAGCAAAACCTTATATCGTCACATGGCGGAAAAACAGCTAACACCGCCTTGCACTATCTGGCCAACGTGCCTGGGGAGCAATGCCGAGTGACACAATTCAATCAACTGTCTGGCTAATCGTCCGCGTTCACACCACAACTCATTGCCAGATGGATTTCCTCCGGCACTGAGACTCCATGCTCTCTTTTGAAATGGCAATATTTCACGTTGAAAATTACGAATCATCGGGCTTGAGGACGATTTTACCTGCCAATGTATTTGCCTTGCCCAGCGTATTGTCTTCCTGTAACTGGTGCGCGGCAGCAGCCTCTGACAACGGCATCACCCGGTCAATCTTGGCCCTAAGTTTGCCCTCCACCAACCAACGGTTAATCTGATCACCGCAGCTACGCTGTTCCTCAGGCGTGAAACTCAGCATGGCAAATCCCAGTAAAGAGCATCCTTTTATATAGAACTGGCCGACGGGCAACTCAGGTCGGGCCTCGCGTCCAGCCATCATCACCATGCGCCCCCGCGGAGCAAGTAAACCCACGATGCGATCAAGGTCCGGCTCGCGCAGGGTCTCCCACCATAGGGTTACCCCTTCCGGGGCAACCTGCTTGATGCGGGCATCGACATCCTCGGTCTTGTAATTGACGGCCATGTCAGCGCCCAGTTCCAAGCACATCTGCACCTTTTCATCGGTACCACCCGTCGTGATCACCTGCGCACCCACTGCCTTAGCCATCTGAACCACCATCGAACCGACACCGCCGGTGCCACCGTGAACGAATACGGTGTCTTTACCCGTCAAACGCGCGCGGTCAAACAGCCCAAGGTGCGCCGTAATACCCACAAGGGCAATCGCAGCCGCATCCTCATCACACACACCGTCGGGAATCGCATGAAGCCAAGCGGCGTCCACCGCTGCATACTGGCTGAATGTGCCTTGCCTGCCGAACAGTCCCTGATTGCTCGCCCACACCCGGTCTCCGGCCTTGAACCGCAACACGGCCGCCCCCACCTCTTCGACTACGCCCGCAAGATCACAGCCGACCACAAAAGGCATGG
Source organism: Phycisphaerae bacterium (assembly GCA_963577735.1). Classification (GTDB taxonomy): domain Bacteria; phylum Planctomycetota; class Phycisphaerae; order Phycisphaerales; family Phycisphaeraceae; genus CAUZAW01. The sequence continues at coordinate 3,309 of CAUZAW010000183.1, read as the reverse complement.
GCAAATCCATCTTCACGAGTCCGGCGCGAATGTAGGTGTCAATGGGGTTGACTGATACAGCCTTGACCCGTATCAGCACCTGTGCCGCAGCCGGCCTCGGCTTCTCCAGTTCGCCATAACACAGGTTCTGCGCCGGTCCGGCCTGCTCGATATAGGCGGCTTTCATTTAGGGTCTACTCCCTGCTGGAGGCAATGTCATCCAGAATCAGAGCATAGTGTATGCAACATGGCTTCGGTTTGTCATCTCGGATTTTAGCCGTTTTCCCTAAGTGTATAATCAACTCCGCATGGCATCAGGCCCCCCAATTTACCGCGGTGCCATCGAGGGTTACACCAACCCGGCCAGCGTTGTGCCCGGTGAGCAGATCGCCTTTCATATTTCATCCGACATACCACGATACTCAATCGAGATTGCCCGCATCGGCGCCGACCGGCAGGTGGTCTGGTTGAATCAAAATCTGACCGGCCAGTCGTATCCGGCTGCGGAAAATGCGTCTACCCACGGTTGCAATTGGCCCGCCGCGTTGAAACTGACCGTCGCCGACGATTGGCCGTCCGGCTACTACAGCGTGGTGATGCGTGGTAAGTCTACGGGGGGGATCACAGTCAGCGGCGAAATGTCATTCATGGTTCGCTCCTGTCGTCCCGGACACGATGCCCGCATCCTCCTACAACGCGCGACCAACACCGACAACGCCTACAACAGTTGGGGCGGTTGCACGCTCTACAGCGGACCGAACGGGCCTGCCCAGCAGGTTTCATTCGATCGACCATTCGCCGGGTTCTGGCAAAATGGGCCCCACTTTTTTGATATCGACGCCGACTGCGCGCAATCGCTGGACCAGCGGACCTTCTCCTTGCAACTTCAGGATGCCTTCGCGCAACATGGCATACCACTGCCGCCGGGTTGCACCATCTATGTCGAAAAGCCCGGCAGACTCTGGTACCTGTTCGTATGCTCCATGACCTACGCGATCAAAAGGCATGCCGACCGCCTTGGCGTGTACGATGGCTTCAGCGAGTGGGCCAACTGTTGGAGCCGCTGGGAACTTCCCTTCGTCGCCTGGGCCGAGCGGGCCGGCTACAAGATTGACTACGCCACCAACAGTGATCTGGAATTTCATCCCGAGATTCTTAATGGCTACCGCTTGGTGCTCAGTGTCGGCCACGACGAATATTGGTCTTACCCCATGCGCGATCACCTCGAAGCGTACGTTGCCGACGGCGGCAACGTGGCCTTTTTCAGCGGCAACACCATGTGGTGGCAGGTACGACTGGAAAACGCCGGCCGAACCGTCGTCTGCTACAAGGACTACCGCCAGGATCCGTTCTACCCGTCCGGAAACCAGCGATTACTCTCCACGCTGACTTGTCACCGCCTGATCAATCATCCGGAGAACCGGCTAACTGGCGTAAGTTTTGCCTACGGCGGTTATCATGATTTCTTTGATTGCCACAACGACGGCCCCTGGAGCTATACCGTTGATCGCCCCAACCACTGGGTTTTCCAGAACACCGGCCTAAAGCGCAACGATCAATTTGGCGCCCGGGACAAAATCGTCGGTTACGAATGTGACGGTTGCGACTTTGAGATGCGCGACGGCTTACCCGTACCCACCGGTCGCGACGGCACGCCCGAAAACTTCGAAATTCTCGCCACCGCCCCGGCCGAGCTGTCCAATGCCGATAGTTCGCTGGACATGGTTCAAGAAGCGTTGTACGGAACCGATACGGACAAGCGGCACTGCCCAACTGGGGCCGCCGTCCTTGGCACATACCAACGCGGCGGCACCGTCTTCACTACGGGCTGCACCAACTGGTCATACGGCCTGCGTGGCGGCGATGAAGCGGTCATGCAAATCACGCGCAACATACTTGACCGGTTGTCACAATAATTGACTTATCTAATCCAATGCCTTGCCTGTGGCGTAGTTCACTGGCTGCATTGAGTACCCACCGTCGATGCGTAACGTGGCACCGGTAATATAGTCGGACGCATCGCTGCAGAGAAACGCGGCAGCGCGGCCCATCTCTTCGATCGTCGTCAGGCGACCCCAAGGTAGATTCTTGGCACCATGAGAGATCTGCTGGTCGCTGGTGTATTAACGTTCGCCAGGCGTATCGGTCCAACCGGGCTGAATACAGTTGACCCGTATACTATGGCCGGTCAATTCGCCAGCAATGGTCGCGGCCATGTGATCAACCGCCGCCTTGGCTGCGTTATACGCCATGGAAGTCGGATACGGGATAAATGCGAACAACGAACTGATGAACACCATGCTACCGCCGCGTCCCTGGCGAACCATCTGCCGGGCAACCGACTGGGCTGTATGGAATGTCCCCCACAAGATGACGTCCCACGTTCGGCGCATGTCATCGAGGTCAATTTCAAGAAATGGCTACCACCTATTGTAGTAGGCGTTGCACACCGCCACCTGTTGAGCCTCGTCACCGTGGCTGTGGTAGTTGACGTAGATATCGGCTCCAGCCCGAGCCATTTCCAGCGCGCAGCCGCGTCCGATGCCCCGTGAGGAGCCGGTGATCATCGCTACTTTGCCGGACAGATCGATCATGGATACACGCCTTGTTGCTGTCCGCTCCTGATTGGGAAATAGACCGTATAGGGCTCTTCAACCACCTTGTAGAGCGGTTTGAATCGGTCTTGGAAGGTACTGGGCAGGAGTGAAACCGTGCCGAGCGGCGTTGCGTTCAGAGCCGGTTCCATCAGTGCCGCCCCTGGTGCGTCTCGATCAGTTTCATCGCGTTACGATACGAAAGTGCTACCGCCTCGTTAACGTCGGCCAGCGGCGGCACGCCGGCATCATCAAATTCAATTTCGATACTCATCGACCCGCAATAATCACCCTCGTCCAGAATCTTGAACACGCGCTTGAAATCGATCTCGCCCGATCCGATCGGCGGAAAATTCCACACGCCTTGGCCGCCGATCTTGTCCTTCAGATGGATGTTAACCACCTGGCCAAGTGCCGCTTCCAGGTCTTCGTACGGCCATTCTCCGCTGTTGTATATAGCGTTGGCGGTGTCATAATTGATCTTGAGATTGGGATGGTTGATCTTGCCAATGACACCAAGCATGGATCGTCCGTTGCCGGTATGGTTGCCATGCAGTTCCAGAGCGATGATCACATCGTGCTGTTGGGCGTGGTCGAGTGCGGCGCCGACGTGCTTGTAGAACCCGCCAAGGTCTTCGTCGTGATCGGCGGGCCCGGCAATGGAGTTGACGATCACGTTTACGCCAAGCTTGGGCGCCAACTCGATAGCTCGCTTGGCTTGTTCGACGCCTTCTTA
>CAUZAW010000182.1:0-6579 GCA_963577735.1 Phycisphaerae bacterium | reverse complement strand
GGGTGGCAAGGCACCCGGCCCGGCCTCAGGCGATTGAGTACTTACACGCCTTTGTCAAAGAGTTCAGCGAACTGCACGGCGACCGTCAATTCGGCGACGACCGAGCCATCCTCACTGGTTTTGGGCGCATTGGTTCGCACAAGTGCATGATTGTTGCCCACAACAAGGGCAAAGACACCAAGGACCGTATTGCCAGTAACTTCGGCATGGCCCACCCCGAGGGTTATCGAAAAGCTCTGGCCAAAGCCAAGCTGGCGGAAAAATTCAAAGTGCCCGTCGTCACGTTCGTCGATACCCCCGGCGCCTATCCGGGCATCGGCGCCGAAGAGCGTGGCCAGGCCCAGGCCATTGCCGTCAATCTCATGGAGATGAGCCGACTGAAGGTCCCCATCATCACAATCATTATCGGCGAAGGCGGATCAGGCGGCGCACTAGGTATCGCTGTGGCTGATCGCATCGCCATGATGCAGTATGCTTGGTACAGTGTCATCAGCCCCGAGGGTTGCGCGTCAATTCTTTGGAAGACCAGCGAGCAGGCCGAGCAGGCTGCCACCGCACTCAAACTGACCGCGGCAGACAACCTCAAACTGGGCACTATCAATCACGTCATTGAAGAACCGCTGGGAGGAGCGCATCGCAATCCCGCCGCTGCTGCAGACCGGCTGCAGAAATGGATCGTGCAGAACCTGCGCGAGTTAAAACGGTTCAAGATCGAGAATCTGGTCGCCAAGCGGCAACAGAGACTGCGAAACATCGGCCAAATTACCGAAGCATGACCATTACCCTTACACCCGTGAAAGCGACTGCAACTGATCGCCACTGTTCAACGGGTGGCCGCGGACAAAATCATCTATCGCCATCACCCGCCTGCCGGCCAACTGCACCTCCAACAAGGCAATAGCACCGCCACGCACCGCGACAAGTCGGCCATCCAGCAGTGTTCCCGGTGACGCGTCATGGGGCAAACCCGAATGGGCTTCGACCCGTCGCAGGTAAAGCAACCGCACATCACCGCCATTTTTCCCCCGCCAATGCACGGCGACGCCCGGCCAAGGGGTTAAGCCGTGAATATGGTTGCGCACGTGCTGCGGCGAATCATCGAAATGGAGATGCCCGTCTGCCTTGGCCAGTTTCCTCGCCCGGCTAACCTGTGACTCGTCCTGGACCTTGCCGCGTAACACACCCGCCTGGAAATCAGCCAGCACCCGCCCCACCACGTCCGGACCCATCGCCGCCAAACGATCATGCAGTTCACCCGCCGTTTCGTGAGCTTCGATCGGCGTGATCGTCTGGGCATACACTTGACCAGCGTCCATGCACTGCGACAGCGCGATCACCGACAGTCCGGTCTGTTTCTCGCCATTGATGATTGCCCAGTTGACGGGCGCAGCCCCACGGTATTTCGGCAAAAGAGATGCGTGCAGGTTGATGGCCAAACCGCCCATCGCAGCGATTAGTCGCGGCGATAATTTCTGGCCGAATGCAATGATCACGCCGACGTCGCCGTGCAACTGTGCCACTTGCTCGACGAAATCCGCCCCGTTTACATCATCGCTTTTCAAGACTTCGAGTTGCGCATTCTGCGCCCACCGAGTGATTGCCGTGGGCGTCACCTTCGCCTTGCGTCCGGCTGAACGATCCGGCTGACTGACCACCGCCACAACATCGTGCCCTGTGGCCAACGCTTGCAATGTCGCCAAGCCGAACTGACCGGAACCTATAAAGACTACCCGCATGGAGAGCGATTGTCGGCCACAGCAACCACATTGGTCAAGATTGGGGGCGCCGCCATCCGCGGTTAGCGCTATAACTTCAACCGCCGCTTTCAAGTTCCTTGACAGCACGACGATTGACGATCTTATCGATCGGTGACATGCGATCGAGGATAAGAATACCATCTAGATGATCTATTTCGTGCTGCCAGACGCGGGCCGCTATTTCATTGCTGGTTAGCCTAAAGGATTTGCCGTCCAGGTCTAACGCTTCGACGGTAATGGCCACTGGCCGGCGAATCTTGGCGGTAATACCGGGAAGACTCAGGCAGCCTTCTTCAGAATCAGCCATTTTCTTGCTGGTGTTGCTCAACACGGGATTGACAAAAATGCGGTCTTCGTTGGGCTCCAGCGTGGGGTTGGCTACGAACAACCGCCAACCGAGCCCCACCTGCGGGGCGGCCAAGCCGACACCTGGGAACTCGTGCATCAATTCCAACATACGTCGGGCCACGGCGCGAATTTCATCGGTGACCTGCCCGATCGGTACCGCAGACTTTTGCAACACCGGATCGGGGTAGCAAACGACCTGGAGAGTGTCGGCGTAAACCACCATACCGCGATATTACCGGCCTTGGGCGGGATTTCCAAACGCCAGAAAATTCCCGCAGGTCTAGCTCCAGATAGGACTTGACGAATTTTGGCGCATCTGTCATAGTGTTTGATATCAGGGAATGGGTTGGTGCGGCATGTCATTTCCGGCTCTCGGAATTTGGGTTGTGCTGGACTGAAAAGTGTAGGATAGCTAATCACAATATGGGGAAGGATAAATGGCCACTATCAGCAAGAAGGAACTGATCGACCAGATCGCCGACGCCACGAAACAGAAGCGAGTCGTTGTCAAGAAAATAGTTCAAGCCTTTCTCGACAACATCATTGTTGAGTTGGGCAAGGGTAACCGCTTGGAGTTTCGCAATTTTGGCGTCTTCGAGGTCAAGCAACGCCAGGCTCGCATGGCCCAGAACCCCAAAACGCTAGAACCCGTCGAGGTCCCGCCCAAGCGTACCATCAAATTCAAGGTCGGCCGGCTCATTAAAGAGACACTCTCTTCCCATGGCCAACCCACCGCCTTCACCTACGATGATGACGATTCCTGAAGCCCTCTAACCTTTACGATACCGCAATGGATCAATGGCTGGCTTCGCTTCGCCAGAACTTGTCCGGACTTGAAGATGATGACCTGCTGCGCAGGCTGGTCGCCGTCGCCCCACACGGACGAACCATTCGCCGCCAAAATCAGACGCTGGTGAACCTTGGCGGCAACGATTATCTGGCCCTTTCCAATCATCCGCGGCTGCGTAACGCAGCGACCGAAGCCATACGCCGGTTCGGCGTCGGTGCCAGCGCAAGCCGCCTAGTCAGCGGCCATCAGGCCATTCACCAACAGGTCGAATCCCAGTTTGCCCGGTTCAAGCATGCCGAGGCGGCGCTACTGTGCCCGACCGGTTACATGGCAGCCCACGCAACCGTTACCGCGTTGGCCGGCCGCGGTGACCTGATCTGCATCGACAAACTGACACACGCCAGTTTCATTGACGCCGCCCGTGCAAGCGACGCAAATCTACGCATCTACCCACATGGCGGCTTGCACAAGCTCGAGAGGCTGTTGTCGGCAACTGGTAAGGGAAGAAAATTCATCATCACCGACAGCGTCTTTTCCATGGACGGTGACTGTGCTGATCTGCCAGCCTTGTGCAATCTGGCCGAGCAATACAATGCCGTCATTATTGTGGATGAGGCCCACGCGACCGGCGTGCTTGGTAGCGACGGCGCCGGTTTATGCCAGTCCCAGGGCGTGGCCGACCGCGTCCACGTGGTCGTCAGCACGGCCAGCAAGGCGATGGGTGGACTTGGCGGGATCATCACCGCTCGGCACGAGGTCATTGCCACGATCGTCAACCGTGCTAGATCATTTATTTACACCACCGGCGTGATGCCCATGCAAGCAGCTACTGTCAGCGCCGCGTTAGACATCATCCATGATGAACCGCACCGCCGGACGCATCTGCAATCGATATCTCAATTACTTCGTAGATCGCTGCGCGATTTGGGTCATGACGTGGACGTAGGGGGCCCTGCCACCCCGATCATCCCCATCATCCTCGGCTCGGCCCATGCCGCTCTCGGATTTTCACAGCAACTCGAACATCACGGTATCTTTGCACCTGCAATCCGCCCCCCTACAGTCGCACCAGGCACAGCACGAGTCCGCATCAGCCTACGGTCCGACCTGACCGACAGCGACCTCGATCAAATCATCGAAGCAATTGCCGCCTGTAAGATTCCCACAGATGCAGTCCCTGCTACTTGACGGCCACAAGCCAACACCAGGCACTTGCCCAACCCGCGGCCTGGTAGGGGCGACTCATGAGCTTCATTAAACTATGGGTTACGCTGATACGGCCATCCCCACGTTATTCTTTGTCATCAGTGTATGCCTAATCTGGTCGCAGACGCAGAAAATCGACACTTACCTGCCCACACATGCAAAGGTGCGGGCGGCACACATCGACAAGCGAGTGAACCGTTCGAGCGAAGGCCAAACGAGCGTCACCTACGCCCCAATCGTGGAATACAAGTACCAGGTAGACAACCGGTGGCACGTCAGTAAAACCGTGCTGCCAGCGGCGACCTGTCTGCCAGCCATGATTGGGCCAAGTCCATCACGGGGCACTCCCCTGTCGGCAAAAGACGACGGCCTATTACGACCCAAACGATCCAACAAAATCATTTCTACTGCGCCAACCACAGTACTTCCCATACCTGACAACACAGTTTCCGATGCTGTTTTATCTTATAGCTGCGTTGGTCATGGCCTACTCAGGCCTAGGTCGAGTAAAGATCAGGCCGCCGCGTCTGTAATCCGATGGCACCTTCGAATTGACCTCGCAGAGAAACCTACACGCTTGTCCAGCCTTTAATGATGGCCTGGCAGGAATTCCATGATCGCCGCCACGCTGTCGCCTTCCAGCACGCGGCTAAACGTGCGCAAACACATCACGACGCCATGCTCTTTTGAGGTCATCGTTTCGCACCGGTCACCCAAGTGATCGCACACCTGACCAAGCGACTGGCCCACTTCGACAACCTGGCGCAACTTCACCGCAGGCTCGAAGAAACCACGAAACGGCGCCGGGTAGGCGATCTGTACGTGGCCGCTTCCAGTCCGCTCATCTTCGACGACAAACTCCACCATCGTGGCCGGAGCTGGTCGGTTGATCATCTTCAACTCGCCCATGATATTGAGGCAACCTTCAAAGTAAGCCTCCACACCGACTGGATCACATTCACCGGCACCCAGCCATTCGGCGTAAATGGCGGGTACGTTGGCGTCGCGCGCTATTGAGAGCGTGCGACCATCGAGGCTCGGCGTTGTACCCCAGATCAACGGCATGTTGAACGCCCGGCACATGCGCCGCTGCACCTCCAGCACAGTCGAGTCGGGATGCAACACGTAACCGGCCATGGGACCCATCCGCATCACCAGCCCCCCGCTGTGTAGATCGATCAAATAGTTGACCGAGCGGATCATTTCACTGACCGTAGCCGCAACACACTCTGTGACGGAACCATCTGGTCGGCCGGGACATGTCCGTGCCAGGTCCAGCCCGTCGTCGGCACACCGTTGGCCTCGCCAATAAGCTGCTTCATTGACGACGGGCACCACGGTGACCTGTCCGCACAGTTCACCCGTGTCCACTTCACGGATCAACCGCCGAATCGCTGCCATCGATTCAAACTCATCGCCGTGCACTCCGCCTAGAATCAGCAGGTGCGGTCCGTCGCCGGTTCCCGTGAGCGTTCGGGTCACCAGCTTGATCGGTTCACTCATAGCTAGTTAATTCACCTTATGAAAGTTAAGTCACCTAAGGAATTTCACCTTCTACGATTTATTCGGGTGGAATCCTCAATTCTTTCCCCTTCGTGAGTGCTGCCTCAACATCATCCTGAATCGCCTCCACGAACTCGGCTTCCTCCCGGTTCCTTGTCTTAACCGGCTTGCCGACAGTCGCGGCAACCATCAACGCATTCATTCGTTCAGTAGTCAGCATTTCCTGTCACCTTTCAATACAATACTTTGATCCCGTCCCCATGATCTCGACCCTCCTCACCATGATCTAGTGGTTCATGCTTCGACATATCCGTGATCTTCCCCGCGAACCGTCGTGCCATCGCAATCGCACTGCTATGAATAAGTATCGAGTCACTGATTGGGAATAAAAAACGTGGTACTTCCAGACGGATCCGGATTACCGTAGGCGTTGTTATAGCCTTCTTGCAAATATGCTTGATGGTACTTGTCAAGCTTGTCCGGATCGAGTTCCACGCCCAGTCCGGGACGATCGTCGACGGCAATACGACCGTCCTCGATTTCCACCGGTTGCTTGACCACATCGTCCGCCATCATGTGATTGTACGTCTGGTGCGCATACATGCATGCAGGGCTGACCGCTAACACTTGTGCCGCGGCCCGCGTGGCAATCGAAAGCGGTGCAAAACTGTGATAAACCAGTGGCAATCCCGCGGTCTCGCACATGGTCGCAGCGCGGTGGAAGTTGCCAATCCCACCAGCATGCCACGGGTCGGTCATGATCACGTCGGCTGCCTCGGCCCGCAGGATATCTAAAATATCCCAGTTAAGCCAACTGGACTGGTTAGCGGCGATGGGCACCGGGCTGCGATTGCGAAGCGCCGCCAACTCACTAATCGCACGCATTCGTAGCAGCTGTTCGATGTATTGCACACGCAGGTGCGCCATCGCGTGCGCCATGCGTATTGCATGCCCGGGCGGCCACGACTCGTTAGA
>CAUZAW010000181.1:0-6587 GCA_963577735.1 Phycisphaerae bacterium | reverse complement strand
TGGGCGCAAGACCAACCCGCAGGGACGCAGAGGTCGATGGCGCATCGATCCGGCTACCCGGACGTTTATGGCGCTTCGCATCGCTGTGAACGATGAGTTGCAGGCATTGAGTCGCCTGCTGGAGCAGATGCCCCGACTGCTTCGGCGAGGTGGCGTGGCCGCGGTAATCAGCTTTCACTCGCTGGAAGACCGGCAGGTCAAACAGGCGTTCGTTCAGTGTGACAAGCAGGGGCAGGCAAGACGTCTGAACCGGAAAGTGGTCACGGCAGATGAAGATGAGCGCCGGGCCAATCCCCGGAGCAGGTCAGCAAAATTGAGAGCGATTCGATGGTCCACGTCCGGCAGTTTAGATCAGTAGGTTCATCTCGGTGGCGAGGGGGGGCAGGCAGGACAATAAGTTTACCGGCGGGCGGCTCGGACCATGGATGGTTTCGGGTGCTTATTAATTTAACCCTATTACGGACTTTTCATTGATGACACGCGAAACCAAGATTGGCCTGCTCGTAGGAATGGGTGTGATTGTGCTGGTGGGGATGATTTTGACCGATCTGCTGTCGATCCGGCCCCATAATGAAATTTCCCCACTGCTGGAAACCACAAGGCAATACCAGGATAGCCTAGCGCCGCCTCTTGTCGAAGATCATATTATCGAGCAGGATGTGCCTGCCGGCGTTGAAGCCGTGCCGCCCTCTGTTCCTCATGACAAGTGGGTCGGGGCCCATAGGCAGGCCCCTGTCCCGGCGTTTGGTATCCAACGTAATGTTCCTTATCCATATACGGACAGCCCCGAGGCGGAGGCTGTGGGGCCGCAAGGGGAAGTTGTTTCAACTAGTGATCAACGCAAAAAGATTTATTACGTCAAGGGCGGCGACACGCTGATTAGCATAGCCAAAAGCGAATACGGCGATGAGAACCTGTGGGAACTTATCCGCGACGCCAACCCCAAGGTGGTACAGCGGGGGGAGCATGTGCGTAGCGGAGTGCGCTTGGCGATCCCACCTTTGCCGACACATGGTCAAGCCAGTCTTGGGAGCACGAAGGCCAATCAGCCCGCGGCGCTGGAAACCACTGCGATCACGACGTCCAGGCGGACGGTGGTTGTGAGGGCCGGCGACACACTGTCAGACCTGGCACGCATGCACATGGGTAGTGCCCAACTCTGGCCTCATATGCTCAAGGCCAATCGCGACCAGATTGACGCCCCCGAGTCGATCCGACCGGGCATGGAACTGCGATTGCCCCAGTCGTCTAGTTGGCGGACAAAAAAGGTTGCTGGTGGCATTGTGCCTATCACTGGATCCGGTGGCAGGCAATACACCGTCAAGTCAGGCGACAACCTGTGGAAGATCGCGCGGGATCAACTGGGTGACGGCGAACGCCTTTACGAAATCTATGACCGGAATCGTGACCGGTTGGCCAATGAAAATAATCTGTCAGTGGGGCAGGTGCTGGTTCTTCCCAGGCTGTGATCTGCCTAAATCGCCCTTGGTTATAACAGGGTGTGGTACCCCGGGGTTAACAAGCTCATGTACAGCAAGGCTCTGGTGATGGTGCTATTGGCTGTGGTCACGGCGGCAGGACTGTTAGCTTTGCGCCAGCGTCAGATCAAGATCAGCCATGACTTGGCTGTGCTGTACGATCAAATCCACGAGGCGCGATATGCGTTGTGGGATATACAGACATCGATCGCCGAGCATATGAATCCGCAGTCAATACAAGCGTCAATTGTACGGGCGCAGCTTGAACTGGAGCCGATCGTGTCCATGCCACGGCATGACGCGGCCTCAATGATGTTAGCCGTGGGTAAGTATCAGCGTGTGTGGCCGAGGACCGCATCACCATAAGGCAGCCAGCGTGGGGCACGAACCTTTTGATCCTGTAAAGAACGCGGATCGGGCACTGCGTCTGGGCCGACTGCTACTGGTCGCTATTTCGATTGCGTTGGTGGGGCTATTGGGGCGAGTGGTGCAGTTGCAGATCAGGCCGGCGGCGCGGATTGCCGCGTTGATCGGATCGCAAGCGGGCAAGGGGCGTATCGAGGGGCGGCGCGGTTTACTGGCCGATCGTAAAGGGCGGCCATTGGCTGTGAGCAGGACGGCTACACGACTGTTTGCCGATCCGAAATTGATAAAGGACTCGGCCCATTTCGCTCGTATTGTCGCCGATAAGCTCGGTTACGATGCGTCCACGGTGGCAAAAAATATTAACAAGAACAACCGGCGGCGGTACGTGGTGATCGACCACCGGCTGTCGACTGATCGTCTTGCAGTGATGGCCGATCTGAAGTTGGCGGGATTGGCAACGCAGCGTTGGGTTGAGCGCCATTACCCTCAAGGCACAACAGCCGGTCAGTTGCTGGGCGTGGTGGGATTTGAAGGTAGCGGTCTTGAAGGGCTGGAATATGCTTATGAAAGTGAGCTTTCCGCGGCGGCTGGTACGTTCACCTACGAGCGTGACGCCGCCCGTCGGCCGCTTCGCATCATGGGACGTGGTTACCGACAACCCCGCGACGGCAGGGGTATTCGGCTGACAATTGATCTGACCGTTCAATCGATCGCCGAACAACAACTGGCAAGGCAGTGCCGACAATACGATGCCCAGCAGGGGCAGTTGATCGTCATGGAACCGGATACGGGGCACGTGTTGGCGATGGCCAATTATCCGGCATTCGACCCGAACAAGCTTGTCGATTCGTTGGCTGTAGTGCGGCGTAACCAGTGCGTGACCGATACCTTTGAACCCGGCTCGGTATTCAAGCCGTTTGTCTGGGCTGCTGCGGTGGAAGGGGGGTATATTGATCCAGGTGAATCATTCGATTGCAGCAGTACTGGGTCGTGGGTTTCGCCCAAGGGGCGGCGTATTCGTGACGTGCATGGCCACGGCGTGATTACTGGCGAACAGATATTGATTCAATCAAGCAATTCAGGCATGGCCCAGATCGCCCTGCGCATGGGTAAGGCGCGTTTGTATGACACGGTGCGGGCGTTCGGCTTTGGCACGCGATCAGGTAGTGGCCTGCCGGGAGAAACGAGGGGCATTGTTCATCCACTATCGCAGTGGAACCACTTTTCGCTGACCAGTGTGCCCATGGGCCAGGAGGTGGCGGTGACCGGCCTGCAGATGGTCCGAGCAATGAGCGTTATTGCCAATGATGGTTGGCTGCTCTGCCCGGTGCTGCGTTTTGAACAGACCCCGCTCGTCTACGAGCACGTCATCAGCACCGAAACGGCGAAGTTGACCCGCCGGGTGCTGCGGCGGGTTGTGACGGAAGGCACTGGCCGCAGGGCTCGCAGCAAGCTGTATACCATCTTCGGCAAGACGGGCACGGCCCAGATTGCCGATCTGGAAAATGGCGGTTATCTCAAGGACAAGTACGTCAGTTCCTTCATCGGAGGTGCGCCGGTTGATCGGCCGCGGATCGTCGTCGGTTGCTTTATCAGCAAAACGGACAAGGCCAAGGGCTATTACGGGAGCATCGTCGCGGCCCCGGCGGTGAAGCGGGTGATCGAAAAGACGCTTCTTTACCAGCGACAGCCGCCTGATGCCGGGCAGCATCGGGGCTCGGCGCTTTAATGCGATCAACCGTTAAGCTCGGTGTACTTGAGCGTTAGCGGTGTAATTTCTACGCTGTGTGTCCCCGTATACAGGAAACCATTAATGCATCGCACGGCTTTCTACGCATTTCATGAACAACACGCTGCCCGGTTCGTGGATTTTGCCGGCTGGCAGATGCCGATCGTGTACCAGTCCATTCACGAGGAGCATCGCCAGGTACGGCAAAGCGGCGGGGTGTTCGACGTGTCACACATGGGCCGGATCAGGGTTGCCGGGTGTGGGGCCAGGCGGCTTCTGGAGCATGTGCTGACGAGGCGGGTCAGCGACATGAAGCAGGGCACGTGCCGCTATGCGTTGGTTTGCAACGAGCAGGGTGGCACGCTGGACGACGTGATCGTTTACCGGTTCGAAGATGATTGGCTGCTGGTGGTCAACGCGTCGAACAGGGAAAAGATACTTAAACATCTGCATGTCCATACCGGCGAACTGGTGGTCAAGATTCAAGATGAGACCATGGCCACGGCGATGGTGGCGGTGCAGGGGCCGAAGGTAATGGAGGCCATCGGCAGGTTTTCCTCGCAAGTGCCTCAGTTGCAGCGGTACAGCTTTTGTATCAAGAACCTTCTGGTCATGAAGATGACGATCAGCCGAACCGGTTACACCGGCGAGGACGGCGTGGAAGTCATTATGGGCGCGAACATGGCGGGGATGGCCATCAAGTTGCTGTTACAGGACAGCGGCGGCGGAACGACGTTGGCGCCAGCAGGGTTGGGCGCCCGCGATACGCTGCGACTGGAGGCGGGCATGCCTTTGTACGGCCACGAGTTGACCGAAGACATCGATCCGTTGTCGGCGGGACTGGATTTTGCGGTTTCTCTGGACAAGGACCAGGAGCCTCGCGGTGAGCCGTTTGTCGGTCAGCAGGCATTGAAGGATATCGCGGCCCAGGGGCCGAGGCGACGACTGATTGGTTTGCGCCTGGAAGGGAAGCGGACGGCGCGGCAGGGCATGGAAGTTTTGGCCGCTGGCAAGGCGATTGGGGCCGTGACCAGCGGGTGCCTGTCGCCGACGCTGGGGGTACCGATTGCGATGGCTTATGTCGAGGCGGACAACTGTGGGCAAGGCAGCGCCATGCAGGTCAACATGAACGGCAAACTGGTCGGCGGCGAAGTGACCGCGTTGCCGTTTTACAAGAGATAAACACTGGCTGTGGGATGCAGTGGCCGGGCGCCGCTTTACACGTGTCGCTTTCTTGGACCATTCAGTTGCACACGGTCACAAGTGCTTCGGCGACGGGTCCTTGCGTGACACCGTCTATGGCAATCTCAGCGGTCATGAGTTTGCGGATGTTGTCCGGTTGCGATGGGGCGATCGCGGTAAGTATGAGCACGCCTTGCTCGGCGGCATCCAATGTGATTGAATCAAATCCATCCTTAGCCTTCCAGTGATCGGGTGCCAACAGCCTCGCTTCGTACGTGGCTTTTCGATCGAGGTTGTTGCGGAGCATCAGTGTATATTCGATCTTGTCCCCGGGATTGGCCGTGGCGAGATAGGGGCGAAGCCGCGCCCAGAAAAGATCAATATAGTGGTCGGCGGGCTCGGCAACGAGCTTGCGGAAGACGCGTTCCTTGCGGTGGATGAAGTCGGAGTAATGGTCGAGGACAGTTTTGTCGCAGGGGTAGGTCTCGCGATGGCCGGGGCAGATCAGTTCGGGCTTGATCTTGCGCATCACGTCGATGCAGCGGCGATGCATGTCAAGCTGGAAGCTGTTGCGAAGCACCGTGGTCTGGAACGGACGCATCTCAATCTTGGCGCCCATGGCCATGCGTTCATAAAATATATTGTCACCGGTGAACGCGACCTTGCACCCGTCAATCTCGGAGGCGAGAACGGAATGGAATTCGGTCTGGCCGGGTGCAAAATAGACATCGAACGTGAATTCCTCCCACTTGAACTGTTCGCCATCGTGGAGTGTGCGGTCGATGCGGATGGGCTCGCGATAGGTGCAGGGTGTTGAGGCCCATCCGGCCGGATCGGTCAGCACCTGCGCTACCTCGTGGAGGGCATAGCACTTTGTGCCGTAATGCCTCTGCAGGTGCGGGATGCCCAAAGTATGGTCGTCGTGGATGTGGGTGGGGACGACCAGGTCGATATCAGTGACATCGTATCGATCCCGTAATTCTTCTATGTGGTGTTCGATGAAACGCATAGACTCGAGCCCCCCATGGTCGGAGCCGATGCCCATGTGGGGGGAGATGTAATGGCCGTAGTCGATAAACATGGCTTTGCCGGAATCAGATAGCAGGACGTAAAAACAGCAGCAGGTCCAGGTTCCAGACCAGAGCAAATGCTTGGAAAGCGGCACCCAGTTAGCCTTGGGAACAAAGTTTGATTCGGGCACCGTATCTCGGCCGCCAACTCGCAGGCCACAGTGCATCGTCGCCAGTTCGGTAATTGTTTCTTCTAGCTGGTCAATGTCGGCAATGGGTTCGTCGATGGTTTCACCGTGGGAAGGTAGTAGCATCGGTTGTGACACATTGAATGTGCGGTTTGCAATAAGGCGACCGGTGAGGCAGTTGCGCAAGGCTTGGATCGATTGCATGGTGAAGATAGCTCCAACCATGTCCCCATAGGTGTATTCCATGGCATGGAGCTGATAGAGCTTGCCGCCTTTGGCTATCAGGTCCCCGGTGAAAGCAATACACCGGCCATCAATCTCCACGATAAGTGTGGATGAGCCGGGGGTATGTCCCTTGGCCGGGAGCACGAAAAAGCTGTAGTTGTGCCATTGGAACTCCTCATAATCCTCGAGCACGGAGTCGACTGGAATGTTACGGCCGATGGTAAAGAAATTGTTGCGGTCGTCGTAGTTGTCGAATGTGCGGCGGGTTTGCCAGAAAACTTCAGCTTGTTCAAAAAGGTGGCGTTCGTGTACGGGTGCGGCGATCTTGGCGCCGTGCTCGACGAGTCGTTGGTCGCCCCAGCATTGATCTCGATGGTGGTGAGTGTGCAGTACCCATTCAATTGATTTG
>CAUZAW010000180.1:0-6594 GCA_963577735.1 Phycisphaerae bacterium | reverse complement strand
TTCTCGTGGCGGTGACAGATATCGCTCAAGCCGAGGTGGTGGTCTTTGACCCCCACGGCAACGGATCCTTCCTGGGCCTTCCGAACTTGGCGCCAGGTGGTCCCGCAGCCAACACGCATCGCGCAGTCTTGTACAACCACGGAGGCATGGGTTTCCTTGAGGGCGGCGATCTTCAAAATACCGTGAGAATGCTGGCCGAGGAGGGGTTCATTGCCTATGCAAAAAAACGCACGGGCTCTTCAATATCGGCGACTCTGACGGAGGTGCAAAATGGGCTTGATGAGTTGCTGGATTTGACTCCTGGGATGCTCCAGGGCCACTCCATTGTCAGCAACGCCACCGGACCCGGGACCTCTATCATCGGCTACTCCCGTGGCGGCCTGATGACGTTACGGCTCGCCGAGTTACAGGCCACCGCGACGAAACCGTTCGTGAAAATCGACAAGGTGATCATCCAGGCGGCGGCGCCGGGCGAGGATCTCAGTGACCCGGGGAACACCGGGCAGTGGGTCGATGGAGGGGCCAGCACGTTCGCTGACGCCGTCACGATGGATGAATACCTTTCTGATGGGTCGATTGGCGGCACGGACAACATTGGCATGGTCAACGCCGCCACGTCCGAGTTCTTCCTGCTGGCTGCCAACAACGACCAACCGACGGACAACCCGAACAACAACCTCGTCGACCTTGTGACGACGGCCCACTACCGACTGGTCAATCGAGGGGTCACGTCCTCACTGAAAATCTACGATGACTGGATGCCCCATGAGTCCGGCCACTTACTGTTCGAGAGCGTCGAAGATGGCGGACAGGACCTGCTCAACCTGCCGGGGTATTACTGGCACGATGTCATTCGCCACCTCCAGGGACAGCCGGTCACGGAAAGCACCACGCTTATTCCGCCGATTCCAGAACCGAACAGCGTTGCGCTATGGGTTCTGGGCGTAGCTGTCCTGGCCCTGCGCCAACGTCGAAAAAGGCACTCATGAGTGATCGGATGCAAATATCAAAAGCGGTATCAGGCCGTTGTTCATTGACAATAACCGCGGCCACCGGGAGCCCTTTGCCCTGTTGATGAGTAATTGACGAACCTTTTTTTGTTTGCTTGGATACTTTCCCTGTTGGCCAACGGCAGACGCCTTTGCGACAACGTGTAACCCAAGGTCCGGTCGTGTACCATGAACCACGCCCACCTGGTACTTGTCCGGGCCCGTGGCGGTTAGCGATGCAGATTATTGACGGCTATACGCACTGCGGCCTGAGCAAATACCATCCCATCGAGCAGGTCCGCGCCGTCATGAGTGGGGCCGGCGTCGATTGCACCGTGTTGGCCCAGCATCTCGGTGAATATGACAACACCTACATCGGTGACATCGCGGCCGGTGATCCGCAACATTTCGCAGCAGTGGGGTTGGTCGATCACGAAAGTGTCCAGGCCGTCGACGAGCTCGAGCATCTCGCTTCATCCGGGCATTTCAGGGGCGTACGCTATACCACCGACTTGATCACCGCCGCACCGCACCTGCTGCACGAAGCAGCCCGACTTGGCCTGGTTGTGGTCCTTTGGGCGCCCAACGGCCTGGGGCGACATGTAACGCAACTCGACCACTGGCTGGACAGCCACGCCGATGCCAGGCTGGTCATCACGCACCTTGCGACACCGGACATCGCCGAAGCGCCCCATTTTAAAAACGCCAAAGCCTGTTTCCAACTGGCCCGCCACGGCAACGTCTACCTGCAACTGTCCGGCATGAAGATGTGCTGCCCGTACCCCCACGAACCCCTGTACGATCTTGTCGCCCAAGGCTTTGAACACTTCGGCCCCGATCGCCTCTACTGGGGCTCAAACTACCCCGTCGTCGGTGACGCCGATGATTACCACGCCGACCTGCGACTGCTACTGGAGGGCAAGCTGCCACTACCCGAGGACGCCATTGAGCGAGTCGCCAGTGGAAATGCCAAGCGACTGTGGTTTGCCCGGTAAATGGCAGGCCCACTACAAATATCAACCGTTATTTATACCGGCTACTTGGCTCGGCCCAGGTTACGCAGTGCGGTGTTCGTGTCCTGGCTTTACACAGCAGCGTTCACGTTTGCGCCGCCAGTGCCGACGCCTGCGCCGCTTCCAGGGCTTTCATGGCGCCCAGCGCGTCTTCGCCAGCAACTGCCGGATCACGGCCTTCACGCACGGCTGCGACGAACTCGCGGTCCTGGTCGAGCATGTCCACGATAGAACACCTGGGCATCACCACCTTGCCCCCGCCGTCCAGCAGCTCGCCCGTATCAAACTCGAAGGTCGCTTCCTGGCCAATAAACAGAACTCGCCATCGGAACGCGCTCATGTTGTACGACTGCGCAATTGTGACCAGAACCTGTCCGGGCAACACCATCGACAGGCTGACATCCATAACCCCCTGCGTCGGGTGCTTGGGGCCAAAACGGCATTGCACGTCCTGCGACTCGCTGGCGCCGGTCATCCACAATGCAAGATCCACAAGGTGACAACAATGGTGCCATAGAATGTTGTCCGTCCACGACCTCTGCTTACCGGTCCACGAGGTATTGCTACGACGCAATATGCCGAAAAAGCCAACGATGTGATGCAATCGCAATTGCCCCGATGCAACCTGCCGGCGCAGTTCCACCATCGCGGGCATGAACCGCATCGAATGGCAAATCATCAGCCGCCGGTCAACACGTCGTGACAACCGCGTCATTTTTTCTGCGTCGGCATAATTCAATGCCATCGGGATTTCCAGAAGCAGGTGCTTGCCCGCCGTCAGAACCTTTTGAGCCTGCGCCGCATGCACCTGGTTCGGCGACGTGATGACCACTGCGTCCACGTCACCATCAGCCAACGCCTCGTCAAGATCCAGCGTATGGCGATTAAATCCCCACTGCTTGGCAAATGCGGCAGTAGGCTCCTGGCGACGTCCCACCAACACGTGCGCATTAACCTTGTCTATCTGGCCAAATGCCTGCATGTGACACTCAGCTATAGAGCCGTAGCCCACCATGCACAGCTTCATGTCACAACACCTCCGGATTCACCACGTCCTTCGGCCGCTTGCCGGTCAACACCGCCACCATGTCCTGGGCCATGGCCTTGAATATGCGTTCCATGGCGCCGGTGGTCATGGCCAGCGCGTGCGGGGCGGTGACGCAGTTGGGCATCTTGAACAGGGGGTGGCTGGTATCCGGTGGTTCAGGTGAAAAGACATCCAGCCCTGCGCCGGCAAGACGCCCGTCGCAAAGCGCTTCATGGACGATATCCAGGCTCTCAACCAGATCACCCCGCGCAAGGTTCACCAGGTACGAGCCCGGCTTGATCCGCTTCAGTTGCTGGCGGTTGATCATGCCCCGCGTTTCATCGGTCACGTTGGCGTGCAACGTAATAAAGTCGCACTGGCCCATCAGCTCGTCCAAATTGGTGATTTTAACGCCCAGCGACTCAGCACGCTCTGCCGTCACATATGGATCGTAAGCCAAAACCGTCATGTTAAAAGCCTTAGCCAGTTCCGCGACAATCTGCCCTATCCTGCCAAACCCCACGATACCCAGAGTCGCACCGTCCAGATCCCTATTGGAAATGTCATTTCGGCTGGCCCAATCGCCCGCCATCATCCGGGCGTCCCAATGCAGTATTTGTTTTGAAAGCGCCAGCATCATGGCCATGGCCGCTTCCGCCACGGCCCTCGCGCCGGCTCCGGGCGTGTATACCACCGGGATATTGCGCGACGTCGCCCCGGCGATGTCCACGTTGTTGTAACCCACCCCGCTTCGGGCAATTACTTTCAGGTGCGGCGCGGCGTCCATCACCGTCGCATCTATCTTGGCCTCGCCGCGCACCGCCAGCCCTACCGCCTCATCCAGCAGCGGCAGCAATGATTCCATCCGGTGATCGGGTGCAATGGCAATGGGTCCGAAAGGTTCGAGGATATCAATAGCCACCTGGCCGATGGGCCCCGTACCGACAATTCTGGGTTTCGACATGAGTACTGCTCTTTTGTTTGGTCCAAAATATACTGGTTGGCACTATAACGAGATTTGACCTATTTTGTCGGCTTCAAAAACCTGATTTTTGCGATACAACTCGCTTGGGATTCGCAGAGAGCCACCAATGAAACTAGGCACTTTCATGATGCCACTGCATCGCCCGGACAAGCCACGCACCGAGGCATTTGACGAAGATACCCAGTTCGTGGTTGACTGCGAGAAGCTAGGTTTCACCGAGGCGTGGTGCGGCCAGCATGTGACACTGCTGTGGGAACCGATAGTCGCCAACGACTTGTTCCTAGCCAACCTCATTGCGCGCACCAGTAAGATCAAGCTGGGAATCGGCGTGTCAATCATGCCGCAACATCACCCGGCCAACGTGGCCTCGCGCGTGGCCCTGCTCGACCACCTGTCCCACGGTCGCGTCTACTGGGGGTTCGGACAGGGCGGCGTACCCACCGATTGGGAATTGTTTGGCCTGCCGGCCGATCCCAAGATCCAAGCCGAGATGACCAAAGAGGCCTACGAGATCGTCCTGAAACTGTGGACTGAGGACCCGCCTTTTCACATTGATGGCAAGTACTGGCAGATCCAGATGACCAAATTCAATGAACGCCTGGGCATGGGTTATCCGCTTAAGCCATACCAGCAACCACACCCTCCCATCGGCATGACCTTGATCAGCGCCAAATCCAAAGGCGGGCTGGTCGGTGGAGCCAAGGGCTACATGCCCCTGTCGACCAACCTCGTCGCCCCTTCCACCGTGGTCGTGCACTGGGATACCTATTGCCAGGGAGCCAATAGTGTCGGACTGCCCGAACCGGACCGTGACATCTGGCGCATCTCTCGATCTATCTTCGTCGGCGAGTCCAACCAGGAGGCATGGGATTTCTGTATGAACAGCGCCTTCGGGGCCAGTTTTGAATACATGATCGCGCTTCTTACCGACGCAAAAATGATTAGCCTTGCCAAGCACGACCCAGACGTGCCTGACAGCGACGTCACCGTCGAGTACTACCTGAAGCACTGTTGCATCATTGGTGACAAGAAAGAGTGCATCCGCCAACTTGAGGAGCTCTGGAACCAGACCGGCGGCTTCGGTACGCTCCTGGCTATCAAGCACGATTTTGACGATACTGCCAAGTGGCAGCGTAGCATGCAGCATCTTGCAAAAGACATCATCCCGGCAATGCCCAGCATTTAATTGCACGGGGCTCAGATACAAATTGCATATACCTTCACGGGACAACCGCTATGTTCATCAATTTCTCACCCTCCGATGTCCAAATGCAAGTCGACTTCAACGAAACCGTGCGCTTAGCCACCAAGCACGGCTTTGCAGGAATCAATCTGAGTTTGGCCGAGATCGCAAGACTGCCTGACCCAGAATCCGCCGCGACGAAGGTCAAAGATGTGGGCCTACAGTGGGGCGCGTTTGGCCTTTCTATTGAATTCCGCAAGGATCAGGCATCCTACGATAGGGATCTGGCCGGCCTCCAAAAGCTGCTGCCCGTGGCAAAACGTATCGGTGCCCAGCTCGCGTTCACCTGCATCGTGCCCGGCCACAATGAACTGGATTACGAGGCCAACTACCAACAGCATGCAGAACGCTTGGCGCCGGTTGCCCAAATGCTTGCCGACCACGACATCCGCCTGGCCCTTGAATTTATCGGCCCCAAAACCCTGCGAGACACCTTTCGCCACGGGTTTATCTACACCGTGGACAAGATGCTCAAATTTGCCGGTGATATTACGCCAACCGGCACCGCCAATGTCGGCTTACTGGTCGATAGCTACCACGTTTACACCTCCGCTGCCACAGAAGAATATCTAGACACGCACCTTACCCACGACAATGTCTTCTATGTTCACGTCAACGATGCCCGGCCCGACCGATCTCGCGACGAACAGATGGACCTGGAACGCCTGCTGCCCTGCGAATCGGGCATCATTGATTCTGCCGCTTTCGTCCGCATCCTGCGGAGGATCAACTACGAGGGGCCCGTCACGGCAGAACCCTTCGACGATACGCTCGCGGGCGGCGATCCAGATGAAGTCACCCAGCGCGTCTACCAGTCCATATCCAAGATGTTGTCGTTGGCCTAGGCGCCGACCAGGTGATTATTGCGGCAGCAGAAACGGCGGGTACTTGATCCCGAACCCAATCTCCAACCCCGCGCTGACATACAACTCCAGGCCCGTCAAAAACGACGCGGCATCCGATGCCAGAAACAAACAGACCTGCCCCGCCTCCTGCGGCGTGCCACTGCGGCCGAAATGCTGGTTCTGGTCACACACGCGATCCATCTCCACTCCCCGCTCGCCCATGGCCGCAATATTCGTCACCCTGCTCTGCGTATAGATGTTGCCCGGCAGAACCGCGTTGACCCGCACGCCATGCCGCGCCTCCTCGATCGCCAATGACTTGGTAAACGCGCTGGTTGCCCCCTTGGTCGCCGCATAGATCGCCGCTCCGTCCTGGCCCAGCGAGGCGGTGATGCTGCTCATGTTGATGATGTTTCCCTTGGTCTTGCGTAAATGTGGCAGCGCCTTCTGGCAACCTACGAACTGGCTGAAAAAATTAGTCGCAAACAGTTT
>CAUZAW010000179.1:0-6633 GCA_963577735.1 Phycisphaerae bacterium | reverse complement strand
TTTACAACATATATACCATTGGTTATTCTACCGATGGCAACATACAACCGGTGCAAAACATGCTGCGACCTGTCGTAAAGGTGTCGGTATGATGAATAAATGTAAAAAATTTAGTTTTTTAACCATTTAAGTCTCCCTCGCTTACAACTTCTGACACCACCAGTACCCCAGATTTTGTAAAATCTAAGGTTGAACATACAAGATGTTGGGGTAGGATAGTGACAGTTAGGGATTTACGGTCCTATAATACTTGTTTGTGGCCACTGGAATAGATCAGTAATTGGGGCCATCTAAAAGCTCCAAAAGTAGGCGAGAAATCTTGTCCATCCTTTGTGATACGCAAATACGTGAATTGGTAGGCATAGAACCACTGGAAGATACCGCCAAACGCATTGGGCGAATTTCCTATGGCCTATCCAGCTATGGCTATGACGTGCGTGTCGGTTGTCTGTTCAAAATATTTACCAACGTTTCACCCAGTGGCGGGCAGGCGATTGTCGATCCCAAAAGCTTTGGCGAAGACATGTTCGTCACCATTGACACGCGTGATACAAACAAAGATCACGTGATTATTCCGCCTAACAGTTTTGCCCTTGCCGAGACGGTGGAAACGTTTGCCATCCCGCGCGACATACTGGCCATCTGTGTGGGCAAGAGTACCTATGCCCGTTGCGGCATCATCGTCAACGTAACTCCCCTTGAGCCTGAATGGCGAGGTAAGGTCACGATGGAAATCAGTAATACTACGCCCTTGCCGGCCAAAATATATGCCAATGAAGGCATCGCCCAAATAGTCTTCCTGAAATCCGAACGCACCTGCGCCATCAGCTATTCAGACAAGCAAGGCAAATACCAGGACCAGAAAGGGCTGGTTCTGCCGAAAGTTGATTGATGTGATATAAACGACTTGTGTTCGCGCGTCACGGACGACGCCGGACAACCAGCTATACGCTTTAATGCCTAGAGGCTCGCAATGAAGATCGAACGCAAGTTTACTCAACAAGGCAAGGATGTCTTTGAAAATATCAAGTGGACCACGCGATCGAGCCGCATTACTAACCTGGACGGGTCAGTTGTATTCGAGATGCACGATGTCGAAGTGCCGGCGTCATGGTCACAACTGGCAACCGACATCATGGTCAGCAAGTACTTCCGTAAGGCCGGTGTCCCGCAGAGGGACGAGAACGGCAACCTGCTGATTGATGATCACGACAAGCCCGTCACTGGGCCGGAAAAATCAGTGCGGCAGATCGTGCAGCGACTGGCCGGCTGCTGGCGGGATTGGGGGGAACGTTACGGCTACTTCGACGCAGCCGGTGATGCACAAGCGTTCTTTGATGAAATCAGCTACATGCTGTTGCACCAGATGGCGGCACCTAACAGCCCGCAGTGGTTCAACACCGGGCTGCACAACGCATACGGTATCCAGGGGCCGCCGCAGGGGCATTGGGTCACGGACCCCCAGACAGGCCGAACCATGCCGTCGCCAGATGCCTACAGCCACCCTCAACCGCACGCATGTTTCATTCAGTCGATCGATGACGACCTGGTCAACCCCGGCGGAATCATGGACCTGTGGGTTCGTGAGGCACGCCTTTTCAAATACGGCTCGGGCACCGGAACGAATTTTTCCAAGATTCGCGGGGAAAATGAACCCCTTTCGGGTGGAGGCAAGAGTTCGGGGCTGATGAGTTGGCTGAAAATTGGGGACCGTGCCGCGGGCGCTATCAAGTCCGGCGGCACCACCCGACGGGCCGCCAAGATGGTCTGCCTTGACCTGGACCACCCGGATGCCGAAACGTTTATCAACTGGAAAGTTCGCGAGGAGTTGAAAGTAGCTGCCATGGTTGCCGGCATGGGCCATTTGACCAAAGCACAAAAGCAAGTAGCCCGCGATATCGGCCTTGAGCTTGACTGTGATTTTAATGGAGAATCCTATCAGACCGTCAGCGGACAGAACTCGAATAACTCGGTGCGAATCACCAACGAGTTTTTTAAACGCCTAGACGATAACGGCGAATGGGACCTGATCCGCCGCACTGACGGCAAGGTGGACAAGACGCTGCCGGCCAACACCCTGTGGGACATGATCGGCCACGCTGCTTGGCAGTGCGCCGATCCAGGCTTGCAATATGACACCACCATCAACCAGTGGCACACCTGTCCCGCCTCTGGACGCATCAACGCTTCGAACCCGTGTTCGGAGTACATGTTCCTGGACAATACCGCGTGCAACCTGGCGTCACTTAACTTGCTCAAGTTTTTCGATGCCGCTACCCGTGATTTTGATCTGGACGGTTTCGAGCATGCAGTACACCTGTGGACAATCGTGCTGGAGATCAGCGTCCTGATGGCATCGTTTCCCAGCGAGGATATCGCCCGACTCAGTTATGAGTACCGCACGCTCGGCTTGGGTTATGCCAATATTGGCGCCATGCTGATGCAGGCGGGGATCGCCTACGACTCGGACAATGCCCGGGCCATCTGCGGGGCCATTACGTCAATTCTTACCGGTAGATCGTACGCCACCAGCGGCCAGTTGGCCGGTCAACTGGGCCCCTTTCCCGGTTACAAGACCAACTCCGAGCACATGCTCCGCGTTATCCGTAACCATCGCCGTGCTGCCTACGGCGTGGCGCGTCATCCGCAAGAAAATGTAGCCCATGAGTTAGGGGCTTATGAAGGGCTCGAAATTCCACCCGTGCCCCTTGATGGACAGATACTGGAAAGTGGTGGCAAAGACCTCTTAGGCAACATAGCAAACAGCAAATTGCTGCTGCACCGCGCCCGGACCGCGTGGGATGAGGCCCTGATGTTTGGTGAAAAATATGGTTACCGAAATGCCCAGGTATCGGTCATCGCCCCGACTGGAACCATTGGCCTGTTGATGGACTGCGACACGACCGGCGTTGAGCCGGACTTTGCACTGGTCAAGTACAAAAAACTGGCTGGCGGAGGCTATTTTAAGATCGCCAACCAGTCGCTGAGACCGGCACTGCAAAACTTGGGCTATGAAGAGCAACAGGTCAAGCAAATCCTCACCTACGTCATGGGCAGTCTCAGCTTGGACGTGCCTCTGCCCTCGGTTGACGGCTCCACGCCCAACGGCAACGGTCACCGAACCACGTTTGCTGACTACCTGCGTCAAAAGGGCCTAGTCGACAAAGATCTGCTTCGCATTACCGAAGCGGTGCCGACCGTGTTCGATCTCAAAACCGTTTTTAGCACCTGGGGACTGGGAGATGGCGGGCTGGAACGCCTTGGCTTGACTGAAAAGAAAAATGTGACCGACCTGGATACACTGACGGAAATCGGCCTGACACCATCCCAGGTCGACACGTTGAACTTAGCCATCTGCGGCACGCAAACAGTGGAAGGTGCGCCACACCTCAAAGAGCAACACCTGGAGGTGTTTGATTGCGCCAATCGTTGCGGACCGTTGGGCAAGCGCTTCATCGCCGCCAATGGCCACATCCGTATGATGGCTGCGGCCCAGCCGTTTATCAGCGGCGCCATCAGCAAGACCATTAACCTGCCCAACAACGCCTCGGTAGATGACTTCAAGCAGGCATACCGACTCAGTTGGGAACTGGGACTCAAGGCCAACGCTTTGTACCGCGACGGCTGCAAACTCAGCCAACCGCTCAACAGCATGGCCAGTGAAGAAGAAGCTGGTGAAGAAGACGAACTGGGCGTGGAGGCCGGGCGAGAAGAAGTTGTCACCGAAGTGGCCAAGGTGGCCCAGCAGATCGCCGATAAGGCTGAACCTGCCGCCCAAGTTGACAACATCGTGGAGCGGATTATTGAAAGACCTATGCGCAAGCGTCTGCCTGACAGACGCCCAGCGGTAAACCACAAGTTCAGCGTCGCCGGGCTATATGACGGTCGGCCTCTACGAAGACGGAACACCCGGGGAACTGTTCATCACCATGGCCAAGGAAGGCTCGACCATCGGGGGATTGATGGACTCACTGGGCATCGCCATCAGCGTGGCCCTGCAATATGGCGTGCCCATTGAATCGCTGGTCAACAAGTTCACCCATCAGCGATTTGAGCCGTCGGGTATGACGCACAACCCGGACATCCCCTTTGCCAAGAGCCTGGTGGACTACATCTTCCGCTGGATGGGCATGGAGTTCATCCCCGGCTACCGGTCCGCCAATGCACCAGTGCGCAGTTCATCAATAAAAACTCTCTCCAGCGAGGCCCAGGACACACGCGGCAATGGAAGTGGCATTGAAGACGAACGTCGTGACCGCACACCCATCGACCAACCGCGGCGCACCGAAAAGACCAACCGCGATGGCGAAGTAACTCTCGAGGCCGGCTTGGCCCTGGGTACTGCGATGAAAGAATTGCAGACTGACGCACCTGCCTGCGACGTCTGCGGAACTATAACCGTACGCAGCGGCACCTGCTACAAGTGCCTCAACTGCGGTAACTCAATGGGATGTAGCTGAGGCTAAAGACTCGCCGACCGGGCCGACATCCGGACTATGCAACGCTACTACGTCCTCACATGCGGTTCTTCGTTCGGTATTTTACATGCCGTACAGAACCAGAGGGCAGGAGCGGCATGGATGAAATTGTAGTTATGGATGACACCAACGGAGTGCTTGCGGCTAGCTCAATCACTTGAGATTAGCCGCCATAGGCCACGGCCGGCCACTACACCGCTTCCTTCTCCCTCCTCCACCCCCGCAGGGCCCCACCTCCTGCGGGGGGTTTTTATTGCGCTTGGCCTGCAGCAGTGGCTCAACGGTACGCTAGGGGGAGAGGCCAATCCACGCATGAGGCTGACAACTGTTCGGCACCGGATCCTGGCGGTTAAAATCAACGGCTACTCGATAATTCTTATGACGAACTACGCAAAACCCTTGCCAACCAACCACCCTTGCAGGGGATTGGTAACAGTATCATTGTGTTGGCAGCTTTATATCCCTGTGGGGCCAAGGGGCACACGGGACGGGTTCAATTAGAATCTTCCCGCTAGATCCTAGGTAATTATGACTTACGACAAATCATATCTCCCCACTCGACTCACGGTGGACCTGAGTCCGCAACTCAAACGTGAAGCCGAGTTCTTTATGTGTTGGGGGTATAGGCAATGAATCAAGTGAGCTAAGTGCATGGGCCGGCCATTTATCTTGATGTTAGCCACGGTTGCGCTGCTGGTCGTGGTACTTATCTATGGCCTGGTCAAAACATCGCCGCAGATCTATTTCGACATTGACCCTCGTTTAGCGATGACCGTCGACCCGGAGCATCCTGATATTCCACCACCCGTATTGGCCATGGGGCCGGCCACGGGGGCAATCCTGGACCTCGTAACGGTGCTGCTTTCGGCCGCGGCCTTGGCGATGCATATCCTAAATGGCGGCCGCTTGCATTGGCTTTCCAGCCTGCTGGTACTGCTTGGCTGCGCTGCCTGT
This sequence comes from Phycisphaerae bacterium, assembly GCA_963577735.1. Classification (GTDB taxonomy): domain Bacteria; phylum Planctomycetota; class Phycisphaerae; order Phycisphaerales; family Phycisphaeraceae; genus CAUZAW01. The sequence goes on along the minus strand of CAUZAW010000179.1, from coordinate 1,201 downwards.
ATCCACCACATGCCTGACCATGTGGACAACTTCAAGCGTACCGGCCACTGGATTGCCGCCGCGTGCTCAGCCCTTGCGGCGTTGCACCTTGCCCAACACGATCAACCTCGACGGCTCATCATCGCTGCCTGCGTGGCCATGATCGTGCCCATGACACTCGCCGCCATGTGGTACGTGTTTCGCGACCACCCGCAAACTGTCGCTGACTATACTCTGAACAAAGCTAAATATTTACAAAGCCGTGGCTGGCAACCCGGTTCGCCACACCACCTGATATACGAGCGGCGGCTTATGTCACCCGAGGCGATTGGCCCGTTCGGTCTATCCAACGTGTTCGCCAGCATTATTGCAGGGGTTACGCTGCTCGCCGTGGCCCTGACTTTGGGGTTGATCGAACTGCGGGCCTGGGTTAGATCCATGTTGCCCGGGACTGTGGCACTGCTAGGGTTCGTTTGCATGTACCTAAGTGGATCCAAGGGCGGGGCAGTCGCACTGACAATAGGCTTGACACTGGTGTTGACCCTGTGGGCAGCCAGGAGGCGTAAGCTGTGTTTGAACAGTCGTGTGATCGCGATGGCGGGGCTGGCCTGTGTTGCTCTGGCAGTCGCAGTGGTTTTGGTGCGTGGAGCCATGGGGCCGCCTCCATCAGCTGCTGGCGAGCGCAGCTTGCTGTTTCGAAGCCAATACTGGCACAGCACCGCCAACATGCTTGGCGACATGCCAGCAACCCAGTGGTCGGCGGGTATGGGACCGTCTGAGTTTCGCAATCGCTACCTGGTCTACAAGCAACCGCTCAATCCCGAGCAAGTGATCAGTACGCACAACGTCGTCCTTGACTACATAGCGATGCTCGGCTTTGGCGGGGCGGCATGGTGCCTGGCGCTGCTTGCCTGGCTTTGGCGAGGCGCCAACTTCCTCGAGGGACCAGACGACGGCAACGAACTTGACCGCAAGCATTACCATGCCCCGGTTGAAGTACGCCCAACAGACCTCCTGTGGGCGTTGGCCGTGACTGTGGGCTGTTTCGCCGGACAATTTGCCTTAGAAATTGAAGGCTTATTACTGTTTGAACGCCTGCTCGTCTGGACAATCGGCGCCGGTGCGATGCTAACGGTCTTGGCGGTGCTGCTTGGCCCAGGCTGGATGAGGCCCTGGTGGACCCAGTTGGGGGTTTTCGCTGCAGCGGTGACGTTGATGGTGC
>CAUZAW010000178.1:0-6641 GCA_963577735.1 Phycisphaerae bacterium | reverse complement strand
CACCAGCATCCGCCTGACTCTGCATGACCTGGAAAAGCACTTCAAGCGTACATGAGAGAAACCTCTCGCACCCTGCTGCCTCAGCGGTCCATGGCTTGACACGGACCAATCCAGGGATATCCTGTCACGTCCTCTAAGACGGTTAGATCGCTCTAAATGAGGTAAAAACTAGATTCCGAGCAATCAATATTGCGTAAATCGCCTCAAATTTCGAAATCCCTAACCGCAAACCCCGAATAATAACCAACCGTTCAGGCACGTGGCCCATGGGTGTTAGGAGCCCTTTAGGCGCATGCCTACCCAAGCGACAGCGCACGGACATGCGCTGATCAGCGGCCTCGATCATTGAATCCCGGCCCCGATGGAACCGACAGGAAATGGGCCAACAGACGGACAGACCGATGACCACGCTCGCCAATACCATACCTGGCACGCAAAAGCTCACCACGCTGCCCAAGACACGCAATTTCGGAATTTGCGCCCACATAGACGCGGGCAAGACCACCGTCACCGAGCGTATCCTTTATTACACCGGCAAGACCTACAAAATGGGCGAGGTACATGACGGTACCGCGACCATGGACTTTCTCGAGGAGGAGCAGCAGCGGGGCATCACCATTCAATCGGCCGCCACCACCTGCCCCTGGACCCGTGCGGGCATCGAATACACGCTCAACCTTATCGATACGCCCGGGCACGTCGATTTCACCATCGAAGTAGAACGATCCATGCGTGTCCTCGACGGGGCCGTAATCGTCTTTGACGGCAAGGAAGGTGTCGAGGCACAGTCGGAAACCGTATGGCGTCAGGCCGACAACTACGATGTGCCCCGCATCTGCATGATCAACAAGATGGATAAACTCGGCGCTGATTTCTTCTATAGCTTCAACACGATACATGAGCGACTGGGCGCCAACCCCGTCGCCGTGCAGTTACCCATCGGCGCCGGCGATGAATTAAAGGGACTGATTGATCTGCTGGCCATGAAGGCGTACTACTTCTCCGCCGAGGAGTTGGGCGCCACCGTCGAGGAACGCGACATACCCGAGAACATGATCGCCGAGGCTAAAAAATGGCGACGCAATCTGGTAGAACGGGCCGCCGAACTCGATGAAGTACTGACCGAAAAGTTCATTATGGAACAGGACATCACGGCCGATGAGATTCGTGCCGCCCTGCGCAAAGGAACGATTGAACGCAATATTTGTCCTGTTTTTTGTGGATCAGCGTTGAAATACATCGGCGTGCAGCGCCTGATCGACGGCGTGATCGACTACCTGCCCGACCCGACGCAGGTACCAGCCGTCTCGGGCAGTGACGTCAAGGACGCCAAGAAGAAGTTGACCCGGCCACACGACGAAGACGCGCCCTTTGCCGCGCTGGTGTTCAAGGTGGTCAACGATCAGCACGGAGACCTGACCTACATCCGCGTCTATTCCGGCATCGTGGACAAGGGTTCTCGCTTACTCAACCCGGCCAACGGCCGGCGCGAGATCATCAGCCGTATATTTGAGATGCACGCCAAGGACCGACAGGCGATGGAACAGGCTCGGGCCGGCCAGATCGTCGCCGTCGTCGGACTAAAGAATTCGATTACCGGCGACACGCTGTGCGACCCTAGTGAACCGATCGTTCTAGAGCGCATGACGTTTCCCGATCCCGTGATCTCCATGTCCATCGAACCGCAGACCCAGGCCGACAAGGAAAAGCTGGGACAGGCACTGGCCACGATCCACCGTGAAGACCCGTCGTTCCAATCCCATTACAACGACGAGACCGGCCAAACGATCATCGCCGGTATGGGCGAGCTGCACCTGGAAATCATTCAACACAAACTGACGCGCGACATGAAAGTGGGTGTGACGGTGGGTAAACCACGCGTCGCCTACCGCGAATCGATCACCGGCTCGGCCAAGGCGCAAGGCATCCATAAAAAGCAGACCGGAGGCCGCGGCCAGTTCGGCGACGCCACCATCACCGTCGAGCCATTCACCCGTGAGCAAGCCGAGCAAGCCAAACTTGATTTTAGGGACGACATAGCCTTCGAGGATAAAATCACCGGCGGCGCCATCCCCCGCGAATACATATCCTCGGTGGAAACCGGCTGCCGGTCCGCAGCCAAGAGCGGCGTGCTGGCCGGTTATCCCATGGTCGGCGTGAAGGTGACCGTCATCGACGGTTCCTACCACGAGGTGGACAGCTCACAGGTTGCCTTCGAGGTCGCTGGGACGCTAGCGTTCAAACAAGCCTCCAAGGAGGCCAAGCCCGTCCTGCTTGAACCGATCATGAAAATCGTGGTGACCACGCCCGAGGCTTTCGTCGGAAACGTGACTGGCGACCTCAGTGCGCGCCGCGGGATGATTGTCGACCAGCAACAGCGGGGAAACACCGTGGCCGTCACTGCCGAAGCGCCGCTGTCGGAAATGTTCGGCTACGCTACGGCCGTGCGCGGCATGAGTCAGGGCCGGGCCTCCTATTCCATGGAACCGCTGGAATACCGCATCGTCCCGGGCAACATTGCCACGACCATTCTCGAAGGCGAGAGCGATTGACCGATGCAGTGCGGCACAACACTTCACAATAAGAAGTTTTAAACCACTCTATTGCGTGGTAAGCGCAGAATCCGTTTCACCAACGTCAACTGTCGCCTGCTCCATACCCGCCGGGAGGCGGGGCGGCACAGGTTGTGGTTTCTTCCAGAACTGCATCTTGTCCCAGAACCCCCATGGCTTCTCATAGGGCTGCCAGACATAGGGTTGCCTGCCTGCAAACAACTCGCCACGATGTTTCCTGCCCCAGTCGATCCACTGTCGAGTGTCAGGCCCGAGATCCTGGCCGGTCAGTGTCTTTAAAGATGACAAAGCACTGTGACGAACGGCAAAAACGCGATCGTTTAAAGCTCCTACTAGGGCGTCAAAGACGAACGGTTGATCGTATTGGGCTAGGGCCTTGACCGCCGCCATGCGCACGTCTGTATCTTGATCACGCGTGCTGGCAGCGATCAGCGGGGCCACCGCACTGGGATGGTGAATTCGCTGCAACGCCTTGGCAGCCTCCCATCGCACGTAAACAGGCGGCTTGTACGCCGAAGTTGGCCCCAGCATCTTGGTTAGACGGGGCACGTCCTCGGGTGTGCCATGGCGGCCTAGGGCGCGAACACAGACACTGATGATGGTGTCGTCGTCATCAGGAAAATCCACGTAAACGCGATACAGCCGCAGGTATGGCTTTTCGCCTCCCCAGGTGGCCGACGAGAGCATCTCGACGGCGCGGCGGCGCTTGTCGGCATCGAGCGCGGGATTGATCGCTTCACGTGCCCAATCGCCCGGTGATTGGGGAAACAGTGGATCCAACATCTCACCCAATGATCCAGGAAATGGGTTTTTGTTGCCCATCGCACCGCAGCCGGCCACACCCAAAATCATCACCGCCGTCATGACAGACAGGGCCAAACCCGCGATCACGTCACATCTCGCTGCTCTCATGGGCTGATCAGTGTATCGGCAAACCACCCAACCCGCACGCTGTAATTGATTCTGAACTTGGGCCTAATGCAGACATATTATTAACCGCCATGCCCTTGTATTTGCAACTTGGATATCACTTTCACTCATGAACATGTGGCTGGATGCCAAAGTCCTTACCATATCGCTTCTAGTCGTGTTAAAAAATATAGTGATAGAAATCGTGCAGCTCAAGTAATGAAACGCCCACTTAAGAATAAACAACCGACTGCTTTTACCCTCATAGAACTACTGGTGGTACTGGCGATCATTGCACTTCTCGTGGCGATGATTATTCCGGCACTGAAAAGCGCCAAGGAAAATGCCCGACGCGTGATATGCGCTTCCAACCTGAAGCAATTTGGTTTCATTGAGCTTAACTTCGCCGAAGACAACAACGGTGAATTCATCGGCCGCCCCAAGTGGGGCTGGCCTTCTTACAACATGCCCGATGTTTCTGGCGGGCCATGGAACAATAAATTCGACGTAAGACCTGACCTGCTGGAGTACGGCCAGACAGGCCGGCTGTTCTACTGTCCATCTAATACGTGGCACGGGCCGGCCAGGATCGCGATGTTTGAAGATCTGGAGACTCACTACGGCCAATTAGAGATTGATTATTTTCTGTACGTGGGCAGCGGCTGGGGTGTAAGCTGGAAAAGCGGGCGTCAGATGTATCGAATCGAAAGGCAAAGCCAAGTCCAGGCCGGCGGGGACCAGGTGATGTCGTCTGATTTTGCCCACAGCCACGTCACCATGCCAGCTAACCCCAATTATGCTCCGTACTATACGGAACAGCGGCCAGTGCGGGGCAACCACACGCTAGCGATTGGCAGTGATTATCCGATCCAAGGTGGAAACCGGCTTTATCATGACGGGCACGTCAACTGGCAACACCGGGACGCGATCGAACTAGCCGCCACCCAAGACAACAATCGGGCTATGTGGTTCTGGTAGCCTTCAGCAAACGGACTGGCATGACACGATTATTCTCTTGCCTGAAACATTTTCTCAAGATGCCGGTGCACATCGCAGACATGATTAAAGTAGCCCGGTGGGTACTTCGCCATGCTCCTCATTGGAATCATATAGTCATTCACCGTAATGCGGTGGAAAAACTACCCAAACGGTTGGCAGTGGCGATGATCTGTGGCCATGTCAAAGGCAAACTACGCTGCCCATCACAGTTAACAATTATTCTAATCCACGATTATCACAGCCCGCCCTTGATGGAAATGTCTTTGCAATATGTCGGCATCAATAATTATGTTGTGGTTAAACCCCCAACTGCCGGCCCATGGCGCGGCTCAAAGAAAATCCTGGCCATGAACGACTATCTGCGTAGCGGTCGCTGTCACAGCGAATACCTCCTCTACTGCGACAGCACAGACGCAGTACTGCGAGATGACCCGGCCAAGGCCATTACCTATCTACAAGAGCAAAAGTGTGACCTGCTCATATCCAATACACTGTTTACTGCTGATTTCGAATACCAATGCATGCCACAAGCCCTTGCTTGGGCTGATCAGCGGGCCCGGGAACATGGCTGCACGGGACTTTACATCAACGCAGGCGTATTTATAGGAAGGACAGATTTCCTTCGAGAAGTGTTTGACGCAGCAGAACCATTCGTCACTGATCATGACCTGTGCCGTGATGAGGAAAGGGAATATTCCCACAAAGGCGAGCTTGCCGATCAACTACCGGAGTTTCCCAAAGGCATCGGGTCTGACCAGATTATCATGCGGCATCTGCACCCGCAGTTTTATCCACGCATGAAAATTGACTACAAGGGACAATTGGCGTTGCGGTAAAGCGTGGCCTAAGTCTAGGCTTGTGGCCCTTGCCTTGCATTACATTATGGCATCCGCATGGTCGCCGCAGTCAGCTCAACGGTCTCAGATTGGCAATGGCTCAACGCCGGTGGGTGTAATGTGAATAAGTTGTGCCCGGAGTTGTTTGGCGCCACTACCGTAGACCCAAAGCACAACATCGGGTGCCACCTCGTACATGCCCCCCATTGCCCGGCCCTCGGTGTCGACCTGGTAGGTTTCCCAGGTCATACCGTTGTCGCGGCTGACGTAGATTGCCAGTGCCGGGAAGCGGCCGCCGACGACCAGGGCACCACAGGCGGTGGCTCGGGGCGCCGCAGCGCAGGCATAGCTCAGGAAGGGGCCGGTCGCCATCGGGGTCCAGGTACGTCCGCCGTCACGGGAGCGTGTCTCCCAGATAGCCCAGGCGGTGCCCGGTCGAACAAACGCGATCACCTCGCCCTCCTGCGTTTCGATGGCGGAAACCTCGGAGGGCTGGTCCTTGTAGCCCATCCACAATTGGGGCACCGGGTTAGGTCCGTCAATGTTGACCGGATCGGACCATGTTCGGCCGTTGTCGTCGGAACGGATACAGAAATTGATCAGCCCAGGCACCGGCCCTTGACGATACCGCACTCCATCTTCGACCACCAGCTCCCAGTTGGGCGGATAGGCGTAGCCGAAGTAGAGCAACCCGCCGTCACGTAACGCAACTACCGAGCCATACATGTAGGCTTCGTTAATGTTGTCGTGAAGCTTTATTTCGCCGGCTTGCTGGAAGGGCGACCACGTTTGGCCGTTGTCGGTTGAATCGGCAACTTCGATAATTAATGGCTTTTTGTTGTTGATGCCCACACGAATAACACGACCGTCGGCAGTTGCCGCCAACACGCCGGGCCTCATGGCGTGATCGGTTTGGACGTCACAAGGTTGCTGCCAAGTGCGGCCCTGATCGGCGGAGCGCACGAGCGTCTCGTTGATGACCATCAACAGATCGCCGTTGGGCACCCGTACCGGGCCTTCGGTGCCCTGGTGCTCGTCATCATTGGGATAGGGGTTAAACCACGGGCGAACGGGTTTAATCGAATCGTCCCATGACAGACTTGCCACCTCCGTGCCGCTTACGCGCAAGTTACGGATGGAGCATTCACCCCAATTGAGGAGACCTAAGCAGCCAGTGGGTGGGTACGTCTGGTCGTCGACCAGCGGAAGTGGTCGCCCGTTGACGAAAAGCTGAATCGTGTTGCCCTTGACAACGATGCGGGCTTGATGCCAGATACCCGCTTCACCCGGCACGCCCGGCACACGCTGCTGCATCAGGACTTTG
>CAUZAW010000177.1:0-6669 GCA_963577735.1 Phycisphaerae bacterium | reverse complement strand
GCCTCCGATCTGGGGGTCATCGATGAGACTGTAAAAGTAGGGATCTGCTTCGATCAGCGGAACGATTACGCGGTGTCCATCGGGGAAAATACGGTGACCGGCAGCGGATGGATCGTCCTGTGCCTGGTCCATGGCCGCGTTGAAGTGGCGAGCGTACTGGTCGATCTGTTCGGGTGTAAACACGCCTGGGGCTACGACAAAGCCAAGGGCGCGAAAGTGAGCTTTCTGCTGGTCGCTGAGCATTAAGGTTGTTGGATGTGAGCGGGTGTTGATCCGGCGGGGATTATAACAGTCGTTACAACGCCGTGCCATTGTTGTACCATTTTGCTTGACATGTGACCTGGTTAGGGTCGGGTATAGATATGTTTGACGGCAAGTCATTACGAGGCATCGTGTCGTACGTGCCCACGGTATTTACCGATTCGGGGCTGGTCGACGAGGAGCGTAACCGGGAGAACTATCGTCGATTGATTGATGCGGGCATGCATGGCCTGCAAACGTTGGGCTCGGCGGCCGAGTTTTTCAGTCTGACACTGGCCGAGCACGAGACGCTGGTTGGGATTTTGACCGAAGAAGTGCAGCGGACGGATCGCCGGGTGGTCACCATGGTCGGCTGCGGATCGCATGGGTTGATCGAGGCCATCGCACGGGCCAAGGTCGCTAGGCGTTACGGCATCGATGCGGCGATGTTGATCTCACCGTATTACTTTCCGCTGGATGTGGCGGGCGTGGCCATTTACCTGGAGAAGGTGGCCGCAGCCGTGCCGGACCTCGCGTTGGTGCATTACAACAGCCCATCGACGAAGATGGTGCTAACCAGCAGAGATTACGCGCAGATGAAACACATTAAGTCGCTGGTGGCCACCAAGCAGGCATTGCTTACGCCGGTGGCGTGGCGGGACATGCAGGAGCAGGCCGGTCATTTGAATCACATGGATTGTGACGACCACTGCATGTTTTCATTTATGAACGGAGCCACGGCGGTGGACCTTATGATTTCAGCGATGCGCCCGCGATTGGCGCTCCAGTTGTACGAGGCGTGCGCCGAGGGTAATTGGGAGGCGGCGCTGCCGTTGCAGCAATACGTTTGGGACATTATGCGAGATGTCAACTACGGGTTCGTGGAAGGCCATGGCTACAGTGACTGCACCGGTGACAAGGCACTGGTGGAGGCAAGTGGTTTCCTGCACGGTGGGGACCCGCGGGCGCCATATGTGCCCATGACTGCCGAGCACAAGGCGGAATTGGCACAGCGGATGGCAAAGTATCCCGACGTGGAATAAGAAAGCTCAATAATGTTCGCCAATAACAATGCTCCTCGTTGTGGTTTTCGACCAGTACGCGACCATCATTGAACCGGGCGGCAACGAGGTTGAAGTGGCGAGGCCGAACAACACGAATGAAACGCGGCTGTTGGTATTGAGCGGCAGCGAGACGCAACTTTTTTTCTAGAGGATGGAACATATGGTCACTAAGCTGGATGCGTCAAACATTCAAGTTCCCGAGTCACAGGATCTACCCGAAGTAGCAGGCGGATATACAGGTTTTAATGGCGTCAACTTGCAGGAGTGCTACACTTGCCGCCGCTTTGAAACAAGGCGTAGCCAGATCGCACGTGGGTGGGGCAAGCCCATCATTCAGTGCCTAGCGAACGGGGACCTGCTCGCCACCGGCTTTAAGAGACTGCGGGAGAGTCCCAATCCCCTATATCCCAAGGCTGATGAAGAGGTCGCATTGAGCGTATCGCACGATGAGGGTGCGACTTGGAACGAGATGCGACTGCTGGGCCTGCCTGGCCGTCCTTCTCAATTTACCGTCTTGTCCGACGATACTGCCATCATGACCACGCACTCCATATGGCAACCGGCCAATCAGATGCTTCGCAGCGAAAACGGTGGCCAGGCCTTTTCAACCTGCAGCGTGGACTGGGATGAATTTGTCCAAGATAGGCGTCCCAACGTCTATTACAGCTATGGAGAAACTAACGGCATACTCGAGATGCCCGATGGTTCCTTGATTGCAACCTGCTTTAGCTGCAGCCATTCGATTGAGAATTACACGGATTTACAATGCTATATCATCAGGTCAACCGATCGTGGTCGAACTTGGGGGGATGCAACGTTTGCCATTAACAGCGATGAGTTGTCACTGCTTCGCCTTAGCGATGGCAAGTTGCTGGCGTTGGTACGGCTGGATACGAGTTACTCGCGCGATGTACTGGGCCAAGGCGACCAAACCGGTGAGGGCGGCGACCAGTTGGCGACCATGGCATCAACCGATGATGGTCGCACATGGACCAACCCGGTACCCCTGGGGCTGGGCATGGCGCAGATTCCCGGCTTTCCCCTGCTCCTGGACGATGGCCGCATACTTCTGATCTACGGCAACCGGCAGTTTCCTTTTGGCGTACAGGCCATCGCTAGTCTGGACCTGGGGGCGACGTGGGACTTGGAAAACTTTCTTATGCTCGCTTACGCCAGTTGGGACAACTACGGCGGCCACCCGCGCAGCATCATCATGCACGATGGCAGCATTATCACCGGTTACTACGCGCGGTATTTCAAGGATTTTCCCGACACGGTCAGTGGTGATATCGTCTCGCATTGCCTGCATTGGCAGGTACCGGCCAATTGGCCTTCGGCGTGAACCGTGTCAGGCGATTTTGCGCTTCCGGAGGCGGTCCTTGCGTTTGGGTTGATCGTGCTCGGCGGAAAAGGGATTGTTGCTGTTAAGTCGGTTGTTGAGCTTTTTCAGCGCTTCAATTTCGATCTGCCGGACGCGTTCACGTGTCAAGCCGATGTGTATCCCGATTTCCTTGAGTGTTAATGGTTCACTGCCGTCAAGGCCGTATCGGAGTCGCAGGATGGTGGCTTCTCGCTGGTCGATGGCTTCGAGCAGCCTGCTGATAGTATTCAGGTCATCGGTTTCCAGGACGAGTTCATCGGGCCGTCGTGCCTTGGGGTCATCGAACATTTCTGACAGCACCAGATCTGGGCTGTCGCCATTGGTACGGGTGGGCTTTTGGCTGGCACGCACGGCTTTGTGGATCATGCGGACTTTTTTTAGAGGTAGTTGCATTTTCTTAGCCAACTCGTGGCCGGTGGGTGTGCGGTCAAGTTCTTCTTCCAACTCGCGGCAGGCACGCTTCCACTTGGCGATCAATTCGACCATGTATACGGGGATGTGCACGGGCTGGACTGCGTTGATCAGGGCCCGCTTGATGGCCTGCTTGATCCACCATGACGCGTAAGTTGAAAAACGGGCGCCCTGGTCGGGGTCGAAGCATTCAACGGCTCGGATCAGGCCCAGGTTGCCTTCTTCGATCAGGTCCGTCAATGGCAGCCCACGGTTGAGATAACGCTTGGCGATGGAAACGACCAGCCTCATGTTGGCGAGGACCATCCGCTCGCGGGCGGCCGGGCAGTTGTTCTGGATGATTTGCCAACACAGTTCGCGTTCCTGTTCAGGCGTGAGCAGATCAACCTTGTTGATCTGATTGAGATACAGAGTGATGTCGCTCTTGACGCTGGTCAAAGCCTTCTCCCCATTGCGTTGACGTGACGGCAGCAGTGTTGGCGCGTACACGTACGACGGTATCTGTGATTTCGGTGTAATAACCCGGCGGCTTGAGGTCGGGCCACGCGCAACTGGTGTGTACCGGTTTTGACGGTTAGGCGTTCTGGTCGGCGTCCCAGGCGACGGCAGCTGCGCCGATGAACCCGGCATCGTTACCCAGTTTGGCCGGCACAATTTCAACGGTCTTTTTAGTCATCTTCCAATTTTGCCGGTCAACGCTTTTATGGAGACGCTCAAAAAGTATGTCTCCGGCAAGAATCATGCCACCAGCAAAGACGATCATCTGCGGGTCCAATAATCGGCAGATGCTGATACAGCCTAGCGCCAAGTAGAAGACGGTCTCGTCGACAATACGATTGGCCAGTGGATCGCCCTTGGCAGCGGCGTCAAAGACGTCCTTGGAAGTGATCAATCGGTTGTCATTGAGGATGGCTTGGAGCGAAGAGTTGCCTCCAGTTTCGACAGCTTCGGTGGCGCGGGCGGCGGTGTGGGGTGCGGACGTATAAGCTTCGAGACAGCCTTTCTGGCCACAGCCGCACGGTCGTCCATTGGGCTCAATGATCATGTGTCCGCCCTCGGCGCCTAGGCCGAACGCTCCACGGATCAGTTTTCCGTCAATGATCAGGCCTGTGCCTACGCCTGTGCCGAGCGTGAACATGACTAGGTGGCGGATGCTCTGGTCACGCCCGGCACCGGCCCAGAACTCGCCGAAGGCGGCGGCGTTGGCATCATTTTCCAGAATGACGGGGCGGCCGGTAACCTCGGTGACGCGGTTACGCAACGGCAAATCATTAAAATCGGTCAGATTGGGTGCTGAGAGGATGACGCCGGCCTCGTAATCAATTGAACCGGGCGAACCGATGCCGATGCTCGCCACCTGGTCCATGCTGATATTTCCGCGTTCAACCACTTGACGGGCGGCGTCGGCCATGACGGCGATGACTTTGTCCGGCCCGGCCTCTACCTGCGTGGGGACCTGCAGCTTGGCCAGCACATTGGTATTGGCGTCCACCAGGCCGGCCTTGACGTTCGTGCCCCCAAGATCAATCCCTACGTAATATTTCATGGTTGGCCATTGTAGCTATATTGCCCTCACCAGATGAACATGATTTTTCATCACGGTGCGCTCGGTGACTGGGTGGCAACCTTCGGTGTGTTGCGGGCGTTGGCGCGGCAGGGCATAACAGCCGCAGTCGCGCCGATGAGTAAGGCGAAACTGGCGGCGGCGGTGATTGACAATCTAGAGCCTTTCGATATTGATCAACGCGATCTGACGCTGTTGTTTGCACCGGGAGCTGCGCAAGAGATTGGCTCTGCGTGGCAGGCGCAGCTTGAACGGGCGCGGTTGATTGTTAGTTTTGTCAGCGACGGGCGAGACGCTTGGGCGCAGAACATGGCGAAACTGGCGACGCAGGCCGAGGTTGTCTTTGTCGATCCGCGTCCCGGCCAGGGTTGCCGCGAACATGTGTGTGACCGTTATGAGCGGCTGTTACGCAGTCAAGGCGTCGTGGTGGAGTATCCACCCATCGAGTCGCGCCTCAACCCCGGGGGGCCGATCGTGGTCCATCCCGGTAGCGGTGGTCACGGCAAGTGCTGGGCAAGCGACAGGTTCGAAAATCTGGTGCGGTTGCTACGGTTAAGCGGCGAGCGTGTGCGGGTACTGATTGGTGAGGTGGAACTGGAGACGTGGCCAGCGGCGCGGGTGGAAAGATGGATAGCCGGGCATGGCGCCGAGCAGGTAGACTCGTTGGAGCAACTGCGCAAAATTTTGCGCGGCACAAGGATTTACATCGGCAACGACTCGGGCCCAACGCACCTGTCCGCTGCGATGGGCTTAACGACGATTGCATTGTTTGGCCCCACGGACCCAGCGGTGTGGTCGCCGCGTGGCCCATCAGTACGCGTGGTGGCACCACCGCGACCGGCAGCGATGCGATGGCTGAGCGTTGAAGCTGTGTTGGCTACCGTGCAATGTTGTGACTAAAATTGATGCAATGAAGATACTGCTTGCCAATCCCCGCGGTTTCTGTGCTGGCGTCAACATGGCCATCGAAAGCGTGGAAGAGGCGCTCAAGATCGTCGGTTCGCCGCTTTACGTGTTTCACGAGATCGTGCACAATCGCCACGTCGTGCAGCAGTTTGTCAAAGAGGGCGTGATCTTTGTCGACGACATCGAGGAAGTGCCCGATCGTGCGACGGTAGTCTTCAGCGCTCACGGCATAAGCCCGGCGGTGCGCAACGTGGCCAAAGCACGTGGTTGCACGATGATCGACGCTACCTGTCCGCTGGTAACCAAGGTGCACATGGAGGCCATCCGCTATGCCCGGCAGGGTTACAAGATTCTGCTGATCGGCCATGCCGGACACGACGAGGTGGTGGGTACGGTAGGGGAGGCGCCCAACGCAATCACCATCGTCGAATCGCCGCAGGACGTGGCACGGCTTGCGTTCGAATCCGAAGACCAACTGGTCTACCTGACACAGACGACGTTAAGCATGGACGACGCGGAGGTGATCATCAACGCCATCAAGCAGCGTTATCCGAAGGTCAAGGCGCCGCCCACTGAAGACATTTGCTACGCCACAACCAATCGCCAGCACGCGGTGCGGGCAATGGCGTCACAAGCAGACCTGGTGCTGGTCATCGGCTCTCGCAATAGTTCCAACTCGCTGCGCTTGACGGAAATCAGCGAGACTTCGGGAACGCCGGCCCACCTGGTGGACGACAAGAGTGAGATCAAGCAGCAATGGTTCCAGGGCGTGGATGCCGTGTTGGTCACAGCTGGGGCGTCGGCGCCGGAGTACCTGGTACAGGAAATTGTGAGCGAACTGAGTGATCACTACGGGGGCGAGGTGGAGGAATCGCATATCATTGAAGAGAACATGCAGTTTGAATTGCCGATGAGTTTGCGGGTGCTGAAGCGGCACCAGGCAGCGCAGGCATAAGCCTAATTGATGCGACCGGCCGCGGTCAATCTTCAAGTTTATCTAGATCAACGGTGTGTTCGGGGGCGATCTTGTAGAGTTTGTTTTTGAGCAGGTCGAGATTGAACCAGTTTTTTTTGAATGGTTCATTGTGCAGGCTGTCGGGGGC
>CAUZAW010000176.1:0-6692 GCA_963577735.1 Phycisphaerae bacterium | reverse complement strand
ATCTTCGGCTTGGGGCCGTCGGCACACATCCAAACCTTAAGCGTGCGCTGGCCCAACGGCAGAGAATCCTCATTCTCGCCCGAAGCAGAACAACGACAAATCAATATCGAACAACCCCAGCCATGACGGCTTGGCGCTTAGGATTTGCCAGTCAGTAGATATCCCAAATATGCCCCTACGCTACGCGACCGGGTAGCCCGTTTCAAGCGCAGGCTTCAAAGATCGGCATATCGGCCTGTCCTAGTACACCACAGCTGTGGCATCTTCAATAGCCTCAATGACCTGACGAACGTGAAATGGCTTTTTAAGATAACCGTCAAAACCCTTGGCTGGCAAAGACTGGGCCTGGCCATCAGTCAATTTTCCGCTCATCGCCAGCACCTTGCATAATTGCAGGTCGCTGTTGTCACGCACAAGCTTGAGTACCGAATGGCCGTCAATTTCCCCAAGATGGATGTCCAACAGCATGACATGCGGCCTGAACTTTTCACACTCGACACCGGCTTCGAAGCCGCTATGAGCCACGTGTACCTCATAATTGACCTGCTCGGTAAGCACCTTCTCTAGGACATCGACGATCTCCGACTCGTCGTCAACGATGAGCACACGCGTTTGGCCAGATTGCAGGCCATCGAGCGGGATATTATGTGATTTCATGAACCGGATCAGTGCATTAAGTGGAATGCGACGATCCTTGGACCCGGGAATCCGATATCCGCGCAACTGTCCTGAATCGAACCATTTACTGACTGTGCGCGGAGCAACATTACAAATCCTGGCTACTTCGCCCGTAGTAAGAATATCTTTTTGTCGCGACATTATGGGGACCTTTCTCCAGACACCTAGCGGACATTTGCACAAAATTCGATACCTATTTGATCGGCATGGCAGGGCAAGAGGTTAACTATCGCATGCCCTCAAAAATGCAACTTCTCCAAGCCCAGAGGCATACGAAAGACCCGCCCGCAGAGGGTTGATCGCCGACAAAGCCATAGGATCACCTAGCTGCGTTGCCGAAAAGTAGGCTAACCAGCCGTCATCACCATGTTATTGAACGATTCGCTCGCTAACCGCCGGAAACCGGCGGAATAAGAGCTAATTCATCACCATCCGATAAGGCATGGCCTTGGCCGACATATTCCATGTTGACGGCTAAAACAATCTGATGATGCAGATCAGCGATCGGCTGATATCGCTGTACCAGTAAGCGCATCGCGTCTTCAACGGTAGATCCTTCAGGCAGTTGCAGGGCTAGGCTTTCCCTTGCGGTCTCGCTAGCCAATTTTGCAAAAAACAGAATGGTTATGTTCATAACGAACAATGGGGCTAACGCCTGCCGCTAACAGCATAAATATCTGCCTGCCTCAGCCGTATCATCTCAATAACGACAAGAACGGCACTCCTGTACCTGCTTCAATCTGGCCGTCAACCAAAGGTAACTGAACAATTCCATCAGCAGCGGCCGTGTGCATTAAATCACCCGAACCTTGCCATTGGACTGCCTCAACGACACCACCGCCGACGTGTCGTGCGGTACGAAACATACGTCGAGTACGTTTGGCTCTAACGGCAGAGGCCAGTTTTACCTGCTGCCACGGCAACGCAGGTATACGGCCAAGCAACTTGGATATGATTGGCCATACGAAAAGATGTGCGGTGGCCAGCACGCTCACGGGGTTTCCCGGCAGTCCAACAATAAGTTTGCTTTCACCTTGCGCGACAAACAACGGCCTGCCCGGTTGGATGGCCACACCGTGCAATACAGTCTTGAAGCCCAACTTTTCCCAAGCCCATGGCAGCAAATCGCGGCTACCGACACTTACCCCGCCCGCAGTCAGAACCAGATGAGACTGTGCAACTGCCTGGCGCGCAGCGGCAAGCGTCTGTTCCGGCTCGTCTACAACATGCTCATGTGTCAACAACGGCGTCCCGAGCGATTGGCAAATTGCTTTGAGCATTGGGCCGTTCGAGTTTCGAATCTGTTGAAGTTGCAAGTTGCCGGTGGGAGTGTCGGGCGGACGCACTTCATCGCCAGATGTAAGCAGCGTAATACGGGGTAACTGGGAAACTTCAAGTTGCACAGCGCCCACTGTCGCGGCGATGCCCAAATGATGCGGGGACATACTTGTACCCGGCTCAATCAGCACTTGGCCTGCAGTTGCATCGCTGCCTCTGCGATGAATGTTTTTCCACGGTGGTTGTGAGCCAACATCAAATTGAACACTCGGCGGATTGGCGGAACGGTCTTCTTGCGACTGTTCTATCGGTATGACGCTGTCGGCACCGTCTGGCACCGGGGCTCCGGTGGCGATTCGCATCACTTGTGACATTTCGGCGGGAAATACCTGCTTCGGTGCACCCGCGGCAATCGAACCGGTGATGTGAAAAGTCCGCCCAGTTGTCACATGGGCACCTTGCACCGCATAGCCGTCCATGGCCGAGCGATCAAACGGCGGTTGATCACGATCAGCCAACACCTGCGCACGCAACACTCGACACAATGCGTCATCGAGCGCGACCGTTTCGGCCGGCAATACCGGCACCTGGCCAAGAATCAACGCCAGCGCCTCGTCATACCCTAGAAGTTTCTTTTGCATGGCTATTTGTCTGTCGGCAGCGCAACCGCCGTGGTATACCGGACGCAGTCAAGTGTCATGCTCGGTCATCTGGTTAAAGTCATGGCCATCTTGTCAGTCGACGATAGGCCTTTGGCCTTCTACACTGCACGCATGCTCAAGGCCATTGTATTCGATTTTGACGGTATTGTGGTCGATTCAGAACAGTTGCACTACCAGGCATTCATGGATGCTGCACGCCCCTTAGGCATACGGATGAGCTATGACCAATACGTTGATCAACTCATTGGCTACGACGACTGCGACGCATTTCGTGTCATGCTCGCTATGGCCCAAGGTGCAGAACCGGCCAATGGGCCCCAGTCCTACATGGGCGACGATCGATCTGTGGCGCAACTGAAGACTGAAAAAGCCACGGCGTTTCAACGCCTAGTTGCCAGTGGTATCGAACCGATCCCTGGTGCCGTCGAACTAATTCAACAAGCATCTACACAAATGCCTCTGGCCATCAGCAGCGGAGCAACTCGCCAAGACATTGACTTGATGCTTTCTGTAATTGGTCTGGCTGACAGCTTTTCAGCCATTGTGTCTGCTGATGATGTTGCACGGTCCAAGCCGGACCCACAAAGCTACGTCATGGCGGTGCTGGCACTGGCTGCAAAACATGGGGATCTGGACCTGCAGGCCACGCAATGTCTGGCAATCGAAGATACGGCCGCAGGCATCGAAGCTGCGCGAGCAGCAGGTTTATGGGCCCTAGGCGTGACCACGACAAGCCCGGTAGCTCGTCTGCATCGGGCACATCGCACTATTGAATCAATGGTGGGGCTAACGGTAGATCAGTTGTCCAGATGGTTTGCGTGATAGCGCTGCGAGACACATGCGATACCGCAATTTTACAGTGGTGGCCGGGTTCGATGTTCATTGCCGTGTTGCTGTTGTGTTTTTCCTAACGGCAAGGTCCCGCGGCCAGTCAAATTAACTCACCGCCGGATAAACTACGGTTATGATTGAACCTGTGCCAGATGCACCGTTAATGTTGAGTGTCAGCGGGTTGCGTGGACTAGTCGGCAAGTCATTTACCGGGCCGGTGGCTGGTAGATACGCTGCGGTATTCGGTCAATGGCTGGTATCGCAGTTAAACAAAAACCGTAACCTACAAGGGCAAACAAGACTGCATTTGGTAATCGGACGGGACAGTCGCCCCTCGGGCGCAATGATTGAATCAGCCGTAGCGACAGCGTTAACGCGCATTGGTTGCCGCGTAACCCTGCTGGGCATTGTCACTACACCGGGTGTCTCGCTGATGGTTCAACAACTACAAGCAGATGGCGGTATGGTGATCACCGCCAGCCATAATTCGATCGAATGGAACGGCCTCAAAGTATTGGACCGAGACGGCGCTGCGCCAACGGCTGACCAGATCACACAAGTCACTGAACAGTTCGAGGCAGATAATGCCGATTACACTGTCGGGGCGCCGGTTGAGATGGTAGACCATAATACTGACACGCACCGGGTGCATGTTGAAAGCATCTTAAACCAGATTGATGCCGAGGCGATCCGCCGATGCCACATCAAGGTTGTGCTCGATAGTGTGCACGGATCAGGCGGTACTGTCACGGCAATGCTGTGCAGGCAACTGGGCGTAGAACTTACCCATCTATATGATACGCCGACAGGCAGTTTTCCTCACCCTCCGGAACCAACGCAACAGAACTTGTCAGGATTATGTGAAGCCGTGTGTAAACACGGCGCGGACATAGGATTCGCCCAAGACCCCGATGCAGATCGATTGGCCATTGTCGATGAGACAGGCCGCTACATTGGTGAGGAGTACACCTTGGCGTTGAGCTGCCTGCAAGTGCTGGAACGCAACCCAAAGCTTGTGGGGTCTAACGTGCTCGTGACCAACCTTTCAACCAGCCGAATGATTGAAGATATCGCTGCACGACTTTCCAGCCGTTCTCTCGGCCATGTGGATGTCGTACGGACGCCGGTCGGCGAGGCGAATGTTGCAGCCGCGATACGCGCAAATCACGCCCTGATCGGCGGCGAGGGCAATGGAGGCGTGATCCTTCCCTCAGTAAGCCAAGTACGTGACAGCCTTGTGGGTATTGGCCTTGTGCTGGAAATGCTCGCAAAACGTCAGCAACCCATTTCATACCTCGTTAACGAGATTCCTAAATACGCCATTGTCAAGGACAAGGTCGACCTGACCACAAACCCTAGCGACACCATTAGGCTAATCAACGAGTTACATCAGCGGATGCAAGGCCACTACATCCAACAGAAACTGGACTATCAAGATGGCGTCCGCGTTGACTGGCCTGATCGCTGGATACACGCCCGGTCGAGCAATACAGAACCCATTTTCCGAATAATCGCCGAGGCGAAAAATGAGCCAATTGCCCGGGAAATGATCATCGAATTGCGCGACGTTCTTGGCTTGGCTCAGGTTTGACCGGAAACACTGACGCCGGCGTTGCCTTGGGTGAATTTTTCCTTGCGCCATGCAAATTAACAGTCAGTGAACTGCTCGTTTCCAACCTCTTGCCTTGCGGCGTTCTAACCAGGACGCGAAGAACGACGTTCTGTTTTGGCGGTTGCTCTTCATGCAACTGCAATGCGAAGTGGTACCCCCGCACGATCGGCTCATAATACATGCGCTGCTGCTTCAACGTTAATACTGGAATTTCCCAAGAATACAGGTTCTTTTGAGCAAGGCTTTCCTTTCCCCTTTCAAATAACTCGAAGAAGAAGCGGCCTGCACTCTTGATAGAATCACCCATCTCATCGAGCAGTTCTACCCGAGCTTGGAGTATCGTTAGGCCGTTACGATTTACGAACCGCGTGGAGGGATACACGCGAATCCTCACGGCTTCCGGCCGCCAGTATCCGCCCGAAGCCAGAAGCCCAGAATGGCCAAAGCGTGGGCCCGGGGAGTGTTCTCTTTCTCCCGCAGGCTGACTGCCTTTGAACGAACAGCCGCCAAACACACATGCCGTTAATATTACGGCTACTAAATACTGGAAGTTGTAATTGCAACAAGCGTATCGTCGCATGTACCCGAGCATACGCAGGACTACCGACATCAGCAAATAACCAGGGCAAGAACACTTCTAAACCCGCAGGAAATTTCCAAAGAACAGAACGATTATGCGGATCACCTTTACTATCGCATTAAACTAAAAAAAACTTTATCTTCCCTTGATGAACTTGATGAAACAGTTTCTCGAGTTCACCGTCACAGAGCAACGGATCAACTGTTGACTCGATAAGCCGAGTAGGATCACTAATCTGCCCCACATGCGGATGGTGACAACGTCTAAATAACAGTCGCCATGAGCGCAGAAACCAATCCCACAGTGCTACGCAGTACAGTAAAAAGTTGTGTTTGCCCCACCAGTTGCGACCCGCAACAAGACCTCTACATAACCGCAAACCCAACCAAGCCATGCCACGTTTTGAAAGAAACCGATGCCGCCATTGGCAGCCACCACTGGGCTGATCAGACCTTTGACGCCAGTTGCAAGTCCTGGATTTTCCGCATGGCTTTGAATCAACCGAGGCGTGCCAAACATAAACGTCAGCAATGATGTGGATCAGCCATGCAACATCGTTTTAAATGATAAACTGCCACCAGCTTGTGCCTACAGCGGTGGTACACCTGGTGACAGGCTATGAACCGCGTTTGAATGCCCCTCGCTGTATAGTGGCGGCTATTATTCGTATAGCCTGAGACTCTCATCAATATGCCAACACCTGCAATTAAATACGTAAGCATATATATTACAATTGCTTAGAAATTTTACTGTCTCCGGAATATACGAAAATTACTTGGGCTAGACCTTGCGGACTAGGCCATAATATAATTGCCCCCGGCCATGTTGACTATAAATCAGGCAATCTATGAGCCATTCTGAGCAAGAGTTAAACATCCTTGCAGAAATCTGCCAGATTCTCAGCGATGGCCCAGAGCTTAGCTTGGTCTTTCAACGGGCCATGACTTGTCTCACCGATAAACTAGGCATCGACAAGGCTGCGCTTCTCATGAGAGATGAGAAGTACGAAAAGATGAAGATCGTAGCCGCCATCGGATTAACCCCAGAGGAG
>CAUZAW010000175.1:0-6707 GCA_963577735.1 Phycisphaerae bacterium | reverse complement strand
CCTCGAAGCCGGCCTGCTCCCGCTTGACCGGATCGTCACCCATCGCCTGCCCCTGGAAAAGGTGCACGAAGGGCTCGACCTGGTGCGCAGCGGCCAGGCCGCCAAGGTGGTCCTGTTGCCCAACGAGTTTGGCCCATAAATTGACCACCAGGAGCAGGACCATGGCCACACAGACCACCCGCATCGACAGAATCTACTTCCTCATCCACCCCTGCTGTTGGTCGATGGTGGACAGTCCTGCCCCGGATGACCTCGAGCCCTATCACGTGCGCGCCTCGGAGTGGTTCGCCACCCGCAATCTGGAGCGGGAGATGAACCGGAAACAGAAGGAATTGATCCAGTCGATGGGGCCGAACGAAGCGCTGATTATCTATCCGATTGGCCAGAGCAAACCGATGCTCGACTTGATCGCCACCGGTGACCGAGAGTTGGGCCCTCGCTGCATAGTGCAGCAGGCCCCGTGCTGTGAGGCGCCGGCGCAGTTGGGGGACATGTCCGAGCCGATCAGGCGTTTTCTTGACGACGAGGAGATGGAAGGTCGCCAGGCATACTGGGATGTTATTCCCGAAACACTGCGGCCGGAGATCGAGCAGGAGATCTGCGACGCCTGCGATTTGCTCGGCTACGACTGGAACCCACGCGCGCTGAAGGTAATCCAGGGTAACCGCGTCTACGCGCAGGAATTAGCTGACGCCTTCCAGCAGCGCGGCCTGTTGGTCAACCCCGAAACGGTGACCGCCGAGGCCTTTGGTGAAGGCTTCGAGGAGTGTGCGATGACCTGGAAGTCGATGGTCCCCGGCTATCTCGGCTGGTGCCATCCGATCGAGAACAATTTCGAGTTGTCCGTAAGCGGCTTTCCAATTCTATTAGATGCGCAGTTCAAGGAGCGGATCCACCTGGACCACGACATTCGCATATTCCTCTGGCAAAAATGGCACGGTCTGCCGATGGCACTGATCACACGTGCCCAGGGCCGGCTGGCGGATCCACGCTACTACATCGATCTGCCGGTCGACGACGGTTTCATCGAAGTGTACAGCGGCCGCGACATGGTCTGGCCCTCTGATGAATCGCCCCTGTCCATCAAGGACGGCCTGATGCGCGTGCCGGTGATGACCGGCCTGCGCAAGTACGCCAGCTGCGACTGCTGCTATGTGCTCGGCGCCAGCTACAGCTATGACGAGTTCCGCAAGCTTCTGCTGAGCGCGAAAATCACCTCGGACTACTGTTGCTAATGTTCAACCCACGCCACTCAAGGAAGGATATAGATGTCTTCAACAGCCAGTTCGTGTCCGATGACCAATATCAGTCAGATCGCATTTGTCGTAAAGGATCTGGATGCCAGCGTGGAGCGTTACACGTCGCTCTGGGGTCTGGGTCCCTGGCAGATCTGGACTGTCGATTTCGGCGCCATGCCGGGCGTGACGTTTCGCGGCAAGTCGGCCGATTGCTCCGTTCGCGTGGCCATGACACGCTTCGGCCCCTTCGAGTTCGAACTGGTCCAACCCCTGCAAGGCAACAGCCCGCACCAGGAATTTCTCGATAAGCACGGCGAAGGCATGCATCACATGGCGGCGCTCGTTGACGATTTCCAAACGGTGCACGACGACCTAGTCCAGCGCGGTTTTCGCCTTGCACTGGCCGGCCCCATCCCCGGCAAAGATCGCGACGGCAGCTTCGCCTTCTTCGAGCCAGATGACGCCATGGCCACCACGCTCGAACTGCTCGATTACCCCGACGAGCCCATCCGCGATTGATTTGCGCGTTCACCCAAACGAGCCGCGATCGGGAGTGAGCGGTTTTCTTCGGCCACGATCACTCGCTTACGTACACGGCTCATCAATCAACAAGAATTTTTTCGACAGATAACAGGCTTGACCGGATAAAAAGAGAGTAGGCGATTGCTTGATTTCGACAAGCATTTACTTTCTTTTGAATCCTGTTGGCCTTGTCAAAATTCTTCTGTGGGGCCAAGTGGGGGACGAGCATGCACAGAGGGTCAATCTCGCTGCGCTGCATAAAGAATTTTGTCTGTGGTTGGCTCCACAGGATAATTATATAACTTATTCTAAATGCTGATCTTGAAGTCTTGCCGCCGCATCTTTGTTGCAGGTATAGGCGTGTTTAGAGTGAAAAAATGTAAAAATTTTTCCCCAAAATGCCCAAATTGTGTTGCATATTCCCAGATAAGGGAGTAATATCCCAAGCCATCATGAAAATGGGGTACACATTCTTTGGTCTTCACCGGCACATACGAACACTCGATCGATGCGAAAAACCGCTTGGCAATTCCCGCGGAAATGCGTGTGCTTGTGCAGGGAAAACCATCGAAAGGCAAAGCGGACCCGGCCAGTCTTTACGTGACACCGGCAGAAGATCGAGCGCTTTTTATCTACACGGTAGCAGGCTTTGAACAGCGATCTGAGGAACTGATCAACAGTGACGCCAATCCCGATCAATTGCTGGTTTATGAACGAGTTTTCTTCAGCCAGGCGAGACGAATTGAAATGGACAGCGCCGGACGCATCCGCCTGCCGGAAAATCTACTTAGGCGGGCGCAGATGGATAGTCAGGTCGTGCTTCTGGGTGTCAACGATCACATTGAAGTTCGTGATCGCAAGAACTGGTACGAGTATGTTGAAGAAGTGATGCGTCAGCAGCCGCAGTTATTGATGAATCCCCGCCGTGCGGTACGCACACGTGGGACGCAATGATAGGTCATAGGGGTAACGTAACTCAACAGCATCATGGTTTGACGTAAGTCATCGCAATGTCGATTTGACGTGAAGCTTGGCAAAGGATGAACGGAATCAACCCCCGCGCCACATTTGATCACAGCCTTACCCAGTGCCGTTTACGGACGAACGAGCATGGGTTTGGCGGCCCATGTATTGCATCAGTGGTTGGGTCTTCGGGTGATCTAAACAGCGGTACTGATGGCCTTCATCATCTGTCGTCGCGGTCCCTTTGCCGACTTTTTCTTGGACACCGGTAGCTGTTAAAGCATCCGGTGCCCCTTACGGGCCGTTGCCGGGCGATTGCCCGGGACAGCCCCGCGAAGTTCTCTTTCTCCTCCGCCATGCCCCCGATAGTCCACTACGGGGGCATGGTTTTTTTTTTGACAACCAACTAGGCGGTCGCGGGCTGGAGGGGAAAGGGCTACGGGTTGTCCCGTCAGGTGAGCCTACGGCTATCGGTCTGGTGCTTTGACATCACGATTTGATGGAACTGCAAACAACACGCAGTCCCCTCCGGCGTCTGCCGCAAGTAAAGGTACGGGCAAAAGGTCGTGGTTGGGCAAGGTAAGGTACTGGCCAACAGGTATACACCTCTGCTGGTGGCCTCGGTGATAAGAAGGGTTATTTTACTTCATGGCCAGCGGGAAAGTGCCGGCGAAGCCGCGGGGTTGGGAGACAAACCAGATGTTTTCGTACATGGGAGTGGCTTGGTAGTGACAGACGACGTTGCTTCGCTCCATGTCGTCGCGTTCTTTGGCTCCTTGGTGGGGGATATGGCTTTGGAAGATGACACAATCACCAGCCTTAGGGTAAATGATCACGTGTTCCTGAGTGTTGCACCAATCCTCGAATTCATAACGTACGCGTGTAAAGTTTTCAGCGGAGTCGAGATGGGGAGGCTCGATCTTGTGTCCATGCTTGACAAATTTGAGGTGACCTGAGCCGGGACCGTTGTCTTGGAGATAAAAGGTGGTGTTGACGGCAAAAGGATGCAGGGCGTGGCGACGCTTGTCTGCTTCTCGCTTTTCCTGCCAGTAACCATAAAAGTCGAGATGCCATTCCTGGTGATAGGGTCCGGGATTGATATGGGCGCGGTGACTGCGTAGTTGGCACTGTTTGCCCATTAAGGCGTCAAGGTAAGGCCGAGTACTGGGATGGGCAACAAGTGAGCCAAAGGTTTCTGGATCGTGTTCGAGTAGCGTGTCAAACCACATGTTGCCGACTTCGTTATAGCCTTCTTGCCAGCCTTGGTCGCGGGCGTGTTCGATACCCAAGCGGATGTTTTTGATTTCGTCAGGGGCCAATGCGCCTTCGATGACAACAAAGCCTTCGGCTTCCAAGAGGTCGAGATTGGTTTCAATTTCGCTCATGCCATCGCACATCATATTGAGCTAGTTCGCTGTTAGACCCCGCGGGTTTCTCCGGCGGTGGATGCTGTTTGAAGCAAGCCTTAGAACAGGCTTTAGAGCAGGTGGTCAGCCTTGGCGAAGTGTTTTAGCATATCGACGATACGATTTGAATAGCCCCATTCATTGTCGTACCAACTGATCAGCTTGAAGAAACTGTCGCTTAGGCCGATCCCGGCGGTGGCGTCGAAGATCGAAGAGAGCGAGCAGGTGATAAAGTCGCTGGAAACGACCTGTTCGTCGGTGTAGCCGAGGATGCCGTGCATGGGGCCTTCGGCGGCCTTCTTAACAGCGGCGCAGATGTCATCATAAGTGGTAGGCTTTTCGGTGCGCAAGGTCAGGTCGATAACGGATACGTCTGCGGTGGGCACGCGAAAGGCCATGCCGGTGAGTTTGCCTTTCAGTTCCGGCAGTGCCAGGCCAACGGCCTTGGCGGCGCCGGTGGAGGCCGGGATGATGTTGGTGTAGGCGTTTCGACCACCGCGCCAGTCCTTTTTTGATGGACCGTCCTGAGTGGGCTGCGTGGAGGTGGCGGCATGCACGGTGGTCATGAGCCCTTCGATGATGCCAAAATGGTCGTGTACGACCTTGGCCAGCGGCGCCAGGCAGTTGGTGGTGCAGGAGGCGTTGGAGACAACGGTGTGTTTGGCCTTGTCGAAGTCCTTTTCGTTCACGCCCATGACCAAGGTGGGCACCTGGTCAGGTGTTTTGGTGGGAGCGGAGATAAGGACGCGTTTGGCCCCGGCGTCCAGATGCTTAGTGGCGGCGTCGTAATCGGTGAACAGGCCGGTGGACTCGACGACGTAGTCCACTTGGAGCTTGCCCCAGGGCAGATCTTGCGGGTTACGTTCGCTGACGCATTTCACGGTCGAACCGTTGAGGCGAATCGAGTTGCCCTCTGCCTTGATATCTGCGGCAAATAGACCGTGGGTGGAGTCGTGCTTGAGCAGGTAGGCGAGGTTATCGGCCGGGACGAGATCATTGATAGCGACAATCTCGACGTCACCGGCCTTGACAGCGGCCCGGAAGACGAGCCTGCCGATGCGGCCGAAGCCATTGATACCGATTCGAAGGGCCATTTCGTGGACTCCCTAGTACAAATCCTCCAAGGGGGGTCACCAAGCCTATGCATTATTGATGGGTAGTCAACCGTAACCGTCGCTTGACGGGTCGCTGTAACGGGGAGAGGATCGGGTGATGTCACGATTGCCGTTCGATCCTGGACAGGTGGCCGGCGCCGGGGACAAGTCGGCCAAGCGTGCTGCGCAACCCATGACGGTCAACGAGGCGGCAAGCTTGATCCGCGGCGCCTTGGCGCAGGCCGCGCCGGCAAAAATTGCCGTGGTGGGGGAGGTAAGCAATTTTTCGGCCCGGTCACACTGGTTTTTTTCCATTAAAGATGAGCAGGCTACGCTCCGCTGCGTGTGTTTTGCCTCGGTGGCTCGCAAGGTGGCTGCCCGCCTTGCCCGCGAACCGGCGATAGCTGATGGCATGCAGGTGGTGGTGACCGGTCGTCTGGATTTTTACGATGCCCAGGGCCATGTGCAGCTTTATGCCGACCAGATAGAACCAGTCGGGCAGGGGGAATTGGAACTTAAGTTTAGGGCGTTGTGCGATGAACTGCGCAAGGCAGGGTATTTTGATCCGGCGTCGAAGCTTTCGCTGCCGGTATTTTGTCAGCAGGTGGCGGTGGTGACGTCACGTAGCGGTGCGGCGTTACAGGACGTGATCAACACGGTGCGGCAGCGCTGGGCCGGTTGCCGGTTGCTGTTGTACGACGTGCGGGTGCAGGGCGAGCAGGCGGCGGGGGGAATAGCCGAGGCAATCCATGCGATTTCCAGTAAGGGCGTGTCGTTGGGGATCGATGCGATTGTTTTGACGCGAGGCGGTGGGGCGATAGAGGATTTGTGGGCCTTTAACGAGCGTGTGGTGGCCGAGGCGATTCGAGTGTGCAAGGTGCCGATCGTGGCGGCTATCGGTCACGAGACGGATACGACAATCGCAGAACTGGTCGCCGACCTGCGATGCGCGACGCCGACACAAGCGGCGATGGCCGTGGCGCCCGATGCCGAGGCGATCGGGCAACAGGTCGGTCAGTATGCCCAACGGTTGGGGCTGTTGCTGCAGCACCAATTGGAGCAGGGGCGCCAGCAATTGTCGGCCGCGGCGCGTCATCCGGTGTTTAGCCGGCCTCAGTTGCTAGTTGATCAGTCGCGGCAGTATATGGTTCGCAACGGCGAGCAGATGGCGGCGGTGTTGGGCCAGCGGTTGCACGCGGCGGAGCAGGCGTTGGCCAGACAGCGACAGGGGCTACTGGCGCTTGAGCCGCGGGGGCGTTTGCAATTGGCTCAACGCCGCACCCATGAAAATGTCGCCCGGCTGGTGCGTGCAATGGCCGGGCGAAAGGAACAAGCTAGTAAACAGTTGCGGGCCAGCCAGCGACAGCTCGAAGCAATCGGTCCGGCCAGTGTGCTGGGCCGCGGTTACAGTTATACACTTGGAGCTGATGGCAAACTGGTGCGCAAGGTCAGGCAAGTGGCGACGGGAGATCGTATGACCACCG
>CAUZAW010000174.1:0-6717 GCA_963577735.1 Phycisphaerae bacterium | reverse complement strand
ACGCGCGTCCCCGATCATTGGAAACGGCCGTAATCGTGTAACCGATTGCTCCCCCGGCAGTCGGTGATGCGATTCCGCTGGCCACATCGCTGCCGTAGGCCGGCATCATCCATCGCCCGTCGCTGAGTTCAAAAATCTTCCCCTGCGGGTTCGGTTCCGTCCAACCGCGGAAAAGTGTAATCTCCTGCCCCAGTGGCCCCCACGTACGTCCGCCATCAGCCGACCATGTCGGATACACATGAGCCTGTGACGCCCCGCCCGCGCGCCTTGCCTGCAACACAAACATGACCAGTTCACCGTCGGGCGTGACAGCCATGCTTCGCCCTCCTGCACAATCCCATCCCGGTTGATACCACGCTGGCGACGGCCTTTGCCAACGGCGGCCCCCGTCTGACGACCGCGTCTTCATGACCACCCCATCATCGGTCTTGAGATGATCGCTGCCCTCGCGGTAACCCACCAACAGATCCCCATTCTCCAACCGTAACACTCCCGCCAGCGCCCGTGACCGCACGACGCTGCCGCCACCGGCAACAACCACTCTTTCAACAATCTTCAGCACCCGGCTTAACCCATGCTTGCCATCTTGCCCATACTCAACGGATCGTAACTGTCCAGTATCCCAACGCAACTTCTGCAACCAACCGAAAACAATTGCCCTCTCCTTGGGCCCCTTGCTAGAATTGACCCAGTCACCGCCCCCTGTGGAACCGCACGTGGCCAAGGACAAACCCAGAATTCAGTGGTATCGCTGCCCGGTGGCCAGCAAAGAATTGCGGACACTCAACCAATGCAGCAACGTTAAAGGATTTCTCCAGGCTGGCGGGCACCTTGCCCTGCTCGCCGTCACCGGCTCGGCCGCCTATTTCTCCGCAGGCCGCCTGCCCTGGCCTGCCATGCTGATCTTCTTTTTTATCCATGGGACCTGCTACCGTTTCCTGATCAACGGGTTCCATGAACTGGTGCACGAATCGGTCTTCAAAACCCGCTGGCCCAACCGATTCTTCCTGGTCATCTATAGTTTCCTGGGCTGGTACAACCACATCTATTTCTGGAAAAGCCACACCGAGCACCACAAGTACACGTTGCACCCGCCCGACGATCTGGAAGTTGTCGCTCCCGTGCCCGTATCGCTTAAAGCATTTCTACACTGTGCACTGGTAGACCTGCAAGGCTTCTACAACACGCTGAAAGTCAACATCCGCCTCAGCTTCGGCCGGCTCAACGGGCCATGGGAACACGCCTTGTTCCCCGAATCAGAACCGGTCATGCGCCGCCGTTTTTTCAACTGGGGCCGCATTGTCCTTGTCGGTCATACCGTTATCACAATTGCCTGCTGCTACTTTGACCTGTGGCTGCTGCCGATAGTCATCTGCCTTGGCCCCTTTTACGCCGGCGGTCTGCAATATCTTTGCGACAAACCTCAACACGTCGGCTTACCGGACAACGTGTCCGACTTTCGCCTCTGCTGCCGAACCGTCATAGTCAACCCCCTGTTTCGCTTCCTCCACTGGAATATGGACTACCATATCGAGCACCACATGTACGCTGGCGTACCCTGCTACAACCTGTCCACGCTGCACAAACTGGTCCTAAACGACATGCCCCATTGCCCACACGGTTTATACGAATGCTGGACCCAGATCGCCGCCATCCTCAAGCGCCAACGCCAAGATCCTGATTACACATTTGTCCCCCAACTGCCCAACCCGGCAGATACAAGCAAGCCCCAGGCTTTACCCACTCAAGTTTAATTTGACCGCACGGCATCAAATCGTCGGGCGCACTTTCTGGGCATCGGCAAACAATATCTTGCGTAATGCGTCCGTGGCCCTCTCGTGAAATGCCATTGTTGCCGGGTCCATGTCCCTAGCTGGTCTTGGCGTATGCTGGAAGTGGCCAAAAATATCCTCGCCACGTACCAGGGCCGCACAGTCCCACTCGCCGACCAGTTGCTTCGTACAGGTAGGCATGTAGTGCATCGACAGGCCTATGCGGCGATCTTTTGTTCGGTTGGGTCCCGACGCATGTGCAAGGCGCACGTTGTGTAGCGAAATTTCGCCCGGCTTAAGCGGCATCGCCACCGCCTTGGCCTCGTCAACATCCACCGCAATCTCCTGGCCACGCGTCAAAAGATTGTCCTGGTTGTATTTGTCCTTGTGCGGCAGCAAATCCCCCTGGTGACTGCCCGGCAAAACCTGCATGCACCCGCTTTCCAGCGTCGCTGGGGAAAGAGCCATCCATACCGTCACAAGGTCGTTGGTATCTAACCCCCAATACCGTAGATCCTGGTGCCACGACACGAAACTTTCACTGGCCGCCTCCTTGATCCAAAACAGCGTGTTCCAGCAGAGTATGTCCGGGCCAATCAAGTCCTCAACCGCGTTGAGAATCTTCACATGGCGCATTAGGTCGTCCACCCACTTAAACAGCAAATGACAGCGACTCCGCTGTGCCCCCGCCGCCGGACCGCCTTGCGCACTTTCAAACTTTTCCAGCAAGCTCCGATTGACCGCTGTCTGCTCGTCGTCCAGGACTCTCTGGGGGAAACAGTAACCATCTCGCCTGTACTGCGCCACGTCTCTACCGCTCAACAGTTTGCCCATCGATGGATTCCGCTTAGACTCGTCAACTCGTACCAACTATGCACATAATGCATACATGGCCGTTGCCTTTTTCAGGCAATAATTATTCTATCACTTTATCGACGACACCTAAACGCCGCGTCCCTGTTGTTGTACAGCTTGTTGGCACAAGGCCTTGGCGATTATCATCCCAAATGGGGCGGTCGGCACGGCGGTCTATTCCCTGCTATATTTCTCAGCCTAGGACATCAATGAAACTCAGCCTCTATCTTGAACAATCGGCGTAGCCGGAAAGGAAGTTGATTCATGAACGGTGCACAAAAATTACGGGCCAAGTGGACAGCCGGCCAAATGTGTTTCGGCACGGGGGTCGGCCTGTCTGACCCGGTGGTTATTGAAATCATGGGCGAAACCGGCATCGACATGGTCTTCGTCGATTTCGAACATGGTCAATTGACCCTCAACCAGGGGCTGATACACGTCATGGTCGCCCGTGGCTGTGATTTGCCCGTTGTCATTCGCGTGCCCAGCTACGACCCAGTGGCCATCAAGCCGGTGATGGAACTGCACCCGGCCGCCATCGTTGTACCGCGAATTACCAACGCCCAGGAAGCCGCCCTTGCTGTTTCCGGCTGCAAATATCCGCCTAAAGGCATCCGTGGCTTTGGCCCGGCGCGGGGAACTGGTTACGGGCGAATTGGGCAAATGGATTACCTGAAAACAGCCGACGACCAGACCATGGTTTGGATTCAGATCGAGGACATCGAGGCTGCCAAGAATATTGACGCCATACTCGCTACGCCCGGCATTGACTCGATCATGATTGGCCCCAATGACCTGTCCGGTTCCATGGGTATGCTCGGCCAGACCAACCATCCCGAGATATGGAAGGTGATAGACACCGTCATTGAAAAGTGCAAGGCACAAAACATGCCCGTCGGCGTGGGCATGGGCCTCGATCCAGACCGCGTGCGCAAGTTCATCGAGAAGGGACTCAGTTGGGCACAGGTTAACGGCGACTTGTCTGCGGTATATGGTGCGACCAAGGCAATGGTGGACCAACTGCATGACATCGAGAAACAGGCCAGGGCCTGACCAACCCGAGGCGGGTTGAAATACCGAATCCGTGACTTGATTGAAGGGTCCCGAATCAGCATTTTTGCTGGTCATATACAATACTGCGTGCGATGAAAGTACCTCTCATTGACCTGCGGGCCTCCTTGACACCTATCAAGGACGAACTCTTCGAGCAGTTAGAAAAGACGCTAGAGGGGATGAACTTGTTTTTGGGGCCAAACGTCCAAGCCCTTGAGCAAGAGTTTGCAGATTTTTGTCGGGTGAAACACGGCGTCGGGGTCTCCAGCGGCACCGATGCACTGTCGTTGGCACTGAGGGCTCTGGATATCGGCCCAGGCGATGAGGTCATCGTGCCCTCGCTGACCTTCTTTGCCAGCATCGAGTCCATCGTGCACGTCGGGGCCGTGCCCGTTTTTGCTGACGTCGACCCAGACACGTTGACCATAGATCCGCAAAAGGCAGCCCAATTGATCAGCGGCGACACCCGTGCAATCATGCCCGTACACCTCTACGGCCACCCGGCCGACATGGACCCGATCCTGCAAATCACCCACAACCATGACCTACGCGTCATTGAAGACTGTGCCCAGGCCCACGGCGCCCGCTATAACACCCGCCGCTGCGGAGCAATGGCAGACGCGGGCGCCTTCAGCTTTTACTTCACAAAAAACCTCGGCGCTTATGGGGAAGGCGGTTTGGTAACCACACCCCACGATATCGTCGCTGAGCGCATTGGCCAACTGCGCCACCACGGGCAGGTATCCAAGTTTGAGCATGCCAGCATCGGCTATAACATGCGACTCGACGAAATGCAGGCCATCATCCTGCGGATCAAACTGCGATCACTGGACGAGAACAACCGCCGTCGCTGCAGTATTGCCCGCCAATACGACCAGTTGTTCGCCGACACCGACATCCGTCTACTACGGCCTCGGGCTGACAGCGAACCTGTCTATCACGTGTACCCGGTCAGGTTGAACCGTCGTGACGCTTTACGAGACCATCTAGAAAAGCAAGGCATCGGCACAGGTATTCACTACAAAATCGCAGGGCATCAACAACCCGCGATGCAAAAACATCCCCATCGAACCGGAGATATGACCGTAACTGAAAGCGTATGCCAAGACCTGTTATCCTTACCCATGTACCCAGAGATGACGGCGGAGCAGATCGAGTACGTTGCAGACAAGGTCCTTGATTTTCTGCGCCGGTGACCGGAAAACAGTCAAATCCACCCAACTGCCATTGGCGATCATTGGCCAGCCAATTGGCAAAAACGGCACAGGTGATCGGCCAACTGCACGACGGCGGTCGGCGGCGAATCTACGTCCATCGGATTGGCTGCATTAAACGTGTGCGAAGCATTGTCTATCACTTCCAGCCGTGTGCGCGCCGCTCCCGCGCGATGCAGCAGGTGAGCTGAATCAACCGGCACCGTCGAGTCGGCATCTCCATGAACGATCAGCACTGGGCACTTGATATTCTTGATCGCCGCCAATGGATCGACATTCTTGGGTGCGGCATCAATATCCGCAAGCCACGCCCTGCCGATGCGCAATTCCTGACCGGTCCGCGACGAGGCAGACTCCAGCCAACCACGCGTTTGCAGTATTTCACGTTGCTCGTCGGTGATGTTGTCCCCCGTACAAGGCGATGCTGCGGTCACGATCCGATCAGGCGCTGATTCCGGATAGCGAACTGCCGTCAGCAGAGCAGTAACTCCCCCACGACTATGGCCGAACCACGCCATGAACCGGCAGGCATCCGCCCCGGGTAATTGTCCCGCTCGCGCAGCCGTACTGACCTGCTCAAGATCAAACGCTTGCTTGCTCCAAGTATCCTGCTCAAACAACTGTGGATGCTCAAAAGTTTCCAGATGGTTGGTCATACCGCTGTGGCTGAAGTTGAAGCGGTGCGCAACCAACCCACTTTGCGCTGCCCGCTGCGCAAGGTAAGGCAAGAAACCATAATCTTTGTAACCCTTAAAGCCATGGCAAATGACCAGGACACGGTCACGTTCCCCTGACGGCCAATGGGTATTACCGTAAATTGGCTGGCCTTCAGCGCCGGCAATGGTCCATCCAGTAATTCGGCTCAAGTCGCCTACTCCTGGCCAGTCAATCGGTCACCGCATCGGCAAACTCAGACGGCTTCCAACCGCCCGTATAGCAAAGCAAGGGACAAGCGTACCTGACAATTGGGACTACACCTGCTCCTGCTCGGTGGCGGCCCGCGAACGGAGTGTGTCGATCATGCCCTGGACCTCGCCGGCCATTTTCGTATTGGAAAATTCACCCATGATCTCTTCGCCCACACGAACCGCTTTCGACCATTCCTTATCCTGCACCGACAACTTGAACTGAACAGCAAGGTCCTCGCGCATCTTCATGATCACCCCCCTTGCTGCTTCCCGAAATGGCGCAGCTTCCCGCTCGGTTAGATACTTGTCCAACTCGCGCATCAGCACCATCGCCCGGTCCACGTCATCACGCTGCGATGCTTCGAGAAACTGACGTTCGATACTGTGCTTGTAATCTTCCCGTGCCTGCCGAACGCGTTCGACCTGCCCCAAGGCCACGCTGCGATCGGGATAATCTTGTCCGGCGCTATGGACCTCCTGCCCAGCCTTATCCCATTCATGTCGGTCGAGAAATTGATCGATAACCGCGATGCGGTCATGCACGCGATGCTCAATCAGCGCGTCTCGGGCAGCAAAGATGTCGCTTCGCAATTGCTTGTCTTCCAGTTCATTGCTGAAAGAGTCCGCCATCTGCTCAACAAGGTTTAGCGCAACATCGAAGTGGCCGTCTAGTATTTCCTTATGGATCGCGTCGCGGAGCATCCGACGGTCCTGATCACGAAAAGCGATCCGCTTGGCCGTCTCGCTGATCATGATGTTTTCGCTGACCAGTTGCAGCATGGCCTCTACACGGTCGTTTTGACGTTTCAACTGATCTCTATACGGCGCCAGCGCCCAGCGAATAATACCCAAGACAAAAAAACGGCCGTCGCCGCGTAACAGATATAGGCCAATATCGCCGCCGCAACCGGTCCG
>CAUZAW010000173.1:0-6743 GCA_963577735.1 Phycisphaerae bacterium | reverse complement strand
CACGGCGGTTGTCGCCGGACAGCTCATCCGGGGCGAGAGGCCGCAGATTGACTTGTCGCCGTTTCACGCGGGGCGAGGGTGAAAGCACAAACGAAGTACCGACGCGCGATGGTTACGGTAAAGTCAACGATACCACCCGAATTCCCTAGAGCAAACAACATGAACCGAGTGATTCTCGACTCGCCAGCGTTAGCCAAAATTCGTCAAGTGATGAGGACTTGCAAGGCGTTGATGGTGGCGCTGTTAGCCATCGTATGGCATTAACCGGCCCCACTTGCCAGCAAAGGCATCTCGTGGATCAGTTATCTGCTGATCGTACCACTAGGCGGTGGCGGCGGCCGGTGGTCTGGTCAAACAGGTCGGCGCAGATTAGCGGTCGGGCTTTATCGGGTGCCAGTATCGCCCCGACGGGGAATGATTGGCGGTGCTGGTCGATAAATTGCGAAAGCTGTACCCGGTTGCCCGTGCCGATCTGGATTAACTCAATCTGGGACACGTAGCGGCGGTTCAGCCACAGGTAAAGGTCTCGGTAGCTGCTTGCCGTGCGGTTTACCAGTTCGATCGAAGCACCGTCCCGCAAGATAATGATATCCCAGTCGTCGCTGATCGGGGCTGCCTTGGGGAATCGCATTTTCGACAGTGGATCCACGTTCTGTGGATTCTGGGGCAATTCGATACGCAGCAGCCTGGGGAACTGTTTACCCACGTATTGACAGCCGCCGGCGGCCAACGAGCAGGCCATCAATGTCAAGGTTAAGGCGCGAAGTATCATAAAAGCGATCGTTCATCACCATCGAATGGACAATATAATGCTGTCGATGGTCCGTATTGGCAAACTTGTGCTGGATGCGCCTTTTTTCCAGGCCGGTCTGGCGGGTTACTCGGATGCCGCCATGCGTCTGGTTGCCCGGCGACATGGTTGTCCCTATTGCGTGACCGAGGCCATGCTGGACCGATTTTTGGTCAACGGCGGTAGAGGGTTGAAGGCCGCTGAGTTGGACGACAACGATCATCCTATTGCCGGCCAACTCATGGGCTCTCACCCCATGGAGATGGGCCAGGCAGCACAGATTCTTGTCAAGCTGGGTTATGACGTTATTGACGTCAATCTGGCCTGCCCGGTGAAGAAGATTCGTAAAAGGTCCCGCGGTGGCCACCTGCTTTCGGTTCCGGACGAGGCGATTGCAATCCTGGATAACGTGCGCCAGGCCGTTGGTGATGATATGCCCTGCACCGTGAAGTTGCGCCGGGCCACGGATGATTCGGCCGAGGCGCAGGCCAATTTCCACCGCATCTTTGAACAAGTCATTGAGCTGGGTTACACCGTTGCAGTCGTGCATGGCCGCTCCGTGGTGCAAAAGTACAACGGGCCCAGTCGCTGGTCCTCTATTAAGAGCCTGGTGCAGCAATATGGATCTGTGCCCGGCTTGACGATTGGTGGCTCGGGCGACATCTGGTGTGCATCGGATATTTTTGACATGATCGAGAAAACCGACGTGCAACTGGTCAGCGTCGCTCGCGGCTGCATCGGCAACCCATGGATCTTTACCCAGGCACGGGCCATGATGGCCGGTAATCAGCGTGAAGCCCAGCGAAAGCCGACGATCGAGCAGCAGCGAG
Organism: Phycisphaerae bacterium; assembly: GCA_963577735.1. GTDB lineage: Bacteria > Planctomycetota > Phycisphaerae > Phycisphaerales > Phycisphaeraceae > CAUZAW01. The sequence continues at coordinate 5,123 of CAUZAW010000173.1, read as the reverse complement.
ACGTTCTGCTGGAACATTTTCGGTTGTCGGTCGCACTGCATGGGCAGGTACGGGCGTCCAAGATGATGCGCAAGTTTGGCATAAGATTTTCTGCCTATCACCCGCAGGGTGAGGCGGTTAAGGGAGCTTTTATCAAGGTCGAGTCCCTGCAGCAGTGGCACAACGTGATCAATGTTTTTTACAGCGACCTTTTACCCGTGTCAGATTCTTCGCACAGCGGCGAGATTCTGGCCAACGCTGAAATACAGGGCTGATTGATGGTCGAGTCAGCTACGGATCCACCTGCCAGTCCTCGGCCGCGGTTGACGCGGAAGGCTGAGTCCGCCGATTCTTCCAAGGCGTTCGTCAAACGAATCGTCGTTCTGGGTGACACCCATTACTATCACCTTGCCGTTGCGCCGTGGCGGTTGGCAGGCAAGCGGTTCTTCGGCCAGGCCAATCTTTATTTCAATCGTCGCCGTCATTTTGACAGATCGTTGCTGGCAGAGGTCGTGGCCCACGCGGTATCGGTGGAACCGGACCTGTTGGTATTGACTGGTGATCTGACGACAACGGCGTTAGCTGGTGAGTTTGATGATGTGCTTGAGATTTTGGCGCCGTTGACCAGCGACACCGAAACCATCGTGGTACCCGGCAATCACGACCGTTACACATTTATGTCATCATTAACCAGTACGTTTGAACGGCGTCTAGGATCCCTGTCGACATCCTGCTTTCCTCACTGGCGGGCGATAACGGACCGTTGGTCCGTGCTGGCGCTGGATTCGGCAGTCCCCCGGTTCGTCACTTCCAGGGGGCTGATTGATCAACCGCAACTTGAAATGGCCAAGGGCCTGGTCCGGTCGCTGGATGATCGGTCCGGCCTGATCATTGTTTGCCATTACCCGTTTATTGTGCCGCCGGGCATTCATTGGCGCAGCAGTCATCGCCTGGCCAAGGCCACGGATCTGGAGGAAATGGTCCGCCAGGTAGCGGACAGTACGGCCCAATGCCTTTACCTGCATGGGCACATCCACCAACCCTGGTGGTGGCAGCCCAGCCATGACGGGCTCAGGAACCTGACGATGATCAACGCTGGTTCGCCTAGTCGAAAGGATCACCAGTACCCGGTCGGCCAGGGATTCTGGCAGATTGACTTGCCGGAACAACCGTCCGACCCGTTTGCGTTGATCCATCATGTACCGGCGATGAGCAACGGGGGATGGACCTGGACGGCTAACCAAGTCTGCTAAGTGCGGTTATCCGGTCAATTGGGCCGGTATTCTGGCCGATCTAAAACTAGAGTGCGGTCGTAAGATACGTAGTATCGCCGCGCGGCCATTGCGTGCCGTGCACTAAAGGAGTGAGTATGTGCGGAATCGTGGCATACGTGGGCAACAAGCCCGTGGTGCCCCTTTTGCTGGAGGGGCTCAAACGACTGGAATACCGCGGCTATGATTCGGCCGGCTTGGCGGTCGCCGGTTCCAGCGGGGATATCCGGGTGGCCCGCTCGATCGGCCGGGTCAGGGTTCTCGAAGAACTGGTCGGCAGCGATGAGCAGATGTCCAGTGAGTTATCTGGGACGCTGGGCATCGCCCACACGCGCTGGGCCACGCACGGGTCGGCCAGCGAAGTCAACGCCCACCCCCATCGCGGCCAGACTCACAGCGGTCACAACATTGCCCTGGTTCATAACGGCATCATCGAGAATTACGCAACCCTCAAAACATACCTGATCGAAAAAGGTCATCGGTTCAAGTCTCAAACGGATACGGAAGTACTCAGCGTGTTGATCGCCGAACTTTACGAGGACAGTCTCGAATGTGCGGTGCAGGCGGCTTTGCGCGAAGTAACCGGCGCCTACGCCATCGCCGTCATCTGCGATGCAGAGCCGCATACACTGGTGTGCGCCCGCAAGGGGTCGCCGTTGATTGTCGGCATCGCGGATAAAAGTTACGTCGTCGCCTCGGACGCATCCGCCATTGTGGCCCATACCACCCAGGTCATCACCCTTGATGATTATCAGGTGGTCAAGTTGTGTGCCGGGTCCAGCGACAAGCTGACCGACGAAGGTGGGCCGTGGTCCGTCGATTTTAAGACCACGACGATCGATAATGCGCAGGTTACCCCGCAGATTAGCCAGCTTGACTTAGAGCTCGAGCAGATCGAACTGGGCGGTTACCAGCACTTCATGCTCAAGGAGATCATGGAGCAACCGGAAGTTATCCGCAATTGTCTGCGTGGGCGGATTGACGAGCGTGAATCCCGGGTCGTATTGGGCGGCCTTGGCACTATGCAGCGTGACCTGATCCGGGCCAAACGGTTCGTGCTGACAGCGCAAGGCACCGCCTACCACGCTGCTCTCATCGGCGAATACCTGCTGCAGGACCTGGCCAAAACGCCTGCACATTGTGAATATGCCAGCGAGTTTCGATATCGCAATCCGATCATTGAAGACGATTCGATCATCGTGGCCATCAGCCAGTCGGGCGAAACAGCGGACACGCTGGCGGCGTTACGTGAGGCCAAGGAACGCGGCGCTCTGGCACTGGGTGTGGTCAATGCCGTCGGTTCGTCGATCACCCGCGAAACTGACGCCGGCATCTATCTACACGCTGGGCCCGAGATCGGCGTCGCTTCGACCAAGACCTTCGTCGGGCAGGTACTGGTTTTGACGCTATTGAGCCTGTACCTGGGAAAGCGCAAGTACCTTTCCCATGAAGTCATGGCGGTGTACCTGGAGCAGATTCAGCGGTTACCTGAACTGGTAGGCCGCATACTTGAACAGTCCGATGCCATTCGTGCCTGTGTTGAGAACTATGTCCATCGCGAAAACTGGCTGTTTCTGGGTCGCGGTTACAACTACCCGGTAGCCATGGAAGGGGCGCTCAAGCTCAAGGAGATTTCCTACATTCACGCCGAAGGCATGCCCGCGGCGGAAATGAAACACGGCCCCATTGCCTTGATCGATGACGGCATGCCCGTCGTCGTTGTCGCGCCACGCGGCAGCCAATATGACAAGGTGATTTCCAACATTGAAGAGGTGCGTGCCCGTGGTGGCGATATCATCGCGGTGGCCACGGAAGATGATGACAATATTGATCAATATGCCGACGCAGTTTTTCGCGTTCCGCAAGTCGAGGAGCCGTTGCAGCCGCTGGTGAGCGTGATTCCCCTGCAACTTCTGGCCTATCACGCAGCGGTGATTCGCGGCCACGATGTGGACAAGCCTCGCAATCTGGCCAAGAGTGTCACCGTGGAATGATCGTAACTGCCTCACGGCTGCCGATCGTTGTTGATCAGGATTCGGTTGTACGCCGCCTCGATCGTCGTCCACCCGCCGTAGTAGTCATTTGGGGTGAGTGAAAATACGTTGTTCTCGTTGCGAAGTGACTGGCCACTCCCATCCGTATAGGCGATGTTGACCGGGTCATTGCCGTGGTTCGTGCGGTAGGTGTCTGGTTGGGCGTCAAGGATGCTGTTGGAATCTACCAGTAACGCTGTGGCCTTGACGCCATGGTCGTTGTCGCCCATGTTTGAGATCCGGCCAATGGGTGCTTGGTCGAGATTGCGGTACACGTACGAGGAAAATATAGGGGTTGCCCCGTCTCTTATCTTTTGTAACTCCTGCTGGGGATCGGTTGTGTCGTCGCCGGGACAAAACATGCTTCGCGGGTTTTGCAGGTAAGCATTCAGCAGTACGCCATGCGAGTTGAAATACACCCCTAGTGTGCTTGAGGCGTTTAGGATGATACTGCTGGCGACCTGGTCTTCTGTGGCTGCTACCGGTACGCCGAATGACAGGGCGATAAAGGAGGGTTCCGTATGGGGGCCGCGTGGAATTTGGTCATTGTGGTCGGCGGCGTAGACGCTGACACCTAGGGCAAGCTGATGTTGGTGGCTCAGGCAAGTCGTCACCCGGACAGTGTTACGAGCAGAACTAAGCGTGGGTAGAAGCAACCCAATCATTAGTGTGATGATCGTAATGACCATCAATAATTCGATCAGTGAAAATCCGCGTTGCCCGGCCTGTTGTTTTGAGCTAATGCCATGTTTACATTTTAGGTATGGTGTCGGACCTACTGGCAAGGCATGGCCAATTGCGATTCTGCTGTCGCGGCGCATAGATTATGTTCAGCGTCAGCAAAAGTAGCCATCAGTGGGCTGTGGGCACGAGTTTGGAAGGGGCTGGGTAGTGAATGGCCGGGCTGCCGCTCATGAGTTGTCAAGTTGACTACAATGCCGCGATTGTACTGCGCCCGTAGCTCAATTGGATAGAGCATCGGACTTCGGATCCGAGGGTTGGGGGTTCGAGTCCTCCCGGGCGCATTTTCGCAACCAGTCGCATCCTCTCGTTCCGCGTCGCTATCCATCGCAATTTCCAAGGGGTTACATCCACTCGTTGATCTTTCGTTGCTCACATTCCTTTCGTTCTGGCTCGCAGTGTGTTGCACCGAATCGCGCACTGCGCGCTGCACCACGCGATGCGCTTCTCTGCGGACTGGCGGTTTGCTCGGGGTTTTCGTACAGTGGCATCGGACTTCGGATCCGAAGGTTGGGGGTTCGAGCCCTCCCGGGCGTATTGATCTGACGAAGACGTATGAAAGCCTTCAAGAAGTTGGCAAGGTTTGGTGCAGTGGCGATGATTTCTTGAGTTCCACAACGGCCAACCGCCATCGCCAGCTGCCGATTTCAATTTATTTGTCGAGGTACACCAGATGAACAAGAAACGGCGTGTGCATTATGTGCTTAGTACACATTGGGACCGCGAGTGGTACCAGCATTTTCAGGACTATCGCGTTCGCTTGGTGGAACTGCTAGATGAGGTGCTCGAAGGTATTGCGTCAGGCGAACTGCGAGGTCCGTTCCAGACTGATGGACAGGTGATCCTGCTCGACGATTACCTTGAAGTGCGTCCCGAGCAACGCGGACAGGTTGAATCTGCTGCCCGTGACGGCAAGATGGTCATCGGGCCATGGTATGTGATGCCCGACGAGTTTCTCGTCAGCGGTGAATCACTGATCCGCAACCTGGAGCTTGGCCGCAGGCGTGCCCGCGAGTTTGGTGGCGAGCCCTCGTCGATCGGCTTTATTTGCGACATGTTCGGCCACATCAGCCAGATGCCGCAGATTTTTGCCGGGTTC
>CAUZAW010000172.1:0-6763 GCA_963577735.1 Phycisphaerae bacterium | reverse complement strand
TTTGACGATTTTGTCTGACCCCTCGACGAAGCTGTCGTTGCGAGCGGTAAAGTCGGTTTCGCTGAGCAGTTCGATCATGGCCACGGCCCCGTTGGTGACGGCGATGGTGATCACACCTTCGGATGCTTCGCGATCACTACGCTCATCCATCTTGCCCTTGAGCTTTTCGCGCAACAGTTCGACAGCTTTGTCCATGTCGCCATCGGCTTGGTTAAGCGCAGTCTTGCACTCCATCATGCCCACGCCGGTGCGTTGTCGAAGGGTCATCACATCCTTGGCGCTAATGGCCATGGCAGGGTCTCCATACGCTTGTTAATAATGCTCGTTTGAAGGGTTTAGGTCTGCGTCGGCTGGTCGACGGGCGGACTGACGCCAGCAACCGGTGTTGAGACTTGCGATGGTGTCTGATCGGCCGCGGTATCGGTTGGGACCGGTGCCTGTTCCTGGGCAGGTCCGTCGCTTTCGGATGTAGGATTCTGCTGGCCGGCGGGAAACATCGCACGCGAACTTCGCTTGGGTCGCTGCGACTGGCCTTCCGAGTCGTCATTGCCCTCGCCGACCATGCGGCGAGAACCCTTGCCCTCCATCACGGCGTGGCACAGTTGATCGATTACCACTTCGATCGAGCGCATGGCATCATCGTTACAGGGAATGGGGATGTCGGCAAAATCCGGGTCGCTGTCGGTATCGATAAGGCAAATGGTGGGAATGCCCAGCTTGCGGGCTTCGCGGACGGCATTGAGCTCGTGCTTGACATCGACGACCACCAATACGCCGGGCAGCCGCGTCATATTGCGGATGCCCTCGAGGTTACGGTGAATCTTGGTTTTCTCGCGGCGAATCTGGCTTTCCATTTTCTTGGAGTAGTTGTCAATCTCGCCGGACTGTTCCAGCGATTCCAGCTCTTCAAGACGCTTGAGTCGTTCTCGAATCGTGCGGAAGTTAGTCAGTGTACCGCCGAGCCAACGCTCGGTAACCCAGTGCATGCCCGTTTCACGGATTTTGTTTTCAAGAGCGCTCTTGGCCTGTCGCTTGGTGCCGACGAATAGAACATCCTTGCCGGAGGCGACGACCTGCGTGATGTACTTGCAGGACAGCAGCAGGCCCCTGATAGTTGCCTTTACGTCGATGATGTGAATCTTATTGCGTTTTCCGAAAATGTAGGGACCCATCTTCGGATTCCAGTGAGTCGCACGATGTCCGAAGTGGACACCGGACTCGACAAGATCTTTGACAAGCGACGCCATGTAACGACTCCTCGGTCTGCTGCTGTCTTAAATCACACTCTCGCGACCTGCCCACTCAACCGATGCCACGTGGTCAAACGCTACAACCGGCCAATGAACGACTAGAATACGGGCCATCTTGCGATACACCAGCGAGTGACCCTAACACACGGCAAACGACCTTGCTGTGTTTTCGGGGCAACATCTTAGCATATGCTGCTGCTGCTGTAAATAAAAGCAGTTGATACAGAGATATTTGAGACCCTGTAACGCGGTACGATCGTCCTTACCAATAATCAACTGCCAGAAGAGGTGGGCACGTCCTGACCGTTAGTGATCAGGTCCTGTTCGATGTCGGGCGGGGCTGTCTTGGTCAGTAAGTAGTGTCTTTGACCGGCCTTGTAGCCCGCCACAAGGACAAATCCAAATAAGACCAGTAGAACGGCCAGCACAAACCGCCAGCGGGTGTAATACAGAAGGGCACAGCCCAGTGCGGCGAAGACCAGTGACAGGCCGTACATGGTGACCACGGCCAGTTTGATGCTCAAATTCGGCCCCAGACCCATGCCGGAAAAGGCGTTCATCAACTGATGGTGCAGATGCTGGTTGTCGCCAGCATAGATAGCGCGTCGGCTCATGAGCCTTCGAAAGATGGCCAAGGCGGTATCGGCGATGGGCAAAGCGAAGACAATCAGTGCTGAACTGACCATGACCGGACCGGCTGCGCCTGGTGCGTGGGCAAACAGGAGCATGGTAGTGGCGCACAGGTAGCCCAGTAGAAGTGAACCGGCATCGCCCATGAAGATGTGGGCCGGGTTGAAATTGTGGGGTAGAAATCCCAGCAGGGCACCAAGAACCGACAGGCACATCACTACCCGCACTGGACTCCACAGATGCGCCCTCATGGTTGCCGCCGCAGGTGTACCCTCCAGGTGGTCCATGACCTGGTCCGCTGGATCACCTATTTGGATGGCAATGAAGCAGGTGATGATCAAAAATCCAAAGCACGCGATGGAAAGTACGCCGGCGGCCAAACCATCCAGGCCATCAAGCAGGTTCACCGAGTTACAGCCTCCAATGATGAACATGGCAATGATGACCATACCCAACCAATAAGCTGGCCCATAGGAGATGGCCAGCCACTGCTCGATGATGGCAATATCAGCCAAGCCCAGCGCTCTGACCGTATCACCGACCAGTTGCGTACCTAGGTCGGTTTGGGCAACCATGGCCGCGGCGATGATCTGAAAGCCTAGCTTGACACGGGGACTGATGCCGTACACATCATCCACGAGGCCGGTGATGGTAATAATCACGGCACCGAACACGATGGAAATGGGGAAAAAGGTAAATGCAGTGAGCTGATACTTAGCGGGCAGGTGGGGACTGATCCAGAAATAGAGAAAGATACCTGCTAGCCAGCCGATGAAAATGGCCACACCGCCGAGGTAAGGTACAGGCTGACCGTGGTTTTTTCGCTCATCGTCGGGCCAGTCCACGATTTTTTTGTAGATAGCCACACGGCGCATCAGGGGAGTGACGAGTATGGTCACCACCCAGGCAACGAAGAAAACGCCGATGTAGGGCGAAATGATGTCGCTCATCGACAGTTGCTGGACCGCTTCGGATGGATCTACCGCATTGGTAAGATCATTCATGACGTATCCGTTATGGTTTGCAGGTTACCTCCGGTGCGAGCCAGTTCGATCAGGTCGGTCAACGTCTGCGATAAGTCATACTGGGGCGCGAAATCAAGCGCCTGGCGAATGCGAGAAAGATCGGGCACCCGGCGAGGTGGGTCGTCGCAGGTGCCGTGATAAGCTTGGTCGTAGGGAATCAGGCGCTTTGTTGAGCTTGACCGACTCAAGGCGATCACATGGTCCGCCAGTTGGCTGATCGTCAATTCGCGATCGCTGCCGAGATTAAAAACCTTGCCATTGTGCGCTGGGTCTTCGATTAGCCGAACGATTGCGGTGACGGCATCGCGCACATCGCAGAAGGTGCGCGTTTGTGTGCCATCACCGAAAACTTGCAGGTCCTGGTCGTCCACGGCCCATTGGACGAAGCGGGGCACGACCATGCCGTAGCGACCGCGTTGGCGGGGACCGATGATGTTGAACAAACGGACGACAACCACAGGCAGATTCTTTTGGCGGTGATAGGCCAATGCCAGTTGCTCGCCGGTGGCTTTGCTCAGTGCGTAGCTCCAACGCGTCGATTCGGGCGCGCCCCAAACAAGGTCCTGGCCTTCAGCCATGGGCAACTGATCGGTGCGGCCATAAACTTCGCTGGATGACGCGAATAGTACCGGGACGCTGTGTCGGGCAGCATGTTCGAGTAGAACCGCAGTTTCGCTGACGTTATTGGCGATGGTATGAAGCGGATTCTCGATTGCGACGCGCACGCCGACCGCGGCGGCTAAGTGAAATATCTGGTCAACGCCGTTGAGCAGGTTGGAACTTTCGATGAGGGCTTGGCCAACGTCAGCCACGATCAATTGGCATTGCCGGTCGAGCAGATGGGCAACATTGTTGTGGTGTCCGGTGGTGAGGTTGTCAAGGATAATCACTTCATGGCCCCGGGCCTTGCACAACTCGGCCAGATGTGAGCCAATGAATCCCGCCCCGCCCGTGATTAGCGTCCTAGTTACCAAGTCACTTACCCTGTATGAAATGCCATCAACCTAACTGCGCCCGCTGCTTGCGTATGGAGTGCAATGCATAGTCGCGCGGATGCGAAAATGACAATGATAACCGGCTGCCGCGGCATGATACGGCCATGGTAAATTCTGGATTCATTTTGCAGGGGTCCGTGTTTCTCGCGTTTCAGTTGTTGCCCTAAGTGGTTTCAGCTGTTTTCTGCTTGTTGGGTAGCAAACCCACTGGTTTCACGATATTGGTAAAACGCCCGGTAGTTCTTCCTGAAGTAGCCGCCAGCGCTGGACTGGACACCGTTCAGGATCACGCCGAGCAGATCGGCGCGTTCGCCTTCCAATTGTCGTAATATTCTGCCGACCATGCCGCGTTTCTCGCTCTTGGCACGTACGACCACGGCAATGGCATCGACCTGTTTGGTCAACAGCTTGCTGTCGGAGGCGACCAGCACCGGAGGTGCGTCAATCAGCACGATGTTATACTCGTTTTCAAGCCGATCGAGCATCTCGCGAAAATCCTTGGACTCGAGGATTTCCGGCTCAGTACGCTTGGCATCGCCGGCGGGCAGCAGGGCCACGTTTTCCAAACTGTTACGTACGACAGCTGTTTCGAGTTGCACGCTACCTTGGAGCACATCCACTAGGCCGGGGGCAGTTTGAACACCCATGAGCATACTTTGGCTAGGCCGTCTGAAATTGGCGTCGATAATGAGCACTTTGCGATCGTTGTAGGCCATGCTTGTCGCCAGGTTGTTGACGACGGTAGATGTCCCGCAATGGGCTTGTGCACCGACGATCATCAGCGACTTATAACCACGCCGGTCCATCGGTGACAGCACTTCGGTGCGCACCTGTCGAAAAGACTCGGCAATCAGTCCGGTCGGATCTTTGTAGACGATACCTTCTATGGTCTCGGGCCCGGTCGGGTCTTCAGTTACGGCCGGTACAATGCCCAATAGCGTGGCACCGGGCACGAGCCGCAGATCGGCGGGACTTTTGATGCGTTGATCGAGCACTTCCTTGAGGAAGATCGAACCAACGGCTAGGACCATCGAGAGAAACGTGATGCCCATGATCATTATCGGAAACTTGGGAAAGGTCAGCACCGGGACCGTTGGCGGCTGAGCAACCACCACGCGGTTGCTTTCGGGTCGTCTCATGCGCATGGCCATGTCGCGCAACAACTCTTCCGCCCGGTCGAAGCTTTTCTCCGCTGCCTCCAGTTCTTCGGCAATCCGATTGAATTCCACAAGCTTCGTGTCCAGGTCGTACAGCCGTTGACGGGCTTCTGTGATCCTTGGATGGAGCATTTCCATGGCCCGGTCCAGTGCATCAATCTGTTTCTTGTGTTGACTGATAAGCGTGCGCTCTTCCTGCAAATAGGCCTTGAGTCGGGCCTCGTTGATCAGTTCCTGCAGCACTGCCATATCACTTTCAATACCCTTGATCGTCTTGTGGTTGGGACCGAGCCTTTCAGTAAGGTGTCGCTTTTGGGCCTCCATAAGTTCCCGGCGGCGGAGGTTTTCTAAGATGGCCGGGTTGTTCTGGTCACGGCCCAGGATGTTCTCCGGGCGATCGGCAACTTTCTGCTCATAATTTTTTACTGCCTCGTCGTATAACTGCTTGTACTGTTGACGCATCAACTTTAACTGCAGCATATGCTTCGACAATTGGTTGTTTTCCAGGTCGGCTTCGGTTCCTTTGGTGCGCAACTGGTGCAAGTCATGCTCCTGTCTAAACACCCCCATTTCCTCCATGAGCGATTCCCGCTGTTCATCGGATGACGCTTTTTCGCTGTTCATCATGATGCGCAGCTCACGGGTATGCGAATCCAGCAGGTACCTGTAATTGTCCAGGTAAGCTTGGGTAACAGCGTTAAGGATCTCAGGCAGATTTTCTTGATGCCTGCCGGAGAAGGACAAGAGAATATAGGACGACCCTCGCGGCGAACTCACGTTGAGTTGATCTTTAAGATTCTCGAGCCTGGCAAAACCGTCGGGAAACGACTCGAACCATACGGTTTGACGCACATCGGTGCGCTTGATGGCTTGATTGAGGTTGTCTTCGGATTTGATATTGAGCAACTGGTTACGCATGAAAATCTGCAGGGTGTTGACTTGATCCTTGGAGGCGGTGGGGTCGCCCGGTGGCGCCCAGGGGTTATTAAGTTCACTAGAAACCCGTAGCGCAGCTCTTGTGGTGAATTCGGGAATGAATTTTTTACACAGGATGGCGGCGGCAAGTCCCAGAGTCACACCAATCACAGCAACGACGATGAGCAACCACATGTACTGACGCAACACACGCAGCGGATCGAGTGGTGTGAATCTGGCCACTGTGGCAGTGGCCAAGGCTGGCGGCTGCATGGCCGATGACATGGATGGTAACAATGGATTCTGACTCATCAGCCCAGATCACCCAAGATAAAACCCGAAAAACCGGTTATTTCACCTTCTGTCGGCGAAAACCCTATTTTTGCGCGAAAACCCGCTTGTACCCACTGAATTTCAACGGCTTTCGTCCTGATCGACTTGCCCTTAACAACTTACCTCAGATTTAGCCTGTTTCATGTGGAAAACTCGGGGGCAAATTCCATCTCCCACCGTGGGTTTTGGATTCGAACTGTTGCGGCATGGCCAGAATCATTTATCGGCCACTTTTGTCACCATGGCCACTCTGATCACAATTGTATAACTCACCCCGATTACGGGCGGTTGGCTCGGCTACGTGTGTCATACCGGTTAAGCAAAACGTCTGACTGATTTTCGATTTGGGCGTTATCTTGCTCGCGCGCCAAATCTCTGGCGGTCTTTGCCAGCCCTACGGCCTCACGGATCGATGCTCTTTGACCTTGTTCAACAAGTACGAGCGCCAAGTGCAGGCA
>CAUZAW010000171.1:0-6766 GCA_963577735.1 Phycisphaerae bacterium | reverse complement strand
CGCCGGCAATTTTGTGCAATTGTCCGTACAGTTCACTTTTGCAAAAGTAACACCGATCTGCTGCGTTGGCTGCGTAGCGATCATCAAGATGCTCTTGCGTATCGATCAGTCGATAGGCCATGCCCAGTTGCCGGGCCATTTCCACTGCTTGCCTGCGCTCCCGGGCCGGGTAACTGGGCGACACGCCGATGCATGCCAGCATGCGATCGCCCAGTTGCTGGTACGCAACGGCCGCTACCAGCGCGCTATCCACGCCCCCGGAATAGGCGACCAACACCGACTCGTGCGGGTCAAACCAATGCCGCAATCGCTCGAGTTTGCCATGGGTCTGGGCTGTCATTGCTTAAGTCTCGACACTGCACTCTTCTCGTTAATCATAGCCGCGCTGTAGCCGGCCCCGAAACCGTTGTCGATGTTCACCACCGTCACACCCGCGGCACATGAGTTGAGCATGGCCAGCAGTGCCGCCAGCCCTTGGTAGGACGTGCCGTACCCAACGCTCGTGGGCACTGCGATCACCGGGGCACGAACCAGCCCGCCGATCACGCTTGGCAGCGCGCCTTCCATGCCAGCTACCGCCACGACCACGTTCGCCTCATCTAACGCCTGGCGATGGTGCAGCAACCGGTGCAATCCCGCCACCCCCACGTCCGTCAGCCGTTTCGGTGCATGCCCCATCAAATCCAACGTCAAGGCCGCCTCATCGGCCACGGGCAGATCGCTCGTCCCCGCGGCGGCAATCACCACGCCCTCCAATCGCCGGCGCTGCGGATCACGGTCCAGCCAGATCGCGCGCGCCGATTCGTGGTACTCAAGTTCACATACTTTTTTCCGAGCCGCCTCGTACTGCTCCACCGTCGCTCTTGTGGCCAGGACCTGCGGACTGGCCACGGCCAATCGGCTGATAATTTCCGCCACTTGCCTAGGTGTCTTGCCTGCGCAAAACACCACCTCTCCAAATCCCACGCGAAGATGCCGATGATGGTCAAGCGTCGCCCCTTCCATCTCTTCAAAAGGCAAGCCACGCAGACGGTCCATGGCCGCGTCGACGTCCGACTCACCTCGAGCCACCTCATTTAGCAACCGGCGTATTTTTTCTTCGCTCAACATGGTCCGTGGTCGCACTCAATTGCCGCCTTGGCTATTAATCTTAGGCAGGATAACAGGATCGGCAGGATTGTAGGAATAGGGATCTGCCCCAACCCGTCAAGGCCCATGGCTTTTTATCTAGCGCAACCTCTAGCACGATATCACGCCACGTCCTGTGATACTGTCCAGGGACACACCTATATAGGCATTTAACCAATCATCAATCGGCTGCATATGGTTAGAATTTTGCTATCATTCTAAACCCAAGCCTCAGACATTTTGCAGCACTGAAAAGGTACCAGCTATGGACAAGCTCGTGATTACCGTGACCACTGACTCGACCATGTCGTATCCACGTAATCCCTACTTGACCCTGTGCACTGACCACAACGGCGTGGCCGATGAATACATTCGCGCCATCTCAGCAGGCGCAGCCATCGTGCACACACACGGATCATGCACCCATGACCCCACACTTCAGCCTGACGGCCGCAAACTGTCTATTCCTGACATGGACGGTTGGCGACATATCATCGAGCGTATTCGCGGGGCATGCGACCCCATCATGCAGTTCGGCATGGCCAGCGTGCGGCTCGACCAGAAACTTGAGCTCTGGAAGCAGTTGCGGCCTGACATGAGTTCGATCAACTTCAATTCTCACGACGAATTCTTCCAACCCGACCCCGACGAACCGCCATTTGGAGTCTATTCAGTCCACCCCATCTGGGAATTGCGGACGTATTGCCGCTACGCCAAGGAATACGGGGTAAAGCTGGAAATCGAATGCTTCAACACCGGCGCTTACTGGGCAATTGGCAAAATCCGTGAAGGTGATTTTTGGACAACTGAGGGCAAACACGAAATGGAACCCGGCCTGCTGGATGACCCCGTCTGGGTCACGCTCTTTTTCGGTTGGCCTGGACAAAGCTGGACGCCGCCCACCATGGCTGCCCTACAATTCATGTCCGACCACCTGCCCCCAGCTACCAATTACAGCATGAGTTGCATGTACCCGCGCAACTACTGGCAAATGGTGGGCCATACCATCGCCATTGGCGGACACGTCCGAATCGGGATGGAGGATTGCCCGTTCATCGAGGACGGCGTCTACGCCAAGACCAATGCCGAACTCGTCGAAAAGGCGGTCCGCATCGCACGCGAGTTCGGCCGCGAAATTGCCAGCCCCGACGAGGCACGAAAAATAAGCGGCTTGTCCACCTGACCCCTTTTTTACGATCCACCGCCATGAAAGGCATAAGCTGCAATTCAAATCTATTGAGCCATGTTCCCGTCGAACAGGCCATCGAACAGTTGGCAGAGCACGGCTACGACGCAATAGATATCTGCATGGAACTGGCCCCGCCGTTTTGCCCCGTGCCCACCCCGCACATGAGCCCCGACGACGATAATGCCAAGCGCAAAGCCGTCCGCCGCCATACCGAGCAGGCCGGTATCGCCGTGGCCGCCATGAACGCTCACACCAACCTCTGCGCCCGCGATCCGCAAACTCGCCGAGTCAACACTGAATTTCTAAAAGGCGCTGTGCAGGTCGCGGCCGACATGGGCGCGTCCGTCGTCGTCACCGCTGCCGGTGGAAAGGATGCTTACGGTTACGAGCAATGGTATTTTGACTGGGCCATTGACACGATCAGCCAAATCCTGCCGGTTACCGAGCAACTGGGCATCACCCTTGCCATCGAGGCAGGCAGTCCTGCCGGCAGCTTGGTTTACAATCTCAAGACCATGCAGAAACTCCTGGCTACTGACGGGTTTGACTCGCTGGCAGTGCTCTTCGACCCGGCCCATTATCACCTGCGCGGCGACGACCCCGTCAAATGCTTCAATGCATTAAAGGACCGGGTGGCCCACGTACACCTTAAAGATGCAGACGGTGACGCGGAAAACATTATCTTTCCTCCGCTGGGAAAGGGGGTCATTGACTTCGACGCCCTGCTAGGCGCCATGGCCAGCGGTGGCTTCGACGGCTACCTCGCCATGGAATACGAGGCATTCGGCTGGGACTTTCCCCAAGACCCCCAAAAGGTATTGCCTCAGGAAAAAGCGTTCCTCGACCCGCTGGTTGCCAAACACTGGAACTGAGCGCGATGATTTATGCGGGCAGCACCTGCTTGGCCGGCCCGTACAGGCACTCGTCTTCGGTCAACGCCGCCAGGTGCGGCGTGTCGTTGCCTAGCACAATGTGGCAACTGTATGAATTGCGCCCGGCCACGGTGGACTCATCCCGCATCTTCTTCGTCTCGTCCGACGAGAAAACGTTGCGCATGATGACGCAGCCGAATGTCTTGTAATGCAGAACCTGCTCTTGAGTAAACATCATTAAACTCGACACAACCGCCATCGACCTACCATCTGCCCAGACCGTTACGGGCATCTATTTGCCACTTTAGTACGAAACGGCACTTGCCTCTCCATGGTGTGCTTCGGCGCCTTGCCACCGATCGCATTTCGCTACAATGCTTACACATGGCCGCCGCCACAGATAATCAGATCGACTCCCCCCGAGTGATCGAGTTCGATTTCGTCCGCGCCACCGAGGCCGCCGCCCTGCACGCCCTCAAATGGCTGGGTCGCGGCGATAAGATCGCCGCCGACGATGCCGCCACTGACGCCATGCGTGGCATGCTCAATCTCATCGACATGCGTGGCATCTGCGTCATTGGCGAAGGCATCAAGGACCAAGCCCCCGGCATCTTCAAGGACGAAAAACTCGGTCACTGGAATGATTCCGCACCACGCGTAAACTTCGCTATCGATCCCATTGACGGCACCCGCCTCACCGCCAAGGGATTACCCGGCGCCATCAGCGTGCTCGCCGCCAACATCGTCCAGGACGAAAACCTCGATGCGCTCGCTGAACTGCCCAGTTTCTACAGTTACAAGCTCGCCTACGGCCCCAAAGTCAACACCGCCGACTGCCCCATCGACATCGACGCGCCCATCGAAACAACCCTCAAGATCGTCGCTGACTGTCTTGACAAACGCGTGGGCGATCTGGTCGTTTCCCTGTTGGACCGACCGCGTCATGAAGACCTGACAGATCGCATCCGCAAGGCCGGGGCTCGCATCCGCCTGATCGGTGACGGCGATGTCGCCATGGCCATCGGTCCGTCCATGCTCGACAACGCCGTCGATATCTACGTCGGCATCGGCGGTTCACCAGAAGCCGTCATCGCCGCTGCCGCCATCAAGTGCCTTGGCGGCCAGATACTCACCAAGATGTGGCCCCGCGACGACGACGAACGCGCCCAACTGTTCGACGCCGGTTGGGCCGACAAGCTAGACCGAGTCTACAACTGCGACGACCTAGCTCCCGGAACGGAAGTCATGTTCGCCGCCACCGGCATCAGTGATTCACCCATGCTTTCCGGTATCGCCGTCCAAGGCCAGCACGTCCACACTCATTCAATCATCATGCGAGCCAAGTACCGCACCGTCCGTTACGTCCGCGCCATTCACGACCTGTCCCGCAAGACCATTCGACTGGACTCGGACAAAGAGGAACATCTTCTGTGACCAATACCATGCAACTGATCCGTCCATCGCGGGGCGGCAAAATAGTCTAACGGCCGCAACCAGCGTAAAAGGAGCACTAAAATGGCCCCAGGCAATGGCAAGGTCCAAGTCCAGATGATCGGCTTTGCCGCCCTCAAGCTGATCTCGCCCAACGGCAAAGTCCTTCTGATCGATCCATGGATCAGCGGCAATGACTTCTTTCCAGACGGCAATCCCGCGGTTCCTGAAAAGTACCGCCAGGACGTGGGGAACCTTGGTCACGTCGACATCATCCTCCAGACACATGCCCACTTCGACCATTTGAACCTTAAGGACATCGTCGCTCTCACTGAAAAGTTCAATCCAATCATTCTTACACCTGTTGAAACGGCGGTCTATATCCGTGAAAAGACGGGCATTGAAAACTTCTGCAACAACGGGTGGGGCATGAACCGCGGACCACTACCGCCCATTGATGGCATTCAAGTCTCGGGCGTACACTGCGAACATTCATCCTCTGAAATCGTTATGACGGCCGACGGCGGCGTGGCCGGACGAGATATCGGAGACCCGATCGGGTTCGTCGTGGAATTTGAGAACGGCTTTAAGGTCTACATATCGTCAGACACCGGGCTTTGCTCCGATTTGAAGCTGATCATCGGTGATTATTACAAGCCCGACTTGGCGATCTTGAATATCTGCGGCGGAGGGTTCACTGTGGGCGGCGACAGCGCTGCCTATGCCGTGAAGATGATCAACCCCAAGTACGTAATCCCCGCCCACTATGGCGTCTTTCCCACCATGGACCCGACGCCCGATCAATTCCTGGAATCATTGAAAGTGCATGCCCCCCAGGTCAAGTCTTTTGTACTTGAGCCTGATGAATCGGTGGAGTTCTAAGCGTCATCGCCATGTTGCTTTTTACTTAATGCTAGGTAATCCGGACGCACGGGCCAGAATACATCCAGGCATTCGGCCCCTTCCGGACTCAGGCGAGCCGAATGGGCCATGCCGCCTGGCTGAAAAATATGGTGGCGTTGCACACCCAGCATCTGCGGTTCGGCGTGGGCCAACCCTTCAATCATGCGACCCTGGAGCGTGACCATCAACTGGTCCTCGGGATGAATGTGCATGGGGAACTGAGAATTCGGTTCCATCTGCACGAAGCTGATCATGACGTTCTTGCCCCAAGCAATGCGAGCCTGGGCACAGGCCTTGCCCACACTGTCCGGATCGGCCGACGGCGGCCCAACGGCAGTCCATGGGATGTCGTCAATCTGATACAGTTTGCCAACCTCCAGCGAGGCGAGGCCCACCCCCTGATCGGCAAACGAAACCGAGGCGTCGGTAGGCACGTCCACGCCGGCCAGTTCCAAGTGATCGACACGCACCGGCGAAAATATCTCCAACGCTTTCAAGCCCTGCGGACCCGCCTTCAGGGACCGGACCATCCCATCGGTCATAAACAGCAGTGAACCTTTTCGCAGTTCCAACATCGCGCCATCTAACTCACAGGCGGCAGAACCTTCCTCAACCACCGTGAACAACTCGCCAGTCATGGCCTGCAACGGGTACACGCTGTCGGGCTGCATGTCCAACAACTCGAGCATGGCGCCGCTGCCCCACGACACTGAAGCGGTGACACCCGCCGCGATGGTGATATTTGGCAGTTCACTGGGCTTGTAAACATCACCCGGCACCATTTTCACCGGAACGCCAGTGTCTGGCACGTCACGATGGCGTGTGGCCAGCCCCATTTGCTCGATGATCTTCGCATTTTTAACTTGCCATGCCTGCAATGTCATTTTCCTTTCCATTAACCTGTCGCCGCGCAAAGCGGTAATTTGCCCACCAGTTCAGCCTTGAGTAATCCCAACCGTTTTAGTATTGCGACAATCTCACCGCGGCGCACCGCACCCGCGTCGGGATTCGGCGGACGTACCGAGGGGACATCGATGAGACCTTGGTAATAGAGAAAATACTTGCAGCAGGAATAGGCGTGAGGGTCGAATGTACAGTAGTTGAGGATGGGCACCAAGTTCGAATAAAACAAATCGCGGGCCTCATCCCATTTATGTTGCATGGCCAACTCATAAAGCCGCACTTCCTCTGTGGGCACCAGGGTCGCGCTACCGGAAATGACCCCGTCAGCGCCCAACTGGTA
>CAUZAW010000170.1:0-6814 GCA_963577735.1 Phycisphaerae bacterium | reverse complement strand
CCCACAGCACGACGTCGGCTACCCACGTTCACTTGTCTCGTTACGAGTACGAAAAAGGCGACGCACGTGGCGATCCGTCGGTACTCATGATTGATCTGTTCACTGGCCACGCACTGTTAAATGAGCCGGGCGGGCGGGTCTTTCCCTCCCAGTTATCTGCCGAAACCGCCCAGTACTTGCGTGATATCGTTGCTAAACGCACGTTTGGTACCGCCCGCATTAGACCCCTGCGTCGGGCCAAGGTTATTCGTGACTACGAAATGGTTATTTATGACGATGATATCAAACTCGCCGCGGGGGCGTCGTGGTCGACGCCCCCGTTTCGAGCCTTGTTGCGTCCGCATACCAGGCTGACCGCCATGTTCGAACACGCTTACCGCATGGTCCATCCGCTGAGCAATCGGGTCGATCTCGTCGAATAAACGCCGGTACAGGCGGTAATTCCTTCAATTTCGTCTTCTGCCCTATCCCACCAGTCGTCGCAACCGGCACGAATCACTGACCAACCTCGACAATCCGGATAAGATCGCTCAATGTTTCGACGTGCCATGCCGATGGGCATAGAGCGTTGGTAAGTGTCGTGGATATAGCATAGACAGGGGGTGTGGGGTGAAAGATCAACTAAAGCCGATCAAATTGGGCCAGATTCTCATTGAGCAGGGCGTGCTCAATGAACAGCAGGTGTTTGAGATTCTCGAAGCACAGCGGCGAAAACGCATTCCCTTCGGCGTCCTTGCCGAGCGTATGTTCGATGTCACTGTGGGTAGCATAGAAAATGCTTGGGTCGAACAATACGCCCGTTTTACTGGGAAGCTCGACCTGGGCGAGTATGAGGTGGATCGCCGGGCGCTGCAGTTGATCAATCGCAGACAAGCCTGGCAGTTCGAGATGATGCCGATAGGCTGGGAAGAATCAGGTGAGCTGCTTGTGGCCGCATCGCGGCGCCGCCTGGCCCGGGCTGTCACGTTCATCGCCAATCATCTAGAGCCGATTGTCTTTTTCCGGATCGCTGATTCGTCGCAACTACGCACTTTTCTGCAGAAGTACTATCCGATGCCCGAGGTTTCGCAGGAACTATTCCGCCGCGCCTTGAAAATGGCTGGGTGACGGGATAGGCAAGTCCGTAGCCAACGGGCTTACGCGTCGTTTCTGTCAAAAAACCGGTTGAGAATGGCTGCCGCCGCCACCGCGTCCTGGCGAGATTTTCGGGCCTTTCGGGTCATGCCCGTCTCGCGGAGCATCTGGTCGGCTGCATCGCTGGTCAGCCGTTCATCGGCCAGGTGTACCGGCAAGCCCGTGTGGGCGGCAAGTTCGCCGGCCAGTTGCCGTGACTTTTTTGCCGCCGGTCCTTCGCTGCCGTCCATGTTCAAGGGCAGGCCCACCACCAGGGCACCGGGTTGTTCCTGTTTGACCGCCCGCTCGATCATGCTCAGGCGTAGCTGTGGCTTCCTCGTTTCGATGATGCCCGCCGGCGTGGCGATGCGCGTCACGTCATCGCCGGTCGCCAGGCCGGTGCGTTTATCACCCAAGTCGATAGCTAGGTAACGCATGGCGGTGCACTAAGCCAATTCATGGCCGTATCTTTCCTTGACCATCTCGTATGCCTGCTTGATCCGCTCAGTCTGGTCTGCAGGACAGACGAGCGTGGCGTCGGGGGTATGGATCACGATCATGTCCCTGCAGCCGATCATGGCGATCAGGTGTTGGTTATCGCTGGATGCCACCAGCGTGTTGGACGAATCCAGCATCAGGTGCCTGGCCGCGGCCACCGCGTTGCCGTCTTCGTCAGGCTGGCATGTTTTGGCAAAGGCCGGCCAAGAGCCCACGTCCAGCCAGTTAAGCGGCATGGGTAACGCCACCACCTGGAAATCCGCGTCATCTGCCGCAGGCTCCATGACCGCATAGTCCACGCTGACTTTTGGTAGTTGCCGGTAAATCTTGTTCAGTTCCTCGGCCCGCTGATCACTGGCCCAAACCTTGCCCAGTCGTTGCAGCCCCGCATGGTTTAGTGGAGTGAACTTTTCGATACAACGCATCAGCGTGGTGGCCTGCCAAACGAACATCCCGCTGTTCCACAGATAGCGATGCGGTCCGGCGTCAAGGTATTGTTTGGCTGTCGGCGTGTCAGGTTTTTCTTTGAACTGGTCAACCAGTCGGGCGCCGCTTTGACCGTGAGGATCACCCAGTTGCAGGTAGCCGTAAGCCGTCGTTGCGGCTGTGGGTGTAATGCCGAAAGTGACCAGGGTACTGGAGTCGGTTTCGGCGACCTCGTAGCCCTGGTTGACAATCTGCTGGAATTGATCGGCCGGTTCGATGACGTGGTCGGCGGTGAACACGGCGATGGTCGCTTCGGGGTCGCGCTGGGCGATGATAGCTGCCGCCAGCCCAACGGCGTTGAGCGTATCGCGACCTTCCGGTTCACCCAGTATCCGTTCGTTGTCGATCCCCTCGATCGTATCGAGGATTTCCTGGCGATGCGACTGGCCGGCGCAAATATAAATTTGCTTGGCCGGCAGCAGATCCTTGAGCCGATCCATCGCGATTTGCAGCAACGATCGGCCATTGATAAACGGGATCAGTTGTTTGGGCTTCGATGCCCTGCTCATGGGCCACAGTCGCGTTCCCGATCCGCCGGCCATGATCATGGCGTAACGCATTAGGCCAATGTAGCTGATATGGGAATTTTCTGAAAGTGTACGTACAATTACAGCATGGCCAAGAAACTACCCAAACAATTGGCGTTGTTGGATGAGGATATGTGCACTGGTTGCGAGGCTTGCGTGGCAGTCTGCCCCGTCGATTGCATTGATACTTTCGAGGGTCACCAGCATGCTCAGGTTATGCAACTTTGCTCGATCGATCTGCCTCGGTGTATCGGCTGCACGTTGTGCGCGCAAGTTTGTCCATGGGACTGCATCACCATGGTGCCGACCGACCAGATGCTGCGGGGGGAAAAATACGCTCAGCAACTGGTGACGTGATAGTCTTGGCCATTAAGTTTCTGCAGGTTATTGGCCGTGACAGAAAATGGCTCGACGGCCTTTGCCTTTGGCACAACAAAGGCAGATTCGCCGCCAACGTGACTGAAAAGATTGGTCCGCTTGCGGACGATCGCCAGGACGGATGAGTTTTCACGATGCAGCTTTTAATCTAGCATGCGATTCGAATATCACTTAAGCGCATGGTTCAGCGTTCGGCCCCGAACAAAAGGGTCAGGTATTTGTCGTTAAAATAACCTGTTTGGAATCACCCATGACACGTGACCGAGGCCCGCTGCTTCAACTGGCGATTGATTGTTTAACCACCGGTGAGGCTGTGGCCATCCTCGAACAGGTGTATCCCTGTTTCGACATCGCCGAAGTGGGTACGCCACTGCTGATCGAGGAGGGCTTGTCGGCACTTGAGGCCCTCAAGTCATGCTGCAGCGATCGTCGCTATCTGGCAGATACCAAGATCATGGACGCTGGGCGTATTGAAGCATCCTCGGCCTTTGGTCGTGGCGCTGATTTGGCCACCGTGCTCGCCGTTGCCGATGATCTGACTATTCGCCAGGCGCTCGACGCGGCCAATGAGCAGCAAGGGCAGATCATGGTTGACCTGATCAATGCCGCCGATCCGGTTGAGAGGGCTCGCCAATTGGAACAGATGGGCGTAGAGATACTCTGTGTTCACACCGCCTATGACCGCCAAGCCACCGACGTTGACCCGCTGGCTGATCTGGAGCGTATCCGCAGCGCGGTATCATGCCAGCTTGCGGTTGCCGGCGGCCTCGGCCTCGACACGGTCGGGATGGCACTTGATCGCGGGGCGGACATCGTCGTGGTAGGCGGCGCTATCCTGAACCAGCCGGATCGCCGCGCAGCTGCGGCATCGATTTATGCATTGATCGGTACATCATGACCAAGATATTGTTGGACCAGCAAATCAAGTCAGTGGCCCAGGAAATAGACCGCTGTCTCAAGACCGTCGATGTGTCCAGTGTTGACCGGGCTATAGAGCAGATAACCGTGGCCAAGCGGGTATTCCTGGCCGGCGCCGGTCGCAGTGCCCTAGCGGTCCGTGCCCACGCCATGAGATTGATGCACATGGGAAAAACCGCTTACATGGTTGGTGACGTGACGACGCCGAACATCGAGTCGGACGATCTGCTGCTTATTGGCTCGGGCTCTGGCCGTACCGCTTCTTTGCTGGCCAGCGCCCAAAAGGCCAAGGGCCTGGGGGCCCGGTTGCTTTTATTAACCATTGATCCACAGTCGCCGATCGGCTTGTTGGCAGACGACGTCGTGAAAATTGCCGCGCCT
Source organism: Phycisphaerae bacterium (assembly GCA_963577735.1). Classification (GTDB taxonomy): domain Bacteria; phylum Planctomycetota; class Phycisphaerae; order Phycisphaerales; family Phycisphaeraceae; genus CAUZAW01. The sequence goes on along the minus strand of CAUZAW010000170.1, from coordinate 2,513 downwards.
TCGCCCAAGGCCACGCAGACGCCCGGGGCTGTTGCTTCCATCCAGCCGATGGGGGCGTTGTTTGAACAATGCCTGTTTGTCCTGCTCGATCTGATGATTCTGTCCATGATGCAGCGGCAGGGGCTGTCAGCACAGCAGATGTTCGCACATCATGCCAACCTCGAATGACGTCGAGTACCCATATCGCGGCACGGATGTGGATCGTGTGGCTCTAAGGCTACAGCAGCGTTCTTACCAGCAATAATTGACGCCGTCAGATCTGCCCACGTAGTTCTGGGGTTTGTTGTGTGTTTCTGCGTGCCCGTCACCGTAGAGCGCATTCGCATCCATAAACGGGTCATAACGGTCCCCGCTTACGCTGTGGGCCACATCGCCTGGATTTTGCCAAGTATCTCCACGCGATGGTGACGATGAATTCTGGTCGGTGACAATGGCGTTTTGGGCCACGAGAGGTTCATAAGGGGCAGCGGCGTCGAGGGTGCCTGCCCCCGACCAGTTCCAACTGAAAAAAACACCGTCGTCCTTGTGCAAGAACAAGAAATCGTAAGATGCCCCATAGGTATTTTGCCCTGCCCAGTAGCCTACATAAAAATATTTCGCGTAGGGGTCCTCGGGGTAGGGGCAGTTTTCAGCCTGGTGCGGGTGGGAGATGGAGCGGGGGTTTAGCGGGCAGAAATAGAGCCAGGCGGCTCGCCCGCCTGAGATTTCAACCAACGCATCGCGGTTATCGACACCTGTTGATTCTTGGTAAAACGTCAAGTATCCCGCCGGCGGAGGGTACCGGCCGTTGTAGTTAGTTACGTAGGCTCCCAAGCCGATCCCAATTTGACGCAGGTTGCTTGAGCACATTATCAGTTTTGTATTGCGTTTGGCTTTCTTCAACGCAGGCATCAGCAGCGAGATCAGGATCGCAATGATTGAAATGACAACAAGCAGTTCGATAAGTGTAAATCCGGGTTTGTTCTTGCCTGTTGCAGGCCGTCCGGTCGAAGTTGTGGATGTTGCTTGGAGCGTAAGGGGCATTTTTCTCGTCGAGTAGACTGGGGCGGATCAGTTTTTTGTCCTATGCAATCATTAATTTTAGCATGCATAATTGGTTTTGGTAAAACCCATAGGGATAAGTACAATGATTGTCTCAGTTGGCTGTCATGGCGTGTAGTCAACGGGAGTTTGCTAGCTAGGCGCGCTGCTGCAAGATGCCGGGATCAAGTAACGCCGTACTGGTTGTCGGCCGTGTATGCTTGGATAAGTGCCACGCTCTCCGCCTTGCCAACACCTGACCCTGTATGAAACAATCGTCTTATAAACGAGTGAATTTGAGTGGTCTTGCGAATGAGCCGGAGGCCCAACCGTCACAAGGTAGTCCCGCCAAGCCAGGGTCGCTGCACGTTCGCTGGTTTATCATTCCGTTTTCGATTCTGCTGTGCGTGCTGCAGGCCGTGCTCACCATCACCGCATCCAATATTGCTCAGGTGTGGATGACTTCGACGCTGATCACGGTTACCGGCTTTGCCGCCCTGTTGTTGATGGTACTGGGGTTGAACCCATTGTTGCGACTGACCCGGCTGATTCGCCCGCTGGGCCGCGCTGAGTTGATGACCGTCTTTGCTTCCATGATGGTCACTGCGGGAATCGCCACGTTTGGGTTGACTGACCAACTCGTTCCCCTGATCGCGGCGCCTTGGAACCCGGATTGGAACGATGCCCAGAGGAAATGGGATCGCGATCTGCTGCCCTACCTGAATCCCGGCGGCTATTTGACGGTCACCGATGATCCGCCTTACAAAGACAGGCAGCGGGCGCTCGACGCGATTCAAGCCGTGCTCACGCGGACGGTTGCGGACGGCAAGGCGGTTGGAAGCAAGGGGCACCCGGCCGATACGCTGCGGCGTGTGGTGGAAGGTGACCACGTCGATTCACAGATCTTCGAAGCGGCCCTGCGTGATATCCAATCTTTTTCCTCGGGGCAAAGTGGCGGGGCGATGACTGCCGCCGTGCCCACCATCCGTGCCTGTTACCAGCACAACGCCTCCAAACAAGTGATACTCCTGTTTCGCGAAGGAGTCGTTGTCACCAAACCACACGAGGAAGATGGGTGGGGTAAATGGTGGACTTACTACAGCAAGGTATTCTTCAAGATTCCCTGGTCAGCATGGATCGGTCCGGTCGCCTATTGGATGGTCTTCGTCCTGGCCTGTTACGGGTCCTTCTATTTTCTCGCCTACGTGGTATTGGGATATTGGACGGGCCGTGACAAGTTGATCTTTCCCCTTGCCCGCCTGCCCGAAGCATTGATTCCTGAGTCGGATGATTCGTCTCGCTGGTTTCCGCCCATCTTCGTCAACGCGGCCTTCTGGATCGGCTTTCTCTTCAGCGCCGGTGTAATGACCTACAACGCGCTGGCCCATAGCAATATCCTGCCCGGGATGGATGTGATCCCACTCAATTTCAAACACGAGATCTCTAATGCCTTGCGGGGTATCCCGTTGTTCGAAGGTTTGGCCAGTAGAACT
>CAUZAW010000169.1:0-6830 GCA_963577735.1 Phycisphaerae bacterium | reverse complement strand
GAGATTTGACGATCGCCTTAACCGCTTCATCTGAGAAATTTTCCACCAACCCAGTGTTGCGTAATATCTGATAAAATTCCGTTGGCATATTACTTACCCATAACCTGCACACATAAATAACACCAACGCAAATATTAGTTTATTTTCGCTATGGATGGTCAACTGGCTTGACCGAAGCTGTGGCAGAACCTTCGGTCAACCCGGGAGACAGAATTGGCGGATCAGTTCCCCGCCCACGTGGCCGCGGCTTGGATCGGCAACAGCGTGGCCGTAGCGGTGAAGCACTACCTGCAAGTGACTGAAGATCACTTCAAACAGGCGACAAAAAAAGCGACGCAAAATCCGACGTCGAAGGCGCACGAAAGCAGCCGAAATGACTCGAAAACTCAAATGCCTTCGGAAGCACTTGGATCTGTAAGTTCTAGTGATTGCGAGAGGTTGCAGCTAATTGCGACTTCTTGCACCCCCTCAGGAATTCAGCGAATGGGCGATACAGGACTCGAACTATACCTCAATTTACCGAGAAATATGCAGATTCTGGATCAGGCGGCGCAAAATGCGGCGCACTTGCTGCCACACCAAGGAGCGGCGATGGCGATATGGCTCACCTGATCGGCGTTTGGCCGTCTCTCCCAACCGCTGTTCGACGTGGCATCATGGCAATGGTTGAAGAGATGAGGAGAGAGTGAAGTTGGCATCCTCCTCTGTAGCCAACTCGTTGAACTGCCATAAGAGACTAGCACGACCTGATGGCCCTTAACGCCGCCTTCGCCCAACCACCAGCACACTCATCGCAAGAAGCGATAGCGTTGCAGGTTCAGGGACTAAAGCCGACGTGTTGCCTGTTGATTGCGATGCGCTCCAGTTGGCACCGAGGATGCCAAGGTCGGCTACGTCTGTCATGCTGTCGAGATTAAAGTCGCCGGTGTCCCACTGCATGTCAGTGGCGTTGAAGTTCGCACCGACAATGCCAAGATCCGTCACGTCCACGATTCCGTCGAAGTTCGCGTCACCGAGCGCTGCAGCAATCAGCATCAGGCCAATGTGACCTGCGTAATCGTAGATCGGTACCAAAGTCAGATCTGCTGCAACTTGTATGCCGTCAATGGTGTCGAACTCACCATCACGCGTGCCGGCGGTGATGACAGGGAACTGGTCACCCCGGTCGGGTGTAAAGTCACCAAGCAACTCAACGTTCAACTCACCGTCAAGAGATGCATTACCATCAACCAAGAGTTGGTCAGATGTTTCACCCAGTTCGATCTGCGTGGTGGAAGTGGTTCCCAGAACCACGTCGCCGCCAAAGGTTACGGTGCCGGGGCTGTTACCTGGTCGCAAGTCACCTTCAAAATAGACGGTGCCGTCACCGGTGTAAGGGCCTTTACCACTGGCCTGTCCGAATATGACAGTCCGGCTATCTGAGCTGGTGCGAATTTCATCGCCGTTGTGTTCCAGGTCATCAAAGATCGTCGTGGTCGCACCACCGGATGTGACGATCTGGCCGCCGGTGTTATTGACTACGTCGCCCAGGATATGTGTCTTACCACTAAAGGCCATCACACCTTGGTTGGTCCAACCACCATCAGCAATAAACTGCCCCTCGCCACCGATAAAGCCGTCGGCTGCATTGGTCAGATCCTGCGCAAAGTCCACCTGCCCGCCGAAGTTGTTGATTTCACCGGCGTTGATATTGCTGTCACCTTCAAAACGCACCCACTGACTGGCGGTGGTACGCAGTTCACCGGTTGTCCGGTTATCCAGGGAGCTTTTTAAAATGGCGCTGCCATACAGAAGACCTTCATTGACTGCTGCCACTTCGTTTAATTCCACCAGTGAATTCTGCAATGCAGTGAGTGAAGCCACATCGTTCACACCCGTGATCATGACATCACCGGCCCAGGATCCTGAAGTTGCATTGATGGTACTGAATTCCGCCAACGTGGTCTGGCCAAATTCAAAACGCCCGCCAGCCAGGTTGACCGTGCCTGCGGCACCAATGAATGTCGTATCACCTACCGTGACCAGGCCTTCGTCTTCAATATTCAGTGTGCCGGCGCCAGAGATGCCCACCCACAGGGACTCCGAATTATTCCACTGCGAGTTTTCGCCAGTAACAGTCACCACACTGGAGGAGTCACCGCCGAGAGCGATATAACCGCCTGCACTGTTAACCACGCCGCCTGCCTCGATGTCCAGCGTGCCGCCCCCCGCGGTACCCACGTACAGGTTACTTGAATTGTTCCACTGTGAGCCCGTACCAGTGACCGTTGCCGCACCGGTTGCGCCAGATTCTTGACCTAGTTGACCGTATATATTGTTAACCACACCGCCTGCCTCAATGTTCAGCGTGCCGACGCCTTCGATGCCCACCCACAGGGACTCCGAATTATTCCACTGCGAGCCAGTACCGGTGATCGTCGCTTCACCAGTTGCGCCAGATTCATAACCGAGAAAACCCCATGCATTGGAAACCACCGCCCCAGATTCTACATTCAGCGTGCCGGAGCATCCGTTTCCCACGTACAAGTTGCTTGAGTTGTTCCACTTTGACCCAGAACCGTTGACTGTCACTTCACTCGCTGCACCAGAGACATAACCGATGTAGCCAACTGTATTGGAAACCACGCCACCATCAAAAATCCCCATCGTGCTTGGCTGATCCCGGCCCACATACAATTTGCCTGAGTTGTTCCACTGCGAACCAGACCCGGTAACCGTCACCGTGCCCGTGCCGCCGGATTCGTGACCGAGGGAACCTTCTACATTGTTGGCCTGGCCGCCATCGGTGATGTTCAGCGTGCCGTCGCCTGCGGTACCCACATACAATTTGCCTGAATTATTCCACTGCGAACCGCTGCCGGTGATCGTCACTTCGCCTGTTGAGCCGGATTCTTGACCGATCCAAACTAGCCTATTGGAAGCCACGCCGCCGGCCTCAATATTCAGTGTGCCGGTGCCAGCGCGACCGACAGACATGGAGAACGAGCTGTTCCACTGTGAGCCGGAACCGGTAACCGTCACCGTACCCGTTGAACCACCTTGGAGCCCCACGTACGCCCACCTATTGGAGACCACGCCACCCGCCTCGACGTTCAAGGTGCCCGTGCCGCCGGCGCCAACTCGAAGGGCGCTTGAGTTGTCCCACCGTGAACCAGAGCCAGTGACCGTCGCCGTGCCCGTTGAGCCGGATCCCTGACCGAGAGAACCGAGTTCATCGGAAACCACGCCTCCATCTAGGACATTTAATGTTCCAACGCCCGAGTTACCCACATACAAGTCGCCTGAGTTGTTCCACTGCGAACCCGATCCAGTAACCACCACTCCTCCACCGGAGAACTCATCCTCACCGATGTAACCGTTTATATTTGTAACCAAACCGCCATCGGTGACGTTCAGCGTGCCGGAGCCATAGTCGCCCACCCACAGATTCTCTGAGTTGTTCCACTGAGAGCCTGCGCCGGTGATCGTCGCCTCGCTGGCCGAGCCGGTCATGGTACCGATGGAACCTCCTGTATTTGAAACCACGCCTCCATCCATGATGTTCAGCGTTGCGTCACCGTATTCGCCAACAATGAGATAATCCGAGCTATCCCACTGTGAACCGGAGCCGGTAACTGTTGCTTCGCCATCGAGTAAACCGAGTGCATTGGAAACCACGCCCCCAGATTCCACGCTAAGAAAGCCCGGGCGTGTTTGCCCAACTTTCAAATCACCTGCCAGTGTGGTGGTGGCTGTATTGGCGATGACCAGATGGGGCGCATCATCTGCCGCGTCACCATTGATACTGAAAGCATCGACACCTGGATTGAACACACCACCGGCACCGTTAACCGTCAACGTGCCGTCATGGAAGTTGAAGGTCCCCGCTTCACTATTGTCGAACGATCCGGTGATCAGGCTGCCGCCATCAAGGTTAAGTGTTCCCGTGTCCCACAGCTTGGTGGTATTCGTGACCGTCGCCAAGCCGCTGTCGTAAAGATTCAATGTGCCTGTACCACCGGCCTCAGAATCATTGCCACCAATCCACAGATCATCTGAATTGTGCCACTGTGAGCCTACGCCGGTAACCGTTGCTTCACCGGTGGAGCCGGGAAAGCGGCCGATGAAGCCATCGTAAGAATCAGAAGTATTAGTAACCTCGCCACCGTCGGTAATGTTCAGCGTGCCGGAGCCATAACGACCCACACTCAGAACGCCTGAGTGGTTCCACCCCGAGAAACCGGAGACCGTTGCTTCACCGGTTGAACCCCCAAAAAAACCGAGGTAACCGTGGTGGTTAGTAACCTCACCACCCGCAGTAATGCTCAGTGTGCCGTTACCTGAGTTGCCAACTTTCAAGGTGCCTCCAACCGCCCAAGGATCTGTTGCACCGCCGGGGTCCACGTCACCTGTCGTTGTGACCGCCGCATGCACAGGCATGGCAATCGCCGTCAGCAATACCAGGGTTGTGATAGAAGATTTCAATGTAGAAAGAATGCTCATCCCTTAACCTCCACTGCGTTAAACAAACGCAAAGAACACACGTTTTAGACGAGTATACCAGAGGAGGCTGGATAACTGAAGAGTTTTATACTGCTTAACAGCCCGTACTGCCGCCTTTCATGGAAATCTATTGACGCTCCAAATCGCCACAGTTATAAAACAGGCATCATGTCTAGCTCGTTAACCAAATATCTCCTAGACCAAATCAAATGGCTTGGTTATGACATTGACATTGAAGCCTGCAAGATAAGCGCCAAGGATCAGGACGGCCGCGAGTTGTACATGGTTAGCATTGACAATGGCGATCCCGCGAGGACTGTATCGGGCGATCCTGCGCCGCATCCGCCGCTTCGCCGTCACCGCGCCGAGGGCCGGGCCGGCGTGAAACGACCGAAGCTTCACAAGATGACCCGTACCCATTTTCGCGCGATCGGTGCGTCTCGGTGGCCCCCAAACGGACCGAATGAGCACCCAAACCGCCGGTCGAATCGCCGATCGGCCCGGTGTTGGGGCGTTGCCGCCCCGGCAAGTCTTCGATTCTTGGGGGGGGCGTTATGATGGGGGGCACAAACCCGGCGGTGTAGCTGAGGCAGAGTTCAAATGGGAAATGCCGGCTTAGAGACAATTTGAACTCGATCCCCAAGCCCGCGACGCAGTATCATCAACCCAATGGATAACCGTCTCACCAGACAAGGATAGCGAGGATGAATCCGCAGCCCATCCCCGCACTGTTGCCGCACGGCGAGGGACACCAGTTTGTGTTCTACGGCGATTGCTGCTCGGGCGTGCCGGGCAAGCGGAACGAGAGGAACTTCGCTGAGATCAATGCCACGCTCCGGCGGATGGCGCCGGCGCCCGAGTTTGTCGTGTTTCTGGGCGATCACATCGCGGGTTACGAATCTGATCCCGAAGCCCTGCGCCGCCAATGGACGTACTGGCACGACAAAGAGATGTGCTGGCTCGATACCGGCCGGACTCCGGTCTATCACGTGACGAGCAACCACAACACGTTCGACGAGAAGTCGGAACGCGTATGGTGCGACGTCTTCCCGAACATTCCTCGCAACGGCCCAGCGGGGCAGGAGGGACTGAGCTATTGGGTACAGCGGCGGGACCTGCTGATGGTGTTCGTTAACACGAGCTTCACCGGCCTCGACGGGTACGGGCACGTTGAGTGTGAATGGCTGGAAGGCGTGCTGGCAGAACACGAACACTTGCGCCACAAGATTGTAATCGGGCACCATCCCGTGTTCCCGGTGAACGGGTACAACGAGCAACCGAAGTGGTGCGTGATCGGAGAGGAGGGCGAGCGGTTCTGGTCGGTGCTGGTGCGACGCGGCGTGTCGGCTTACCTCTGCTCGCACATCATCGCGTTCGATGTACAGGAGCATGAGGGCGTGGTTCAGGTGTGTTCCGGTGGCGCGGGGACGAACCACGGACCCGGCGGGTTCATGGGCGAAGGCGAGTACCTTCACTTCGTGCAGGCGGCGCTCGACACCGACGCACTGCGGCTCCAGACGATCGATCACCACGGGCGCGTAAGAGAACGGTTCATCCGGACTAACTAAACACAGGTCCCAGTATCGCAAACCTGCCGAGAATGTTACCAATGGACACCTCACTGATAAACGCCGTTACGCTTGGCAGCCCCGAGGCAATCGGAAAACTTTTAAAGGCTGGCGCGGACATCGAGGCGAGAGATAAGACCCCCTCGACCCCGTTAGGGTGGGCTGCGTTTTCCAATGAAAACCCGGCAGTGATTGAAGTGCTCCTAAAGGCCGGTGCTGATATCGAGGCAAGAGGCGGGGCTGGCCGTCTCGGCGTTCCCGAAGGGTCGTCCTGGACGCCGCCGACTTCAACCTTATGGATGGCTGATGTGCCATTCGCCGGGCTGTTCTTGGCGGGTCCGATTGCTATGGCCTGGTGGATTGTCTACTTTTGACTACATTGGGCAGTTAATGTCTGAGCACAAAAGGCGCGCCCGTTTGATATTTAAATAAGTCGCCTGTCCCCCCGGGAAGTTCCAGAGTGAATCGATACCTTGAACCGCTTATATGAACCAAGGGAATTGTTTCAACCCTGCCCGTCTGGCGGCTTAAACGCTGTAGGCTGGTAATACCTGAAGTCCCGAAATCAAATTCGACGGTTATCGACTGGCGGGTGTCGACAGGGCTTGTATCCGTCTGCCGCAATAAATTGACGAGCATGAAGTATGCCTGGTTTGAATAATCAGGTCCGTCGAAATCCTCCCGCGCGGGCTTAAAGTATCCGATCATGATATCCCAGGGCAGGCCGTCGTTCAGCACGGTCGGATTCTTTACGGCAATGCTGGCGACATACGGATCCGG
>CAUZAW010000168.1:0-6860 GCA_963577735.1 Phycisphaerae bacterium | reverse complement strand
GTCAATCGCAGGAAACTTCGCGCTGTGCCTCTTTAGCTTCTTGCAGTGCTCTTCTATTTTCAGCGAGAAATAGAGCGGCCCCCGTTGAATCGATACTGCCTTGTTGTAACGGGTTTCAGTACGAACGTTCATGGGAAAAACGACTTTTATCTTATCACCTGACTTCCATCTTCTACTAAGAACGGCAAACGTACCTGCTTGAGCAAATATTCTTTTCTTCCCCACAGTGATTGTTGCATTCTGCGCCCAGGAAGGGATGCGAAAATGAAGGGGGAAAGTCGCCTGGCCGGAGAGTTTGACCGTAAACGTAATGGCGCCGTCAAAAGGATAATCGGTGTCCTCAGTGATCGTGACTTCCTGGCCGTTTGCAACCTTCGCCTTCACCTCGCAGGGGCCATAAGCCACTGCGGCAAGCCCCTGGTCGTGCGTAGCCATCCACATCCGCGTCACAAACCTGGGCCATCCCTGGTGCATGTTGAACAGGCAACACATGAAGTGCGGCGTCAGGCCATATAGATTCGACGTATCCGGGTTTGATATCCAGTCCCTTTTTGCCTCATTACACAGGACCTGATTTGTCTGCTGATCATACTGATGCGCCCAGAAGTCGGGCGTGCAGGTACCTGGCAGAGCGTTATAGCACAGAGCCTCAAGGCGGTCTGCAAGGTCGACCCGCCCGAATATCTCTATGAGTTTCTCCATCGAGTACATGTTCTCCACCACCGCGCACAATTCAGTACCCTGCGTGGGCCGTGTCCCTGACAGGTGCTCATCAGCCGCATACCTGCCACATATCTGCCCGTGGTATCTGTCCAGGGCCTTAATGGCACTCCACGTTGCCTGCGCGTCGCGTTTGTCGTGCCAGTGCAGGTACCGCAGGGCGGGATGCTTCAACCCCATGGCCAGGTTCACGCCATGGCCGGCGTAGGCAAACGGCAGCGAAGCCTGTACCTTCTTGCCAACAGCCTTCTTCCAGGGAAAGTTCAGGTAATGAGCGGTCCAGTCATAACACCTGGCCTGCAAACTTTCGAGTGCCTCAAGAATGTGTGATTCACCGGTGCGGTTATAAAGCCAGTGCCCGAAAACGGCATTTTCCATGCCTCTGACTGCCTGGACCAGCAACCTCACATTAATCGCGTCACTGCCCGTTGCGTAATAATCACGAACCGCCTTGTTGGTGTAGCTGATATTGCTGTTGCGACGCACAAGTTCCTTGGGCCAACCGGGAAAGGGAGTTTTCAGAAGATCGGCAAAATAGTTTGAGAGTAGCGGAATCACTCTCAAGTCGCCGGTAGCCTCATGATACTCGGTAAGCATTCTCGCAACGAAGACCTGCGGACCTCGATTGCTGTTTCTGGGAAAACCGAACCAGCCATCGGCTTGGCCGCTCGACAAAATCCATTCTATATATTTATTTGACTTGTTGATGAGGCGCTGGTTTTCCAGCAGGTAGGCAAGGGGGACTAGCCCTTCGAGAAAATTTGGAACAGCCCTGGCCGAATATATATCTTCCGATCTTTCCCATTTGGCAGAATCGCCCTTCCAGATTGACTTCTTGGCTTTCCAGAACTCATCAAGGTGACCGGTAAGCCCCCTTGCTTGAACAACCAGTTGATCCTTCAGCCAACCACGTGGCTTAACTGCCCCAAGTGGCAAAGCCACGAATGCCGACTGGCGTAACGGCGGACGATTAACTACATAGTGTTTGTTCATTGTCGAGGATTCCATCTTCAATTTGACACCCAGACGTGTGCGGCAAAAATCTATGGGTTCTATTTCTCTAAATTACAAAGAAATATGCTGATGCCATGCCTGACCGGCCGCAATAAAATATTCTGCATCAAAATTTACAGGTTTATCTGTCCAAGAACTGGATAGATGATAACCGAAACCGATCCTGAACTTTGCCGGGATGCGACCAAGAGATAAATCGCGTTAAATGCTACATGCCTTGCATATCTACGGCTCACCGGCACCTGCCCCGCGTATGACCGGCGTGTTCTGGGCGGGTTCCTGGACACGCGACTGCGGCAACCTGGCAGAAGTGTCCATGTAATGGATCACCAAGGCACGGCGATGCGAGGAGGTCTTGTTCGCCAACGTGCGGTGTGGCATCAGGCCGTGATGAAACATGCACTCGCCTCGCTTAAGTTCAATGGCCACAGCCTCTGTTTCGTCCACGCCAGGAATGTAGGAACTGCCGTCACTGGAATCCACATCATGCTTGGCAACATGCCGATGCCCACCGGGGAGCACCCACATGCACCCATTGTCAATCGTCACGTCGTCTAATGCCAACCAGCAACTGACCACTCCATCGGGCTTGTCGATTTGAAAATAATGATTGTCCTGGTGCCAGTTAAATTGATGCCCCTTGTACGGCGGCTTGTATAAACCTTGGCATACCACCACGCGGATGTTCGGGCCAATCAGGCTCTCCACCGCGTCAAGCAAGCGATTGCCACGCATGATCGCATCAAAACACGGGTCCATCAGGTGGGCACAACGCAATTTCCAAAATTCGCCCGTGCCTTGGCCACTACCATCACGGTCCCGAAGATTGCTCACCCGCTGGCTGGGATGGTTTGACCGATAGTTTTTCAGGCAATCCATATAGATGCCCCCCATCCGATCGGCCTCCGCCGGCGTCAGCAATGGGCCAAAAACGTGATATCCCTTCTCTCGATACACCTGAACTTGTGGTGCGGACAATCGCATAAACACCATTGTAACTGGTCGCCAAGGAATTTAAAATGAATCGCCCATGCGCGGATGCATTTTAATTGGTGCAGGCACAAGCAATGCATCGTCAAGCAGTACAGAAAAATCTATTTGACCTTGATGGTCACTATAGTGGTGTCGTCCACGCTACGGTTGAGGCCGACGAATCGGCGCATTTCCCAGAGTACGTGGCTGAGCACGTCGTGGGCCTGCATATCAGCACGGTCGTGCATCGCGGCGATGACGCGCTCGAGACCGAAGTTTTGACACTGGAAGTTCTGCGCATCGGTTAATCCATCGGTATAGAGCAGGATAAGGTCGCCTCTCTGTAGGGTGATCAACCCCTTTTCGTACTGTTGCTGGGCATCGACGCCAACGATCATTCCACCGCGAGCGAGCCGTTGTATTTCCCCGTCGCGCAACAGCAAAGGCGGATCATGGCCAGCATTGCAATAAGTCATGCGCATGGTTGACGGGTCGATGACACCGTAAAAAAGTGTGGCGAACTCATTGTCGAGCGTATCGCGGGTCAGGCCGACATTGACGTGGGCGATGATTTGATCAAGGTCGTAGATATCCTGCGCATAGGCACGCAGGGCGGCCCGTACAGAGGCCATCAGCAGGCTTGCGGCGACGCCCTTGCCGGCGACGTCTCCGATGGCAATGCCCATGTGGCTGTCAAGCTGGATAAAGTCATAAAAGTCGCCGCTGAGTTCAAGACAAGGGACGTACCGGGCGGCGATGTCGAAAGGAGGCAAGTCAGGCGGTGCGGCCGGTAACATGCGGCGCTGCACGTCAGCGGCCAGTTGCAACTGCCGCTGCATGTGTTCGTGTTCGAGATGGTCGGCGTTGAGTCGTGCGTTTTCAATGGCGGTGCCCAGCAGTTGGGCGACCGTGCGGAGCATGTTGATCTCTAAGCGTAAGAACTGCCGCTGCCGGCCGGTGTAGAGGCGGATAACACCGATGGCCCGGCCCTGGTAAATCATGGGTGAGGCGAGAATGGAGACCAGGCCCTCGCGCCGGGCATCCTCGGGATAGAGTACGCGAGGGTCGGTGGCCATGTCCTGGACGTAGGTCACTTCACCGGCAAGCGTACGCCGGTAGAGTTCGCTTTTCTCGGCAATGATGGGTCCCTTGTCGAGATATTGTTGCGAAAGATTGAAAACCGCCTTGGGTACCAGTTCGCCGGTTTCGACATCGAGCAGGCGGATACTGGCGGCCTTGACCTGCATGACCTCGGCAGCACTGCGAGCGCCGGCGTCAAGAACCTGTTGCAGGTCGCGATGTGCTGCCAGCAGTGTGCTCAATGTGTATACCACATCCAGTTCCTCGACTCGCTGTTGCAACTGCATGCCTCGGGCGCACTGCTGGGATACATCAGCTGCCCAGAGATCGACGAATCGGGTAACACTTTCACGATCCAGTTGTGTATTTAACGCCGCGTCTATTGCGCCGATCTGCTTGCCTTCGGCGAGAATAGCAGCCACGTGTCGGGCATTGTGATCGTGCGACGGATCGTCTGCATTACCGGATAGGGGCTTTCCGGTTTGGTCAAGCAGGCGCAGGTCAATACCGGTCAGCTTCGACAGGGTATGCTGGATGGCAATCAGGTGCGGCAGATCAACGAACGGGGAAAGTGTATCAATCAAGGCAGTATCGCCGTCCACGGCGCCGGTATAATCGGGTCGCGCAGCAGGGTGCGGATTAATCGCGTTGTTCACTTAATTGGTCTCGGGTGACTGGCCAGCACTGTCGCTGCTGGACGGCTCATCATTGGCATCGGACCGAGCGGGTATGGCGGATTGCTCGTCCAACCAGATGCGTCGCAGCAACACGATCAATGGGTCGAGCGGGCTGCGGGCCTGGGCAAGGTCCAGCCCGTAGACGACCAGTTGACGTTGTCCGACCTGGTAGCCTAGGTAGGCCAGTACGATGGCGGGCTGTGCCTTGTGGCTCCGCTTAATCATCTTTTCAATATCGGCGCGAACCCTTTTAAGACGACTTCCAGCCGGCAGCAGGTTGGACTGGTAGCGTGTGGCGATCATCTCGGGGTGTTGTTCAAATAATGTGCGCAGGTTAAATGCGGCCGAGCGAATCATGCCAGCGCCAAGCTGGCTGTGTATGACGCCCACACGTGCCATAGGATGGCGGGGTTGGGCGATCAACACCTGCCGGTAGGCGTGCTCTGCGTCGAAATAGCGTTTGGCGACAAGCAATAGTTCACCCTTGCGCAATTTGCTGTTGATATGGGTAGCACGTTCGCCTGCCAGAGTTTTCAAGCCCGACTGATCGTGGTTAATCGCGGACAGTATTCGCTTAAGCTTGCGTCGGTCCTCGACGTCCAGCAACTGCATTGGATCAAAACGGGCACCGAGCGTGGTATCGGGCTCGGGCGCAGTGGATTGAGCTTCGTCCTGGCCACCGGATTCTTCCAACAGCGATCCAGCCTCGGGATCCAGTAGCGTTTCCAAGTCGTTCAGGTTCCATTCCGGCTTGATCCCAAGAGCGCTTTCAAAGGCATCAGTGCGCTTCGCAGCGGCGTCATGCAATTGATCGTCAGTAGGAGGGTTCAAAAGGATCGGCGAGGACAATGGTGAAGGCTCGGTATCGGGTGACTGTGCGGCCGCATCGCTGTCTGTCAAGCCACTTTCCTCGTCGAGCAGGCCTTTGTATCGGTCGTTGATCAGCTGCAACAGATCCATATAAACATCGTCGGCTGACTCGTCGAGCTGCTGGGCAAGGGGATCGAAAAGTTTGCGTTCAATCCGTTCCAGTTTGTCTTTGGCGGTCAACTCCGAATCCAATAGGCGCTGGGGACGCAACCGGTTGTCGAGTTGCCAGCCCAGTTCGATTGAAGAGTGGAACATCTTTGCCCCAACTGAGGTCGGCTCGGTTCCCTTGACCTGTGAATCAAGCTGTTCGACCAGGGGATTTTCGTCGGCATTGGAATCTCCATCATCAGATTTGTCGATATCTGCCCTGGTCCGTGCCCCGTCAGGCGAAGCAGCGTTGAGCAGGCTGGGCCGGGTGGACAAGTCGTGCATATTTTGGCGTATACCCAAAAGTGGCGAAGCAAAAACCTCAAGCATGCGTCCCTGGGCCAGTGGTAGGAGACTAATGGTCTGGGCGACAGGGCTGGTTATCCCCACAACTGGAACACCTACGCCGCGGGTAATATCGTACCCGCGGTACAATCCAAAGGCGTTGGGCCGGACCATACGGCGACCCGTCGGTGGCAGAAACCTGCCCGCATTGGGCGAAGCGAAAGACCGGTACACGGAGCTTGGCCCATACGATTGGCCTGATAAGTTCCTCTGGTACGGATTTGCCATCGGCGTGCTGCGGGCGCGGAAGCGGAACAGGTCGTCACTACCCAACTCACCCATGAATTCGCCCGGTGCGCCATACCCAACGTCTTCGCGGAAAAATGCGGCGCCCGTGACGTTGCCGGTGATGATGTCATTACCCAGTGAATAATCCCGCTCGGGCCGCAGGGGATTGACCCCGCCGCTGCCAACCTGGAGATTACTGTCCAGCGCGGTGCCGTCCCCGAGCGCATTTTGTCCGCCTGCGTTCGGCAACGGGAGCCCAACAAGCAGCACTGCGGCTAGACAGATGGTCAAAATGATCTTTGTTTTAGATTGCATGGCACGTGAGAGGAGGGCGTCAGCCTATATGTCAGCCTAACATGATTTCCATCACTTGGAAGCGCTTGACGCCGCGGGGCAGGGCAACTTTGACCGTTTCGCCGACACGGGCCTTGATCAAAACCTCGCCCATCGGGCTCGCGGCAGTAACTTCGATTTCGTCGGCGTCAAAATTACCGCTGGATTCACCGACAACCTTGTAGAGATCGTCTGACTCATCGTCAAGGTCTTTGAGGCGAACGACTGAGCCGACGAAAACCACGTCATCGGGCAGCGCCGAACTGTCAGTGACCTTGGCATCCTTGAGCCTTTGCTCAAGACGTCGAATCTCAGCCTCGGCGAGACCTTGCTCCTCGCGAGCGGCGTGGTATTCCGCATTTTCACTCAAATCGCCATGCGCCCTGGCCTCGGCAATTCGATTGGAAAGCACTGCGCGGCCACTAATCAGCTGCTCAAGCCTTGATTCCAACTGTAGTTTGTCGTCGGGGGTAA
>CAUZAW010000167.1:0-6877 GCA_963577735.1 Phycisphaerae bacterium | reverse complement strand
CGGTTCAATACCGCACGCCGCCAACGCCCGCACGCCGCCGATACCCAGCACGATCTCCTGCTTGATACGCATCTCCATGTCACCACCATAAAGGTGGCCGGTGATGGCGCGATCAGCCTCGTCATTTTCCGAAAGGTTGGTATCTAACAGGTAAAGATCGATCCTCCCCACCCGCACTTTCCACAAACCGATTTGCACCTGGTGATCCAACAACTGCACCGAGACCTTGAGTTGCCTGCCCTGCGCATCGGTGACTTCGGCCAGTGGCAGCTTGGCACAATCCAGGTCTGGGTAATACTCCTGTTGCCAGCCATCGTCGTTGAGGTACTGCTGAAAATACCCGTGCCGGTACAACAGGCCGACGCCGACCAGCGGCAACCCCAGTTCGCCGGATGACTTGAGATGGTCGCCAGCTAGGCAGCCCAAACCACCCGAGTAAATCTGTAGACATTCTGTCAGGCCATATTCGGCACAAAAGTAGCCCACGACAAATTGGCCAGGATCCTTACCATGCCGCTGGAGCCACGGCACGCGCTCGAAGTGGCGGCGGCGGGTCTCGAGCACTTGCTGCATCGACGTGAGGAAACCGTCGTCGCCAGCCAACTTATTCAGTCGGCTCTGCGGACAATTCCCCAGCAACTGCACCGGGTTGTGATGGCACTTATCCCACAAGTTGCTGTCAAGCTGCTTAAACAGGCTCATCGCCTCAGGATGCCAGGTCCACCAGAGGTTATTGGCAATCTCCAGCAATGGGGCCAAAGGCTGTGGCAGCGAAGGAATGACCTCAAATGGCCGGATATAAGCCAAGTTGGGACTGAGCATCTGCAATTCCCTTTAGCCGACGTAGCCAAGTCCTTGGCTTTCTTCCACATTAATCGGTAGCCACACCACGTGGGTAAAGTTAATTTTATAGATTCGGACTCAATAACGGACAATCATTGAGCTTATTCGGTATCTGTCTAGACCGAATTTTTGGCTTCCTTGACCTGCCTGCCGGCCAGTGGCCGCCCCTCTTCAGCGGCGGCTGTCAGCGTCTCAAGACGGCCTAGGCACCTGCCCACCTGAGCGAGAAACGCGTTATATGGAAACAACACACCGATCGCCACCACAAGACCCGCCGCTGTGGTGATCAACGCCTCAGCGATCGCCGGGCTAATTAGCCGCGGATCGGTCACCTGCTGGTCACCGGAAAAAACGCTCAGTGCCCGGATCAACCCCAATACCGTGCCCAGAATGCCCAGCATCGGCGCCGCCGTAATAATCGTCGAAAGTGTGGGCATAAAGCGTTCCAGTCGCGATCGCTGTATTTCCACAGCCTCGGCCAGCGCCGCGTCAGAACCCGGCGCCCCCACCACGTGACAGACCAGCCGACCGTACACACCATGGTCGGGTTCGGCCATCTGCTTGGCCAAATCATACTGCCCCCTACGCAATAGCCGCACCAACTGCTGTACTTGCGATTCTCTCCACGAATTGGTCTTGAACCAGAACCAGCATCGCTCAAAGGCCAACACCATGGCCACCACGCTCAGCCCCAGCAGCAGCCACATTACCCCACCACCCCGCCGTATCAATTCCGCCAGTATTTCAAATATGAATTCCAGCATGTGCGTTTCAGGATCACCGCGACGCGCGAACGACTACGTGCCCGTCAACTGCAATAGCGACATCACCTGTTCCACGATATGGTCATTGCTCAGCCCGCAGTAATCGAGGACGTCTGCGGGCGTTTTTCCGCTCTTGGGAATACGTCGCACAAACATCTGGCTGATGGTAAATCCGCCGCCGTCGGTCAATACAGTGTCGGCCACCGCGCTGCCCAGCGCACCGCCATAGTTGTCCTCAATAGTCAGGATAATGCCATTGTTGGCGTTGGCCAGGTTCAGGATCGCCTCTTCGTCAAATGGCAGGCTGTACAAATCCACCAGCGTCGCGTCGATGCCCTGAGCATCGAGTTTGTTCAACGCCTTGTTGGCTTCGTGAACCATGTAACCGCTGGCCACGATCAGCAGGTCGCGCCCCTCCGTGAGCACTTCGTGGCCGCCCAGCTTAAACACGTTGTCAGGCCCGTAAAGAAATTCCAGGTTTGGCCGCAACGTACGCATGTAAACAGGCCCATCATACTCAGCCATGGCGACGGTCAACGCATAGGCCTGATACGCATCGGACGGCTGAAGCACGTAGAACGCCGGGTCACCTTTGTGGTTTTTGACCGTGGTGAAACTACGGAACCAGGCGACATCAGGCAGCGCCATCTGGCTGGGGCCATCAGCAGCAAGGGTGATACCCGCATGGGAACCGGTGAGTTTGAAGTTAGCCCCGCTGTTGACTGCCATCTCGATCTGGTCGTAGGCGCGGGTGAAGAATTTACCGAACGTCGAAACAAATGGCCGCCTACCTGCCGCACTGAGACCGACAGCTACGGAAACCATGTTCTGCTCGGCAATCCGGCACTCGAAGAACCGCCCAGCCAGTTGCTCATCCTTGCAAAAGTCCTCGGCAAACGTGGAGTTTTTCACGTCCGCATCCAAGGCCACGATGCGGCTATCAGCCTCGCCCAGTGCGTGCAAAGCAAGGCCATAGGCCCGACGAGTGGCCATGCTGCCTTTTTCAAACTGTTCGGTAAGTCCGTAACGTTGGCAAGCTTGCTGCAGGCCAATCACTTGATCGCACTTTGCCTCTACCGGTTTGGCGGTGGGCATCACCGAGCGGCTGAATGCACTGTCCGCTAACGCACCGATCTGCCGGCCAGTTTGTTCAAGATCGGCCAACGCCTGGGCCAACTCGTCGCCCTCTACCGCCTTACCGTGATGGCCATGCCCCTGTTGCGATGGACTGGCCCAGCCCTTGACCGTGTTGGCGACAATGGCTACCGGCGCCGCGTTGGGCTGATCGATGGCCTGCGCATGCGCATTTAGAGCCTCTATGATCGCTTCTGGAGCGTGCCCGTTGATGGTCAACGCGTTAAAGCCGACAGCTTCTAGCTTCCCGGCAATCGTCTGCGCCGATTGCTGATCGCTGACTTTGTCGGACTGGCCGTAGTCATTGCAATTGAAAATCGGACAGACAGCTTTGAGGTTGTAATCCCGGATAAAATCCAGTGCTTCCCAAATCTGCCCTTCGCGGCTTTCACCGTCACCAATGATCACGAAAACCCGCTTGTCCAGTTGATCCATCTTGGCGGCTGCCGCCAAGCCCGCCCCCACTGACAACCCCTGGCCGAGCGAACCGGTCGCCGCATCGAAAAACGGAAAGCCTTCGGCCGGGTTTGGATGGCCATCCACCACCGACCCAATTTCTCGTAATGCCATGGCGTCGTCACGAGACATGGCCTGAAGCGTCCCGTCCCCACGAGCGATCCCCACGCCCATGTCCGCGCAGGCCGCATAGACAATCGGCACCGCGTGACCTTCGCTAAGCACCAGCCGGTCTGAAGAAATGTGTCCGGGATTGGCCGGCTCCCAACGCATGTGCTGATACATCAGGACGATCACGATGTGAGCCAAGCTTGCTGCGCTGGTGGGGTGTCCCGATCCGGCGGCAGCGGTCATCTCATAGCTAAGTCGTGTCAGTTCAATGGCTTTGGCTTGAACGGTGGACTCGAACGACATCCTGCGTGCTCCCTTGTGCGTGGTTCGCGACCGAATGCATTACAGCCGATCCAGTTGACCGACAAATGAATTGTTGATTATCCTCCAATATGTAATGCGTCGCAACGTGGGTGTCTATTCGCCGTACGGGTCGCTGCTTATCACGCCACCAACGCGTTGCGCGCCGGGCCCGAAAGTGATAACGTTCTTACCCTGACGTTTGGATTGCAGGGTCATTTCGTCGGCCTTTGCCAGCAGTTGATCAACGCTCTGGCCATCCCACGGGTAACCGGCGATACCGCCGGAAATAGTCAACGTATCCAGCGCCTGCTCGGCCAATTTGGGAAACCGGTGCTGGCAGATCGCCCGCTGGAACCGCTGCGCCGCCTTGCGAATCGTGGCCGGGTGCTCGCTGTTGGCGCGGCGCGGCGCTTCAGCATCCCAGAACACCACCGCAAACTCATCGCCGCCCATCCTTGCCACCACGTCCTGATCACGCACCACCGAGGTCATCAGCTTGGCCGTTTCCTGCAGAATTTCGTCGCCGGCACCATGACCGTAACGATCGTTGTAGAGCTTGAAGTCATCGATGTCGAACACCAGTACGGTCACGCCAAAATGGTCGTGACGAGCCCGCTTGAGCACGACCTCAAGAAAACGATTGAGGTAACGGCGGTTATAGACGCCGGTCAACTCATCGTGCAGGGCCAGGTCCCAAAGCTGATTGCACCGCTGTTCAATTGCCAGCCATCGGGCCAGCCAACCGGCCCAAGGCGCCAGTGCCTGTCGTGTCGCCGGCGGCGGCGCGTACAACCAACCGAACTGTTTGCCGCGCAAGTCAATCCGTACTGACAAATGATCTTCAGGCACGTCTTTCCCAACGGGAGTCCAAGCAATGCCCACAATCGACGCATGGTCGGCCAATAGGCCCATAGCCAGCGGCACTATGTCCTGATCGCTGGTCAGCAGGTGATCGACCAAGTCGATGTCACCCAACTCGCCCTCGGTGCTGTGTGCCGCGACCTGCTGGGCCAAGTCCTCGGCGAAGATCCCGCTGCGGACTTCGCGTAGAACAGACTGTTTGCTTGCCTGTGCAGACCGCAACTTGTGGTCATCACTGCGTTGCGTCAGGACCCTGCTAAACAGGTCAGCCAACATGGACGTCTCAATCGGCGCAATCAGGCAGTCATCAAACCCCGCCTGCTGTACTGCAGCTGCTCGACTTTGGTCGTTGGCCCCGGCAACCAACATTAATCTGCTATACGGGCAGAGCCGGCGCAATGCAGTTGCCGTCGACATGGTCGGCTCGGGCACCTTATCGAGCAGCCCGATGATGATATTGGGCTTGTCCTTTTCCGTAGCTAGGTGGCCCAATGCCATCAGGTAATCCTCCACTACGGTCACATGCATGTGCAGGTTGCCATCGGCCACCGCCTTGGCAATGGATGCCTCAAGGTCGGCATCCGCACCGACCGCGAGAATATGCCCGCCAGGCGTGTGCTGAGGCCGGTTGTCAATCGGTGATGGGAAATAGTCCGTTTGCACCAAGGACTTTACTCCGATGCTTGATCGGCTTCGTCATGGCCAAGCGTGGCATCAATCGGTACTTCACCGATGAGCATCGACATCTCCTGCTGGGTCACCAACGGTCGACCTTCTTGCCCACCATCGCCTACCGCCTCCTCGCTGGCGTGTGAACCACTCATGGCCGGCAATCCACCGCTCTGCCCGGGGGAATCTAAATCATCATGAACAGGTGTATCCGCTATGTCGACCAGTTGTTGACGCCCGCTGGCTGGGCAGGCGATATATTTTTTGCATAACACTGCGGGGAAATACCGCCCCACCGCCGCTGTAAGCCGCGACGCATCAAGCCGGTGCTGAATCTGATCGATCACCAGCAATTTCGTTGCGGCCGTTGCCAGTTCGACCATCACCGAAGGTTCGTCCCAGACGATGCAGACGCTGGCCCCTCGCTTGGTCAACCCTTTGACCAGTACGCTCGGATCAGGTCCAGCCGGGTCACCCCACAAAACACAACGGATGCCATGCAACGGCGCCGATCCATAGCCCGGCTTTTGCAGTTCGTCCTGACCCATAACTCCTAATTCTAACCGTGAGCCTATGTAAAACCCAAAAATTATTGTGTTTCTGGCAAAAATACAGGAGCTTACCGCTCAGAGGGCACCAGCACCTTGCTCGCGTATTGACCGGCTCGACAATACCGGCCATGCTTGGCAAAATCTCTAGTATTTGACAGAACACCTGACTGGCAGCGTCCAAGCACCCATGACTGAAATACGTCCCCCCGGCAGAACAACAACTCGGATAACAACGCGGCGATGACCTTGAATCTACCTACAGATTTGCATGGCGCAGGACCGCTGCTGACATTGTCAGTGGTGATCCTGGTCGGTATGGCCTTCGGCACGTTGGCCAAACTGGTTCGCCTGCCCAGTGTGACCGGCCAAATTCTTGCCGGCGTGCTTATCGGCAAGATCGGGTTGAACCTCTTCGGCGACCAACCGTTGCACAACCTTGAACCGCTGACTCACTTTGCTCTGGGCCTGATCGCTGTCACCGTTGGCGCCCATCTAAATATTCGACGCCTGCGCAACGCAGGCAAGCGACTGTTTCTGCTGTTACTTACCGAGTCTATTGTTACGCCGGTCGTGGTATTTCTCGTAATCTGTGTACTTGGCCGTCAGTCACCGTCGCGGGCACTTCTGTTTGCCACCGTGGCCATTGCCACGGCACCGGCCACGATCATCGCCTTGGTCAAGGAAACACGGTCCAAGGGGGTCTTCGTCAAAACCCTCATCGCTGCAGTGGCGCTGAACAACATGTCCTGCATTCTGCTGTTCGAAATTGCGCGCGCTTTTGCCAGCCGGACCAGTGACGAGGGAGCCGGTTTTACCGCCAATCTCATAGTTCCGGCCATGAACGTGCTCAAGGCCGTCGGCGTCGGAGGCTGTATGGGGCTAATCGTCGAGCTTGTCGCTCGCCTGACGGTCCGCCGTGAGCGATTCGCCACCGTCGCCGTCGTGGCGATCCTACTGGTCTCTGGCATCGCGAACAGCCTAGGCGTCTCTCCCCTATTGGCCTGCCTGTTCATGGGTATGGTGCAGACCAACTTAAGTGCTGCCAAGAACAAGCGAGTCGAGTCGGCCTTTGAGGATTTTGAACCAGCGATCCTAACGATCTTCTTCACCTTGGCAGGCATGCACTTGTCGCTAGGCTCGCCATCAGGCACAACTGGTCAGCATGCGATGGCCCTTGCTGGACTG
>CAUZAW010000166.1:0-6903 GCA_963577735.1 Phycisphaerae bacterium | reverse complement strand
TCGACATGGGTGTCACCTGCCTCGACAACGCATGGATGTACGCCGACGGACTGAGCGAAGAACGTTTCGGCAAAGCTCTGGCCGGCGGCAAACGCGACCAAGTCTTCTTGATGTCCAAAGTCCTTGACCGTACTGCCGATGGTGCTAGGCAACAGCTTGAAGACAGCCTCCGAAGACTGCAAACCGATCATCTGGACTTGTGGCAGTTTCATAGTTTGTGGAATAATGAGGAAGTTGAAACATTATTTGGGCCAGGTGGTGCTTTCGAAACGGCAATGAAAGCCAAGGCAGAAGGCAAAGTTCGATATATTGGTTTAACCGGCCATCGCCGACCGCATGTATTCGAATTGGTCCTGGAAAAATACTCAGATGACCTAGATGCCCTTCAGTTTCCAATCAATTGCATCGACCCACATTTTCAAAGCTTTGTGAAGCGTGTTTTACCTCGAGCCTTAGAAAAAAACCTGGGTGTCCTGGCCATGAAAACACTGGCCTACGGCAATCTGCCCGCAAGAAATATCGCATCCGTCGCTGATTGCTTGCGTTATGCGTGGAGTTTCCCGGTCAGCGGCGTGGTTTCGGGTATTGACAGCGAAAAGATACTCGATATGAACGTCAAACTGGCTCGAACTTTTACCCCGATGAATGAAAAGCAGATGGAAGACCTTGTTCTTTCAACCATCAACCACGCTGGAATCGATGTTGAGATTTACAAGAACTGGCGGGCATGACGGTGGCGGTTGTAGTCCAGGCGTAATACGCCCTGGCATCCAGTGGCTTGATCCCCTTGTCGATCCTACTCCTCAGATCTCAATAAATATTTTTTACCACGTTCTCCGGCCCAAAGTGTCGGGCAGTGGGCACGCCGTGCTGTTTACACCATTCGGCCAGAGGGTTTACACCACCGTCAGGCTGATAGTGTTCAACCATGTCATACTGCTCGCCAACCAGAAACCGCTCCAGTGGCGATAGCTTCTGGAGAAATCCGGGGCACTGGCGGCGGAAATCCATTGGCATCACCCAACGGTAACCGTAGCCTATCACAATACCTTTGCGGACTTGGTCAGACAGGTTGACCGAGCCCGCATGCCAGGTACGGTTCTCAAAAATCAGGCAGTCGCCGGGATTCAACAGCGGCTCGAACGCACCTTCGGGGTCAACCTTGCCTTCGCGTATCTCAAGAGGTGCGCTAGCCGCATTGCTACCGGGTACGACCAGGGTGTTGCCACTCTTAGGCCGGCTCAAATCGGTAAAGTAGAAGGCGCACTTGAGCCCAATACGAGGAATACTGTAGCGCCCCAGTGTCCTCATTGCTTGCATGTAGTCGCGGTGCCAACCGGGAGACCGATGCGTATCGGGGGTGCCGGGCAGATTGGGATACTTGTAGATCAAGTGCGAAGTCATCAGCTGCAGGCCCGAACCCAGGAGTATGGATAACAAGCGGCAGAATTCCCGGGTGTGTCATCAGCGGAATATATGCATCATCGAGGGTGATGCTGTTGCGAAAGCTGTCATAAAGACCGCGGGAATTGGGTTCACGGTTGACCTGAATGTCACTGGCCATCAGCCGATCGCTGACCTCGATGAGCCTGGCAAGGGTAACTTTGTCGAGAACATCACGAATGACGAGATATCCCTGCCCATCAAATTGGCGGATCTGTTCGTCGGCTATGGGGATGTAGTCGAGCACGCCTGCTCCTGAACGTTGCTTATCATGCCCTAGTAAATGTCAGTTCTGTGCATTCACTGACAAGATTATGACAATAACCTTGAGGAAGTCGATTGTACTAGAAACACTGCAACCACCGATTCAACTGGGAAACTAAAGGCTCGACGGCTTCCCATGGTTCTCGCGCGTCTGCACCAAATACTCAATATCGTCTTTCCCTTCGCGCTACACGAGTGAGCGCGTTGACAGACCTCTGGTAGGCAGGGGGAAATTCGATCGGCTCATCCCCGTTCATGAACGCGGTCCAGTCACTTCTGAATCGACGATAGCAAAGGCGTACAGGCGTGCACGCCGCAGACTGAAGCGGATGCACAGTGTTCGGCCTTTCCACGATGACAGGTCTGCCACACAAAAAGCCAAGTCGTCTCCCTTGAAGATCGTCTCCTTTTCAAGAAGGCCATCTCCCGCTTCATCCAGAAGCTGAACCCGCACCTGACCACCGGGTTCGGTGGCGGCATTGATCTGCAACGTGTCACCATCGACACGCAGCTTTCGTGTGATCAACGTCCCTTCGACATCTTCAGGCTCGGCATGAGCCAGTCGAAATGCCTTGCATTTTCCAAGGCAGGTGAGATACGCCGTTCGTTTACCGTCCTCGTAGTATCCTTCCCATGTCGAGAAGTACGCCGCCTCGGCATGGTTCGGGTAATCCTCTTTGAGCTGGGCAAGATTCTCATACCTGGCCATGATGCCGTAACCATTGTGCCGAGTGTTGACACCGGTATACCACAGCCACCACTCGTCATTGAACTGGCTGTACTGTCCGATAGACCTGATCTGGCCGCAGTCGTACTCACCTCCCTGGCCGGGTTCAAGAAGGCAACGGCGATGGTCAGTGAAGCGATGGAAATGCAGAAGATCGCGTGTCCAGAACAGTTCGACGGCGTGTACCTGTTCAATGCCTCGGTGCACGGTCATCGTGCACAGATAGAGATTGCGTTTTCCGAAAGCCAGTTGCGCTTGCGCTGTTCGCTTGCTCATCACGGGTCGCCCTTCACCGTCGGTTCCCGATGGATGGATGAACGACATGCCGTAAAACTGTTTGCCGATGCGGTCGAACTCGTCTGGACCGAGAATAAACTGCCGGTGCCAATTGAGACCATCTTCGGTCCACAGCACCCCGAGCACACGAAGGGTCGCGCCATTATCATAGACCGCGCCGTGCGGAGGGTACGGTGGCGACCCGGGACGAAAGTAGTAAAGCAGGCGATTGCGGTCGCCGTTGTCTTCCACGTGGCAGCGAAGTCCCTCCGTGGCGTGGTAGAGGTCAAGGCCAAACCCAAGGAACAGCAGCGGTTCACGCGTCAGCACCAAGTACAGATCACCGCGCCGTTCGAATGGCCAGTGCTCTCCGGGCCCCAGACGAAATTGACCGTCTTCTGAACGGTTCGTGACGGTTCCGCCCAGGCGTCCGAGCCCAAGCGTGTCATCTTCCAACTGCTCCAGGCGAGCCCGGTCGATCCCAACGGTTTGTAGATTCTTACAGCCGCGCGGAAACGAGCTTTTCCCGTTGCAGAGAAAAACGTTGTCGAGGTTGACGGGCCCGTCACGGTCGGCGTCGTAGAAGCGGAACTGGGCATGTTCGATGTCGTGCTGGTGTTCGGCGTCCACGATTGATGAATTGGGTTGGGCCGACAGAATATTATTGTCAGCCGATCCATCGTAATCGATGAGGCCGAGATCCGGTTTTTGCCAGTGGTCACCGTCTTTGCTCACCGCCAGCATGCTTAAGCCGACGCGTTGGGACGCCGTCGCTTTGCGTTCGCGGAGGTCGTATTGGTTGACATAGACCGCTTCAAACTGTTGCTGCTCGTCGTTCCAGGTGATCGAAGATACACCGAGGCATTGGTTCTCGTGGGCTGCCGTCTGGGAAACGACCGGACCACTCTTGCGAAGCTGGTCGGGAACAAACTGAACGCCGTCGACAACGTCGAACGAGTATCCGTCCACCAACACTTCCGGGTGGCCGGCCAATTCCAGCACAGGAGGGGGTGGAGGAGGGGGATCGATCACGCGGAGAAACTTTCGTACGCAATAAGGTCCCACCGGCACGCCGTTGTCGAGCATGCGAATGCGAATCCAGTACTCACCCGAATCCCAGTCAGCAGTCGAAAACCCGCCTTGCTGGGCCGTGTCGGTCAGCTCGAATCGCCATGGACCGGCCAGGGTTTGGCTGCCGTGTCGAGCCGTGACATCTACTTCAACGCTGCAGCGCGAGACCCGCTGCTTGTGGATGGCGATGGTGTAGCTGGCATTGTCCTCGTTGAGATAGACCGATCGCCGGGAGGCGCATTCAATAATCTGAGGACGGGCATTAACCGTCATCACGCGCTCAACGAGTCCCGGATCAGCGGGGGACGGCTTTTCATGGCGGGGGAAAAATGAATCGGCTTCGAGGACAAGGGTTTCCACGGCGAGCTTTTCACCCCCATCAAAGAGAACCACTTCGAAGGTATAGGCGCCCATGACCCAAAAGCAATGGACATACCCAGCCCCCAGAGAGTTGGTGTCGTAGCGACCTTCGTCTATGAGCGGATAGAGAATTGTCAGCTGCGCCCGGCCGTTGCCAACACGGATTTCAGCCGCAGTGAGTTGTTGGACATAGCCCTGTGGCTGTGTCACGGTGATGGTCGCAGTCACCGCCGAGGCGGTGTCCGGACACTTGAGCTCAAGCCGCTTCCAGAAGTAGTCGATTTCGGTGAGTTCCATAGATCCATGTGGATACTATCAGGTCCCAGTGCACGACTCAACGAAAATGAGAATCTGCACCATTGCAGGGAAAGAGGCACACAAAGGCAACGTCTGCTGTGGGCTGGCGCTCGGGGGGCGTGAAGGTCGTACCGCGGATTCCCCAGCGATCCAGAATCGGCACCTCCCTGGCGCCGGACCAGGTGGTGAACCGAAGGAGAAATTTGCTTTAGTCTGCGATAGTGGGAGGCAGTTCGCGATGACCACGAGACATGGCCTCATTACGGCTGATCACGGTCCAGGTCTTGCCCTGATCGACAGGGAGCAGAAATAGTGTCGGATACCGTTCATGGGGTGATTTGCCCTACTGTTCCCTGTGGAGGCAGAAACGCTGTCGGATACGAATGGCACTTCCTGAAGCTATAAGCGATTGAGCCATCGCGTGAGTACTCCCCAAGTCAATAAGCGTAGGTGTGACCCTGGTCGTTCCCCTTGCCGCTTGGCGCGATCCAGTCGCCGAACGGACCGAGCAAACGAACGGTCTGTCCTGATCCTTATCCACGGTAGATATGGCTCCGCGGTTACTCGTCAACGGCCATCAGATCCAATAGGGACACTTTCGATCTACTTGTCATTATACGATGCGGATAGGTCGTGCCCCAGACCCGGGAACTCAGCATCGCCGAAGCGTAGCAGGTCTCCGGTGCCGCCGGGCAGGGTCATGCGGAACTTGCCGCCGGTGACCGCCAGCGATTCAGGCCGCCCCGTCTCGCGCGACAGACGGCCAATCATTTTGACCTTCCGGTCCAGTGTTAACGTCACGGTCAGGGCCCGCTGTGCCGACGACGCGTCCATGTCGTGCCACAGATTCGTCAGCATAAAATACCTTCGGCCGCGGTCGTCGGTGAAGAAGCCGACCAGCACGTCCTTCCAATCATCGGGCTCGGCATCCTCGATGGTGATCGCCTTGATCTGCTTGACGCCGCCGTCGCCCGGCTGCCAGGCCGTGACGCCCTCGGGTACGCGGTTGCCGCTGCCCGGCACGTAGCGCACGGCCGTGCTCTCCAGAAAGCGCAACGCCTGGCCGACGTTGAGCACCTCCTGGTTCAGCCGGGCCACGTGGTAATACAGAGGGCGGAGTTGCCGGTCTGCATTGCTGACCATGGCCGGACCCTGTTGGTCTTCGTAGGTAAAGTAGGCAATGCCCGTGTAACCGCTGGTCAGGTGCATGAACACCTGCATGCGAACGTCGGATTCACTGGGCGTGCGGGAGTTTCTGGACGCTAATTTGTCGGCGTACGACTGGACGAAAGACCAGCAGGGCACACCCCGTTCCTGGGCCACCTTTCGTCCGGTCATCATCGTGGGAAACAGATTGGACGTTTCGCCGCTTTGCCTAAAGATGTAGGCGTCGTACATGATGACGTCCGGTTTCATGATCGTGGCGAAGTCGCGCAGGTACTGCTCGTAGCTGTAGCCGCCTTCGGGCAGTTCGCCGCCGTAGTATCTTTCCATTTTTGCACGACGCATTGGCGTTTGCCCGCCCATCGGATAGGCGTTGGAATAAACCAGCGTGTCGGGATAGGTTTCCTTGAGCCACTGAATCGCCTTAGCCACAATGAACATTTCCGACCGCTTCGGTTCGTCCCAGACGATCCAACCCGTGCAGCCCGAGTAATTATCGTGAAGGTTTTTCAATCGGGCCTTGGTTTGGTCGGTGAGGCCGTCTTTATTCAGCCCGCGGCGCCGCACGTTCAGGTGCCAGGGCAACCCCACGCTGGCGCCTTCTTCCAGAAGCCCGGTGTTCGGCTTCCACGCCAATACCGTGGTCATGTTGGCGGCCTTGTATTCATGAGGATCGAACGACTTGGAAATGATGGTCAGCGCCATCGTGTTAAACGGATGGCTTCGCACCCAACGCTTGCCCCGGCCGAGCGGTTCTTCAGCTCTGACCGATGTTCCGATGGTGACCGACGCGAGCAGAAACATAGCCGTCGCGCCCCATTGTGATGTTCGTCGTTTCATCTGATTTGTTCTTTCGCTATTGAATCGCACGTACCCACCGCTTCCACTGCAGATTAACCTGCCCCATCTGACAGTCAATGGTCCGGTGTCATGGCAGTGACCTTGCCCCTGAAACGAGTCCATGTGAATGTGGTTGAATTCAGCATGGATTGGCAACAGCGTGGCTGTAGCGGTGAAGCACTACCTGCAGGTGACTGAAGATCACTTCAAACAGGCGGCAAAAAAAGCGACGTGAAATCCGACGCATCACCGGTACCAAACGGTAGCCATTGCACCTGATCTTCAACGTGGGATCAACGCTTGACCTGCGCTGCCCACCGCGGTGCGACAAGGTCTTCTGATGATCATTGATGACGTTGGCGGCCATCCGGATGAAGGCCCCAGATAGCCCGGGAATATTCCGCCACAAAGATCTGTGACCCTTATCAATAGTCTTCAGGCGAGCAGTCCCCCCCCCATGG
>CAUZAW010000165.1:0-6917 GCA_963577735.1 Phycisphaerae bacterium | reverse complement strand
GGGCCTGCTCACCGCGTCGCAGCATCCAGAGACGATCAACAGGGCTCACCGTCGCACGGGTAATCGGGTCAGCCATACGTTCCTGGGCAAACAGAACCAGGTTCGAATCCGTCGGACACAACTGGGCATGGGCCACGTGCCGGTCGATTCGTGACCACAGTTCAAAATCACCCCCGTCGACCGGTAACGTGCCAAACACGTTCTCCAATCCCACGCGAGCATCAATAAAGAACCGCTTCCCGTCACTGGAACGTGACAGGTGCGTAGCCAAGCGGTGAATCGACCGGCCCTGGACCACTTGCTCGGGCAGGCAATTGACACACTCACTTGCACCATGCGGCCCACGCCTCCATATCGCATCGACAGTACACCAGTAGACCTCACCGGTTTCGATATCCACCCACGGCGACCCGCTACTGAACTGTGTTTCGGCAAAGTGGTGAACCTGCTGCTCTTGAAAATCCACAAGGCCGAGCGAACGCCCTTCGTCCATACTTCCTGAAGGCGGAAACGCGCAGTAAAACCACAGGTATCGCCCGTTGCGTGTCATTGATTCGTTAACGAAATAGAACGACTGCTGGAGCGGCGCTACCCGCTCTTGGAGTATGTAGCTGGTAACTGCCGAAGTGGGATCGGTCCAAGCAACAAACAGGTTGGACTCTGCCGGATCAATCATCGGTTACCTTGAACAGCGACGGGCTGTAGGACAGCGTGGCCAACAGGCTCGCCTGTAACATTTAACTCATACTCATATTTTACACCATGGCCACCTACTCGCCGCTTTGGCAGAACGCTTCTATACACGCATGGCCGATCCCACTACTGGCCCCTGTAATCACGGCCATACATTTTTCCAGTACTGACACCGAAAATCTTCAGACAACGCCGCATTGTAAACCGGTATGATGCAACTTGTTGATTTTCACGGTGGATCAATGCAAGCAATCACACAGGCATTACGATGACCCGTCAGCAGGAAAAAGTCTATTTCGACACTCTCGGCTACCTTGTCAAGCGGCAATTGTTCAGTGCCGAAGAAATGACCTGCTTTTCCAGCTGGTACAACGCCAATTTCGACAAGCACATCCAGCAGACTGAGCACGCGACCAGCCAGATGGCTTATCCCGGAGTTGCCCTCCACGAAGGCTTCTGCCGCCAGTACCTGGAAGACGACCGTATACTGGACACACTGGAAAACCTCATGGGTGAGGGATACATTTTCTTGGCCTCGGACGCCCAACGTTTTGCTGGCAACACCCGCTGGCACCAAGATACGATTATCCCCATGGAAGATGGCAGCGACGGTGAATATCTTATGGTCAAAGCCATCATGTACCTCGACGATCTGAGTGACGGGCAGGGGTCACTCTGCCTGCTGCCCGGTTCCCACCATCGCGATTATGCCGAAGCTGTCCGGCCAGTGATGGAAGGGCGTATCGAGGACACTAACGCGATCACGCCAGCGGGCATGAGGCCGATGGAGTATCCCGGCGCTATAGATGCCTGCACCCGTCCAGGCGACATTGTTTTCTTCAACTCGAAGATGGCCCATTCGTCATGGGGCGGCAGCAACAACAGGCGGTACTTCGGTCTGAGCTTTGGCAGCAAGCCCACCAAGGACTGGCATTTCCAGTGGCTGCATTACCACCAGGACAAGTGCCGGGAAATGTTCATGGGAGGCGAAGGCTCGCATTACCCGCCTCATCTTGTTCAAGGCATCAGTACCAGGCTACAGACCAAGATCGAACCCATGTTAAGCTGGGGCTATTAGACCCAAACATATCATCTTTAACTGCAGCACATTATACTAACAACCATATTGACAGAGACTAGTGGTACACCGGCTCACAAAAGAATCTAAAAGGCAGATTCCAACAATGAACGAACAGCAAAAGCAACAGATCCAAGAGTGCGTCAAGTGGTTGGAACAAGGCACACTGACCGGCCAGCGGCTGCACGACACTTTCGAGCAGGTTGTCGCCCATGGCGACGGCAAGCGGCAAGACCTGCTTTACCTGCAATCGAATGGCTTGAACGTTGAATGGCCTCTGCTTGGCATGCGTTTGTTTGTCGACGGCAAGTGGGAGCCCGAACCTGAACCAGAAGAAGATTGGCCGTACAAATCCGTTGCGGAGGCCATCAAGGACGGATGGCGGATCATCCGTTTCCCCAACGAGGCCCAAGAACTGGACGAAAACCACAAGTACGGTCTCGGCTTTGAATTCATATTGGAGAAATACAGATGAAAACTGCACCGATGATCACCCACGACTGTAAGCCGACACTTACTGATCGCCAGGTCATCAAGTTCTGCCGTCTGGGTTATCTGAAACTGGAGGCTGCGGTGGCGCCCGAAGTATGCGCAAAAATTATTGATTTTTTTCGTGAGAAGGAACCACGCGACAACCTCGACGAGATGGGCGATGCATGTGCATTGATGGAAGAGGACTGGTTCCTGCAGGGCCTCGTATTGTGTCCGTCAGTGATCGGCGCCATACGCTCGCTGGTGGGTGCCAATTTCATTTATTCAAACTATATGGCTAACCATCCGGGTCGATGCCCTGAGCCTGACACGCTCAACTGGCACGTAGACGGCGGGAACATGCACACGTTCGCGTTGAATTACCTCCAGGTATTTTGCTTGCCACAGGATACGACAGTTGAAATGGGGCCAACCGAGATTGTGCCCGGCAGTCACTTTTTGCTTTCGCAAAGTTCCCAGGTCGATCATTATGGAGCGATCAAAGGATCGAAAAAATGCATCGGACCGGCCGGCACGGTATTTATCACCTGCTACCCCATCTGGCACCGGCGATACAAGGCCATCGCTACCGATTGCTGGCGGCATGTACTCAAGTACTGGTATTACCGTAATACAGCCCCGACTCGCGACTGGGTGATCGAGGATGATTTTGACCCGGCCACCCACTGCAACGATTTCAGCATGATTGCACAAGGTGAACCCAGTTATAGACGTAATTTTCTAAGCGCTTATGACACCGCCCGCATGTACATGTGGCTGTGCGGACATGAAGATGAGTTCAAGTACATCGGCGGCACCGCCTGGCCTGGGCCCATACCTAACGACGGTACGCAAGAGCGGTACGCCACCCCCCCCTCCTTGCTCAACGGCAGAAAAGTAGCTTATCAACCGGAGGCCAACTCTATATTAAGTACGAGGTAAGCTGATAGTGCCTGCGGCAACATGGGCAGGTCTATTGCCATTCTAAATGGACCGGGCCTTGAGACTGGTTTTGGTTAGAACTTGACCAAGATGACCGCCGCCGCAACCGTCCCTGCCAACGCACCGCCATAACAAGTCACCATCAACAGCAGCGGCACACCACGCACACCCAGATCCATGAGGGTATGGCGTATGCGATGAGCACAATGAAAAAAGGACAGGGAAACCACCACGAACATGGCCAACTGTACGATCCGCCAGCCCAGTACTGACTGCAACTGGGCGTATCGCTCCGCCGCCACGGACGGGTCACTGGTCGCCACCAGGAACCCAGTTGACAGCACCAGCGCCGGCACCGCCAGCGCTGCCAGCACGCCACCGGCTGAAAACAGCGACCACCACAATGCCTCGTTTGACTTGCTCATGCGCACACGCCCCAGAAGATCAAAATTGTTACCACGATCCACGGCAAATAGCCCATGCCAAAGGCCACGAGCGGATCGGCCAGCCGTTGCTCGCCCCGGTACATGGGCATGGCCTTGGGTGTCAGGTTGAACCATGTCACGGAATGAAACAACGCGGCGGCCAGGGCGAGCACGTGCAGCAACCGTGCCCTGGTGCCTGTCATCGCACCGGCCAACTCGACGAAAGCCGCTTCACCATTACCCACCGTCGCCAGCACTCGCAACAGGTAGATCAGATACAGCCCGATCGCCACGGCCGTCAGTTCTCGCACCATGAATTTGACGTATGCTGGCCGCTTTAAAAACCAGTTCCACGGCTGAGTAGGATGATAACGCTTGCTCATCGTCCGGCCCCCTTGGGCATGATCAGCTTCTTGAAATAATACTGTGCGGCTGCCGCCTTCGCCTGCTGGATGGCGCCGGCCGGGTCCACGTGCTTGGGACACACCTCGGTGCACTCTCCAACGAACGTGCAACCCCACACGGCCTCGTGCTCCATCATCTTCTCCATGCGCTCGCCGGTGTCCTGATCGCGAGAATCCTTGTTGTACCTATGGCCCAACGCCAAGGCGGCCGGTCCAACAAACTCCGGATCGTGGCCCACCACCGGGCAGGCCGAGTAACAGAGCATGCAGTTGATGCACATCGAATATTGCTTGTACTGGGCAAGCTGCGCCGGCGTCTGCTCGTACTCTCCGCCGGACGTGTCGTCAACGTCATCGCGGACAATGTACGGCTTGACCGACTCAAGCTTGGCCATGAAGTCGTCCATGGTGATGACCAGGTCGCGCTCCACGGTAAAGTTTTCCAGCGGTTCTACCCGAATGGCTTTGGGATAATAATCCTTCAAAAATGCGGCGCAGGTCAGCTTGGGCTCGCCATTGACCATCATGCCGCAACTGCCGCACACGCCCATCCGGCAGCTCCAGCGGTAACTGAGGCTGCCGTCGACGTTGTCCTTGATCCAGTTGATGGCATCGAGCACGACCCAGTCTTCCTTGTAAGGCACGTCATAGGATTGAAAATACGGCTGCTCGTCTTTCTCTGGGTGGTAACGGAAGATATCAAGTTGGATGGTGGTTTCCTCAGCCATGAAATCTCCAATCGGCAGGTCCTGCCTTAACCTTGCTTAAAAGAGCAGCAAAGAGCCCTTACTTGGTCTTTTCTGGCTCAGCCTTCGCCTTGAACCCAGAATCGGCGCCGTACGTGCGCTTGGCCGGCGGCCACTTGGTAATGGTCACCGGCTTGTAGTCAATCCTCGGGACCGAAGGCGACCCCGGTTCAAAGTACGCCAGAGAATGCTTGAGAAATTTCTCATCGTCGCGATGCGCATAGTCGGTGCGTTGGTGTGATCCCCGCGACTCGCACCGCGCCAGGGCCGCGTGCACCAGCGTCTGGGCAACATCCAGCATGTAACCCAACTCCAGCGCCGCGGTCAGCTCGGTATTGAAGCTGAGAGTGTGATCGTCCAGGGCAACATCCTGGAATCGCTCGCCAAGTTCGCTAAGCGTATCACAGGCGAGTTTCAACGATGTCTCCTCGCGGAATATACCGGCGTTAGTTTCCATGGTTTCGTGCATCGCGTTGCGGATACCAACTATGCGTTGTGTTCCACCGGATTTATTGATGTAATCCCTGCTGATGCGCTGCTGTTCGTCCTTGGCCTGCGCTTCGAGTGCAGCAATGTTTATTTGGTCATGCTCCAAGGCAAACTGCGCCGCACCCTTGCCCGCACGAGCTCCGAACACCAGCAGTTCCGTCAACGAGTTGGAGCCTAGCCGATTGGCTCCATTCAGCGACACGCACGCGCACTCGCCGGCCGCAAAAAGGCCTGCGATCGACGTGGCCCCCTCCACATCCGTGTCGATACCCCCCATCATGTAATGCAGTACCGGCCGCACGGGAATAAGCTCGTGAACCGGGTCCACACCCGCATAATTGGTCGCCAGCTCGCGCACGAACGGAATCTTCTTATCGATTTTCTCCTCGCCCAGGTGCCGCAGGTCCAGGCTCACCGTGTGCCCGTACCGGGTTTCGATCGTATTGCCCTTTTGCATTTCGTATATGAAGCATTGGCTGAGCTTGTCTCGCGGGCCCAGTTCCATGGTGCGATTTTGAGGATGTTTCGGGTCGGTAACATCCAAAGGCTCGCCCAGGTCATAGTCGCGCAGGTAACGATCACCATGTTTGTTGACGAGTATCCCTCCCTCACCCCGCGACGCTTCCGTGATCAGAATCCCCGTACCCGGCAGCCCGGTCGGGTGGTACTGGACAAACTCCATGTCCTTTAGCCCCACACCGGCGTGGTAAGCCATGGCCATGCCGTCCCCTGTCTTGATAGCGCCATTGGTCGTAAATGGAAACACCTTGCCCGCACCACCTGTACAAATAATCACTGATTTTCCTAAAACGGTGCGTACCTGGCCCGTGCGCAGTTCAATGGCCGTACAGCCGCAGCAGCGGCCGTCATCGACCAGCAACCTTGTCGCAAAGTGTTCGTCGTAACGGGTAATGTTGTTGTATTTAAGCGTGGTCTGGAACAACGAGTGGAGCATGTGAAAACCTGTCTTATCAGCCGCGAACCAGGTCCGCTCGTTTTTCATGCCGCCGAACGGCCGCACCGCCACCGAGCCGTCAGGGTCACGACTCCACGGGCAGCCCCAATGCTCAAGTTGAATCATCTCGGCAGGCGCTTCGTGGACGAAAAGATCAACTGCGTCCTGATCGGCCAGCCAATCCGAACCGCTGATGGTGTCATAGATGTGATCTTCGAGGCTATCGTTGGGTTTAATAACCGCTGCAGCCCCGCCCTCGGCCGCGACCGTGTGACTACGCATGGGGTAAACCTTCGACACCATCGCCACCGACAGCTTGGCATCCTGCTGGGCAATGGCTATCGCCGCCCGCAGGCCCGCGCCACCCCCACCCACGATCAATACGTCATGTACCAGAGGCTCAGCCAAGGCAACAGCTCCATACTCAGGTCCAATTCAAGCCGTAAAGCATAACAACCAGCCATCGCACGGCAATACGGTTACTGCGACCACTGACATAAAATATATACCATGTATTAAAACGGATATCACGGACTATGACTGACAGAGTGTAGGTGCCACCGTGGATGGAAAATCCGTTGAGAAAGCAAACTTTTACGACACAACTTGACGCAGTGCTACAATGGCCGATCAGTACGCGGGCGTAACTCAATTGGTAGAGTGTCAGCCTTCCAAGCTGAATGTTGAGGGTTCGAGTCCCTTCGCCCGCTTTGC
>CAUZAW010000164.1:0-7033 GCA_963577735.1 Phycisphaerae bacterium | reverse complement strand
CAAAGGCAAACCCGTACGGCGAGGTTTTCTCGGTAGGTCGGCGACCCAATCTACCGTAGTCAGTCTCCGTCGACCCATAGCCGCCAAGCATCCACAATCGTCCAGACTTTAAACGAAAACCTCTTGAGACATTGGTGGGAGGCTTATCGGGCAGCGGATCAGTAAATGTGGGTTGCGGAGCGGTCCAGGTCTTGCCCTCGTCATCGCTGTGTGCCGCCATGCGCTCGTAGGAGGCAGCGGCAAAGCGATCTTCGCCATAGCTATTGCCCACCAGCAGCAATAGTCCGTCGCCAAGCCGCATCAGGCTTGGGTGGATCACCGATGCTTTGCCGGATAGTTCCATACCAACAGTCACCCGATCCACAACCCAGCGGTATTTATCCATGGCTTTTTCCTGAGGGAGGGGGGGAGGATTTGCAGGCAGTGGATTAAGTCAATTGTCCTCGGACGGGCTGGACTCTTGTCTCTGGGGATCAATTTGTTGCCCGTCTCGAGGCATGGACTCGCGTTCACTTTCGCGCAGGATGTGCCAGACGATGGCCAGGGCGCCGACGAAGAAGCCGATGTAGATGATCCAGGCAAAGATAGTTTTGGCGTTGAACTCGGCGGTCTGTAACAAGACGCTCATGGCGATCTCCTTCGATCATTTGCCGCGGCGTACAGTCCAGTCACCGTAGCAACCGCCGCGTGCTGCTATCTTATCGTCATATTATCTTCTAATCCTTTTGTGGCTGGCCAGCCAGATAACGGCGCACCGCAGACAAGCGGTACAGGCCATACATCAACAGACTCACGGCCGCGAGCATCTCCTTGTGCTCGTTGATCTGCTCGATGAACTGCATGTAATACACGTCCTGCTCCTGGGCCACGTCGAGAATCCATTGCCGGTAGATGTTCTTGTAAAGCCGCCACACAAAGGCCACGGCCATGGCAAAAACCACCGGCCCTTCGGCGATCCCTGGCGACCATGACGCTGGTGGACACCAGCGTCCACGCATCGCCCACAGCCCCGGCAATACGAAAAACACCGCCACCAGAAACCAATCACCAATACTCTTGACGTTCAAAGGGGTGTTGTGCAGATTCGTTTCTCCGCTGATCGATTTATATGCCTCGGGTGTACCCCACCCTAGATATGTTTGGCCCCAACTGATCTCCTCGCCGGCAAAGAAGAAGGTTGCCATCGCCATCACCGCGATGACCACAAACCCACCGCGATCGCGGAGCAACCGGCCCTTTTTACCCACCGGCCGAATATCCTGTCGCCACAGACGCCTAGCGGCTATAAACATGAAAAGGCTGCCCGCAATGGCGCAAGCAAATGTGACGATTTCCACCGCCTGGTACTCCCGCCGTTTCGATTCCAGCACGTAAGCCAGATAAAACTGCGGTGCAGCCGCGTACAAACCTATCAGTACGAAAATCAATACCAACGGAGCAAGATAAGCTGCCGTTCGCATCAGTTTGCCGCTCTTGCCCTGATCCATAACGGCCAAGCCTACTATTGACTGTACCATCGTTCAATCACGCCCCTTCGTTTTCTTGCCCCGGCCTGATTTTGGCTTACTATGATCATTTCCCAGCGAGGTAATCCGTGTTCGAAAACCTAACCGATAAATTTAACCACGCCTTTCGCCAACTGTCCGGCCGCGGTCGGATCAGCGAGGCCAATGTCAGTCAGGCCATGCAACAAGTGCGTACAGCACTGCTCGAAGCGGATGTGCACTACGAGGTCGTCGAGTCGTTTGTCGAGTCCGTGACCCAAAAGGCTGTCGGCAGCGAAGTGCTGGAAAGCCTCAAGCCCAGCCAGTTGATGATTAAGATCGTCCACGACGAATTGCTTGAGCTGATTAGCGGCGGCGAGCAACCTGAATCGGGCATGATGTACGTGGATCCCGGACCCACCATCATCATGATGTGCGGGCTTCAGGGTTCGGGCAAAACCACCACCTGCGGCAAACTGGCCGGGTATCTCAAAAAGCGAGACAAAAATATTATGCTCTGCGCTGCCGACCTGCAGCGTCCGGCGGCAGTCCATCAGCTGGAAGTATTGGCCAAGCAGGTTGACCAAGAAGTGTCGGGCAACGGTTCCGTGCACTTCTACAGCGAGCCCGAAAGGGTTGCTGAGTACGGCAAGGCCGTCGGCGCCGCCGTCAAGGTTGCCGCCAACGCCGTTAAGGCCGCCCGAAAAACCCGCAGCGACGTGCTTATCCTCGACACCGCCGGCAGGCTACACATCAATGACGAGTTGATGGATGAATTGGGCCGGGTCAATCGCACCGTCAATCCTCATCAGATCTACCTGGTCATCGACGCCATGACCGGCCAGGACGCGGTCAACAGCGCCAAGGCTTTTAACGATCAGCTCGAACTTGATGGCATGATCCTCACCAAGTTCGATTCCGACACCCGCGGTGGCGCCGCCCTGACCGTCAAGAAAATCACCGGCAAACCCATCAAGTTCATCGGCACCGGTGAAAAGCTAGACGCGCTGGAGGAGTTCCATGCCGATCGTATCGCCTCTCGCATTCTGGGCATGGGCGATGTGGTCAGCCTCGTTGAAAAGGCCCAGGAGCAGGTGTCACAGGAAGAGGCCGAGGCCTTGCAGGAGAAAATGCTGAAAGGCAAGCTGACCATGGATGACTTTCTCAAGCAACTCAAAACCATGCGCCGCATGGGCTCGATGAAAGGCTTGCTGGGCATGCTGCCGGGCATCGGTCAGCAAATAGGCGACATGGATATCGACGACTCACAGATTGACCAGACGCAAGCGGTGATCCAGTCCATGACCAGTCAGGAACGTCAGGATGTGGATATCCTCAACAACTCCCGCCGCCGCCGCATCGCCCGCGGTTCGGGCACTGACACAAAAGCTGTCAGCCAACTCGTACAAGGCTTCGAGATGATGTCCAAGATGGGCCAGCAGATGTCGGGCATGAGCATGGCGCAGCGTACCAAGACTTTATCCAGCTTAGGTGGGACCGACTTGGCTTCCATGGGAGCAGGCCAAGGCATGCCCAAGCTCGCCAGCGGGACGAAGAATTCAAAATTAAAGTTCAAGCAACGAAAACGCAAGAGCAGGTAATTCTCACCGGCCGCGCCCGCAATTACGCGTGATTTATTGACCCACCTCGCATTTCGCCGATCTCCTTTTTAACGTCACGATGTCGACAGGCCCACCCATCTTCCACATCACTGTTAGTTGCGGGGGTCCCCCCCACCCCCCAATCCCTGCGCCTTGCACGGCTTCCTGTGAAAGACCTGCGGCCTGCAAATAACAGATGGCCAGCTTGTGCGGCAAGAAACAAACCGATTACATGATTACACTGGTGTTGCCATGACCGCCACGACAGACCTGGAAAAAACATACGACCCCTCGAAGGTCGAGGATGAGATGGCCGCCCTGTGGGGCGCTGCCGGCGCCTTTCACGCTGAACCGGCCGACTCGAAGCCAGGGGGAAAACCGTATTGCATTGTTATTCCTCCGCCCAACGTCACCGCCGGCCTGCACTTGGGCCACGCGCTCAATAATACTTTGCAAGACATCCTCACCCGCTACCACCGCATGCTCGGAGAGAACACGTTGTGGATGCCCGGCACCGACCATGCGGGTATCGCCACGCAGACCGTGGTGGACAAACGCCTCCAAGCGGAACACAAACCGGCAATCCAGCATTACAAAAATCTTGAATCCGAGGGCAAGGGCGGACGTGACCTGTTCATCAAAAAGATACAGTCCTGGAAAGACGAGTACGAAGCCCAGATCACCAATCAACTCAAGGCCATGGGTTGCTCCTGCGACTGGAGTCGCCAGCGGTTCACCATGGACGACATCTGTGCCCGGGCCGTGCGAGAAGCGTTTTTCCGCCTGTTTAAGGACGGCCTGATCTACCGCGGCAAGCGACTGGTCAACTGGGACCCAGCCACACAGACCGCCTTGGCCGACGACGAAGTTGAAATGCGCGACATTGACGGTTTTTTCTGGTACCTGCGTTATCCCCTAGCAGACGGTAGCGGCCATGTGACCGTAGCCACCACCCGCCCCGAAACGATGTTGGGCGACACCGCCGTGGCTGTAAACCCCAAAGACCCCCGCGCCGCCGAACTGCGGGGCAAAAAAGTGCGGTTGCCCATTGTCAACCGCATCATCCCCATCGTCGAAGACGATTACGTTGTTCTGCCCGATCCACAAGGTGACGAAAAATCCCGCTACTCGTCGGGTTTTTTAAAGGTCACGCCTGCCCATGATCCCAACGACTACGATATCGGCCAGCGGTTCAACCTGCCCATGATCAATGTCATGGCGCCAGACGGCACCATCAGCGATCAATATGGATGGCCCCTGGAAGATTTTGCTCAAAGTGACGCCGGGTTCGTGCTGGGGCTTGACCGTTACGAAGCTCGGGAAGCGATCGTCGATTGGTTTCGGAAAAACGGCCTTCTCGAAGATGTCAAGCCGTACCGGCACGCCGTCGGGCACAGCTATCGCAGCCACGCGACAATCGAGCCTTACCTGAGCGATCAGTGGTACGTGAAGGTGACCGACGATCGCCTTTCGGGCGCCGCCCTGCGTGCCATGTCGGGAGATCAGTCCTCAAGCGCGGCTACGGGACACGACTCCAACGAAAACTGGCAAGGCCAACTACGCTTCACGCCGGCGCGGTATGCCAACACCTTTCGGGGGTGGCACGAAAATATCCGCGATTGGTGCATCAGCCGCCAACTCTGGTGGGGCCATCGCATTCCGGTATGGTCAATTGAAGGAAAACCCTCCAAACTCGATCCATTGGCCAGAGAAGGTCGCATCGCGATTCAGCAGTTCGGTAAATTTTGTTATGTGTGCGTGCGTGATGAATCAGACAAGGATCTGGTGCAGTTGCTAGACCGGCTAGGTTTCGTTCGCGACCCTGACGTCCTCGACACCTGGTTCAGTTCCGGCTTGTGGCCCATCTCAACCATGGGGTGGCCGGACGAGGAGGGGAATGACGTATTGCAGACGTGGAACCCATCCAACGTCCTCTGCACCGCCCGCGAGATCATCACTCTTTGGGTTTCGCGCATGGTCATGTTCAATCTTTACCTGCGCAACTGCCTGCCTTTTACCGATGTGTTCATTCACGCCATGATCCAGGACGGACAGGGGCGCAAGATGTCCAAGAGCCTAGGTAACGGCGTGGATCCGTTGGACATCATTCACTCCCACGGCGCCGACGCCATGCGATTTACGCTCACCTCCATGACCACGCAGACGCAGGACGTGCGACTGCCGGTGAAAGAGAATCTGCAAAGTGGGCGCAACACCAGCAGCAAGTTCGATATTGGGCGCAACTTCGCCAACAAACTGTGGAACGCAGCCCGGTTTGCCATGGGCAACCTGACAAGCGATGACACATCGCAGGAAAATTACGAATTAGCTGACCGGTGGATTCTCTCCCGCCTAGCCACCATACTGCGAGATACGAACGAAGCACTTGCCCGTTACGAGTTCAGCCAGTACGCGCAGGGCTTGTATGATTTTTTCTGGCGAGATTTTTGCGATTGGTATATCGAAGCGGTCAAACCGACAGTGCGAGACAACCCGT
The DNA here is from genome assembly GCA_963577735.1 of Phycisphaerae bacterium. Classification (GTDB taxonomy): domain Bacteria; phylum Planctomycetota; class Phycisphaerae; order Phycisphaerales; family Phycisphaeraceae; genus CAUZAW01. Next base: position 1,451 of record CAUZAW010000164.1, on the reverse strand, counting down.
CACAACAACGGGTTTTGGCAACATGCCTAGACGTTGCCCTGCGATTAATGCACCCGGAGATGCCGTTTGTCACGGAAAAGCTATGGCAACAATTAAATGAAGTGGCCCCGCGACGAGGTGTGGGCGGCGTGAGCATCCCCGCCGGTGAACTACTGGTCCGCGCCGCCTGGCCAAAGGTGGATTATTCGCTGATCAACAAGCAGGTTGAATCCGATTTTGTCACGATTCAAACGTGGTCGGCTGCGATCCGGGAAATTCGCCAAAGCCACCAAATTCCACCGCGGGAAACGATCCAATTCATCAGCGAACCCGACGACGACAAGACAGGCAAGATCAAGCAGCACGCACGGTATTTCGAAATATTCGCCAACGCGGCATTCAGCAACGATGCCTCTGGCGCCACGCGCATCGGCACTGCCCAGATCGAAACACAGACGCTGGTGGTATTCCGGCAGGTCGGCGATGTTGATCACGAAGCCGAACACGACCGGCTGACTAAGCGCCTCGACGAAGCACGAAAAAGTATTGCCACGCTACGGGGGCGACTCAATAACAAAGGTTACACCGAAAAGGCTCCGGCTCACCTCGTGCAGCAGACACGAGATCAACTCGCCAGCACGGAAAAGGAAGCCGATGCCTTGCAATCGCAAATAGCGGCGATTGAATAACACCCACGACATTTGGCGTTAAACTATTGTCTTTGACCCATGCCACGCATTAAAGATCAGGCAGTGTGCATTCGTCGCTTTGACTGGTCAGAAACCAGCCAAGTGGTATCACTTCTAACGAGAGACCACGGTAAGGTGCGAGGATTGGCCAAGGGATCCAAACGCACCAGTCCCGGCGCAGTGGCGAGGTTCTCGGGGGGAATTGATCTGCTGACTCGTGGACAAATCGTCGCCGTAATCCGCCCATCGGCCGAGTTGGCCACGCTGACCGAGTGGGATTTGCAAGATCCGTACCCGCACCTGCGCCGGAACTTGTCCGCTCAACGCATCGCCATGTACGGTGCCGACCTGGCAAACGCATTGCTTGCCGATCACGACACGCACCCCAATTCGCACGACGCTTTAACCACGTTGCTTACTGAATTGGCTGAAGCAAAGCAGCACAACTCCGCATTGCTTCGCTTTCAATGGACGCTACTGGATGATGGAGGCTACCGACCGCATCTGGACCAGGATGCCGCTACCGGCCAAGCGTTGACCGATCAATCGACTTACTGTTTCGATGCCCTTGCCGGCGGTATCACTGGTCTTACCTCGCGCGGCACCAAACATGCCGGGCCCTGGGCTGTGAGACGGGAAACTGTCCAGGCATTACGGTCCGTCGCTAACGACCTATCCGATTCCAATGCAGCAACAGAAACAACGCTGCGCCGCGCCAATCGGTTGCTGTGCGTTTATGCCCGTGCCATCCTCGATCGACACCTGCCCACGATGGATTTCCTC
>CAUZAW010000163.1:0-7053 GCA_963577735.1 Phycisphaerae bacterium | reverse complement strand
ATGAGCAACTGCCCTTGACCGACGAAGATGTTTCATCGAGTGCGTCTGTCCCATCGCCGGATGAAGTGACTTTTTTTGCCACCAGCCTGTCACCCCAGGTATTGATGGCCCGGCGTGCCCAGATCTACCCCAGTCTGCTGGGTATAGCCGACTTGCGCAGCTTGCGGCAAGGCGGGGCGGCTGACACAGCGGTGATAGATCAGGTCATTTGTCGTCGCTTCAGCATGGTGGTGATCAACATGCTGATGATGTTTATGGGTGCCGGTTTCATGCTCAAGGTTGAACCGGTCAGCATGCTTGTGCAGTCAGTGCGTTGCGTGGCGGTGTGCCTGGGTGGTTGGGTGGCGAGTCTGGTGATCCTGCAGTTGGGCCACGGGCAACTGTCGCCCATGCTCGTGGCGTGGTTACCTGTCATCATCTTTCTGCCGCTAAGTGGTTGGCTGTTTTCCAGGATCAGGACCTAACCCCGCGTGGCGTGTACCGCCTTTCGGTGTCGGTTACGTCGGTTTCTCCTCACGATGAAATACGAAGGCATTGAATAGTTACCACCATGCGTTTACGCTATGGTTATGAACCGCATTGACCGTATTTTTAAGAACCTGCGTGCTGCGGGAGCAAAGGGTTTGATGCCCTACGTGACCGCGGGTGATCCGGACCTGGAAACGACCGGTTCATTGCTTGAAACTGCCGCACGGGCCGGCGCCTGCGTGTGTGAGTTGGGTTTTGCCTTTTCCGATCCAATCGCTGACGGCCCGGTGATCGCTGCTTCCATGTCATATGCCCTCGATCGTGGTGTGCGGCCGGGTCAGGTGCTGGACATGGTGGCGCAGCGGCGCGACCGAATCATGGACATGGGCCTGGTGGCGATGGTCAGTTACACACTCGTTCACCGGCTCGGCGCCACCAGTTTCATTAGTGATGCGGCTGCGGCCGGTATTGATGGGTTTATCTTTCCCGATCTGCCGCTGGAACAATCGGCAAAAATACGCGACTTGATCGCGGCGCAGGGCCTGATTTTCAGCATGTTGATTGCCCCGACAACGCCCTTGGATCGAGCGGAGAAAATCGCTCGAGCGTCCAGCGGGTTTGTGTACCTGCTGGCTCGCGCGGGAATCACTGGTGAACAAAAAGAGATATCGTCTGATCTGCCCAGCCGGATTGAGCGCCTGCGCGATGTCACCGATCTGCCCATCAGCGTTGGCTTTGGAATATCGGATGCCGATCAGGTACGCCAGGTAGTCCGCTACGCGGATGCGGCTATTGTGGGTTCTGCGCTGATGCGACGGGTTGCCGAGTACCGTGATCAAGGTAGTCCTATCATTGTGGATAGAATCGGACAGTTTTTTGCAGACTTGACCCAAGGTCTGCACAATGAAACAACCATAAGCTAGGGCCGAGCAGATACGCAGCATAGGGAAAGTTACCCAATGGCATCAGGGGTTGCCTTTTTTCAGGCTGGTGAAGTCTTTTGGGCGCGCTGGTGCCGGCGGTTGGCGGGCGTGTTCTGGGCAGCATCGTTGCTGTTGATCGGGCTGTTGCTACTCGATTGGCAGATTATGACATCCAACCCCGCCACCAGTTTGATCGTACTACTTGGACAAGGCTTGCAACTTGGGAAAAGTCTGTGTCTGTGTTTGGCTATCATGCTGATTGTTGGTTCACAGCTGGTGTTTATGGTTCTGGTCGCTGATGAGGCCTGCCCCGATGCGCCGATGGTGATTACAGGTCCGGTCAAGCTGGCGACCGGTTTGTCGGCATGGGGATCGCTGGTCGCGGCAATAATAACTTTGTTGGGCCGGTAGGGATGTTCTAGAGAGGCCGTCGGAGTGATCATTATATGACCCGGTGGTCGTTGAATGCCAGAGCCATCCCGCGGGTGATCTGTATCACGGCCGTGTTCACGGTCATGGCCGACACCTTTGGCCAGGACCTAACCATTACGCCTAACATACGCCCACGGCATCTGCTTGCAGATCGCTTCGTGTTCAGTGCCCGGGCGGCTCTCCAGGGTGGCTTCCCACTGCGAGATGAACAACTCCAACTGGCCCGTATTTTACTGGAGTTATCGCTTGAACTGAACAAAGATGACGCCCAGTTGTGGCGCTTGCAGATTGATCTTGCCAAGCAGATGGGAGACAGGCAGGCGCACTTGGAGGCTTTGCGGCGCTACTGCCGACTGGCGCCCAAAGATGATGTGGCACAACTGGAGTTTGTGCTGGCCCGGGTTGAGCCGCTGCAATTATTAGAGCAACGAGTCGCGATCATCCAGAATGTGTTTGATAGGGCACGGCCTGAAAACTTGACCGAAGCGATAAGGTCTCGTTTGGCCTCGTACGTCGCCGCCGGAGCTTATGAACTTGGCGACCAGAAACGGTTCAAGCAATACCTAAAGAAAGCACTGAAACTTGATCCGGCCAATTATCAGGCAGCGCAGATGGCTTTTGACCTGGTTCACGACCGCAAGGAGCTTTCGGTATTGGAGTCCGGTTCGGCCATGATGCTGGTGATCCGGGCTACGCCTTTGGATATGGCGCCTCGTCTGGAATTCGCCCGCCTGCTGCTCTCTCAGGGCTACTATTTGCCTGCGACCGAACAGTTTGCCGTTGTCAATCGCGTCAACAACCTGGTCCAGGACTACCAGAGTATGTTTGAATGGGTTTTGTGTGCAGCGGCGACCGGTCATTACGACGAAGGTATCGCCATGATCGATGCCGTGGAAGCCGGGCTCAATCCTCCGCCCCTTGCAGAGGACGAGAGCGACCAACTGCTGGATCCAAATCTAATCGAGCAGACTGATCAGGAGCAACCCGAATCAGAAGCGTACAAATCCGATGGGCCCGAAATATGGTCATCGTCCCAGCCTCGTCAGCCCATACCCCTGGATCTGGAACTGCTTCGCCTGACCATTTATCACCATGTGGACCACGAGGCCAGGGCAGAGGGTGCTTACGGGAGACTGCGTCTCCGGCTCCACCGGCGACTGGAAGCCGGTGACGCGCAGGTTCGCCTAGATATGGTCTGGCTGGCAGTACTGTACGACCGATTTGGTCCTCAGGACCGCCAGATGTTCGAGCGACTGGCAACTGACGAGGCGACGGACACCATGTGGCTGCGTCGCGTGCGTGGCTGGCTTGCTCTCAACAGCGGCCAGCTTGAAAAGGCGCGTGATCTGTTGGCGCCCAACGCCGATAAGGATATGTTCGCCGCCTACGGCATGGCCATGTCTTTCACCGATCAGGACAAGGATAAAAAAATCAAATACCTGGAAATGGCGATTTCCAATGCCTATGACACGCTGGGCGGGTTGTTGGCGGCCATGGAACTGCACGAGTTGCAAGTTGAGCTGCAACCGACCGAGATAGGGACGCGGTTATTGAAAATGTACAAGCAGTGGCCCGTGTCTTTGCGCGATCCCGACCCCAAGAGGAAGCCGCTGGTTCGCCTGGACATCAATGCCAATCAGCAGCGGTTTGACTTTCTTGATCCGATCATCGCCACTGTACGTCTGCACAATGCAACGGAGGTGCGGTTGTCGCTCGGGCCTGATGCAACGGTGCCCACACAGGTGCTGCTGCTTATATCACCCCAGTTCAAAAGTGTTGTCAGCGACCTGCCCCCCGTGGTCGTGGATTTGCATCGCCGGTTGACGCTCGAGCCGGGTAAATCCATACAGGTCGATGTGCGATTGGACCGGTCGCACTTGGGCATGTTGATGGCCAATCGCCCGATTGAACGAATTGGATTCAACATCACCGCCATGCTTGATCCCCAGCCTGTTCAGGGCGAACGATTGGGTGTGGGATTGCTGGGAGCAACTGATTACGCCCGTTTTCTGGAACGACGGGCCTCTCCGATGACCATGGCCAATGTCGAGCGATGGATTGAACAGCTTGATGAACCCGATCCAGTTGAGCGGATGAAAAGCTTTGCAACACTGTTGAGGATCGCGTCCTCGCCCGATGACGGCGAAGATGAAATATGGCAGAAATTGCAAACCACGATTTCCAAGAAGATAAACCGCACTTTTGCCAACCTTAAGGTCTACGAGCAGGCATGGGCCTTGTTTTTTATGGAATCCAGCAAGGAAGCCTACGAGGCATTTGCCCAGATCATCGAAGTGGCTCGGCGCAGCGACGAGCCGATGGTCCGCATCAGTTACCTGACGACCAAGGTTTTCGATCCCAAGTCCCCCGACATAGACGCAGCGATCCGCCACAGTAACCCGCAGATAAGCCAATATGCCAAAGAACTGCGTGTGAGTCGTGAATTCCTGATGCAGTCTATGGAAAGGTACAAGAAGAAGTCTGAAAAGGCGGGCGAACTCCAAGACCAGTAACCGTGTTGGCTTGTGGTTGGCTTGGCGGGTTATACCCTGTGAATCAAACCAAAATCGTTACCAGCGATCGACCTTCTGCTGGATAATGGGTGGCCTTGGTGTCCTCACGTATGTTCCTATATCTTGCACACAGTGATGCAAAACAAGCTGCTACTTTTCGATATCGACGGCACGCTGATGCTCAGCGGCGGTGCGGGCATGCGTGCCATGTACCTGACTGCTGCGGAAATGTTCGGCGAGCAGTTCAGCTGGGACGGCATTGACCCGTCCGGCAAGCTCGATCCAGCCATTTTCGCTGAAGCTGTCGCCTTAAACGGCATGAACGATGCTGAACAACACCTTGAACAGTTTCGAAACCGCTACCTCGAACTATTGCAGGAGCAACTTCGCCAGGGCCGCCAGAACGTGCGGATCATGCCCGGCATCCTTCAGTTGATAGAGTCACTGCGGTTCCGGGAAGTCCATGCCGGTGACGTCACGCTAGGCCTGTTGACGGGAAACTATGCTGAGGCAGTGCCTATTAAACTGGCAGCGATCGAGCTTGAAACCTCGTGGTTTACGGTCACCGCCTTTGGCGACGAGGCGCCCACCCGCTCGGCATTGGTACAACTGGCCATACGCCGCTTCGAGCAGCAGACCGGTCATCAGCCTGATCCACGCAGCGTGATCGTGATCGGCGATACGCCACGTGATATCGGGTGTGCACATGCCAACTGCTGTATCGCCTTCGCCGTGGCCACCGGCAACCATTCTGTCGATCAGTTGCGCCAGGCGGGTGCTGATTACACGGTTGAAAACCTGGCCGATCCGCAGTCGCTGTTGTCGCTGTTGTGACAGAAATACCTCAGTAACTACTGGGCATCGACGGACTTGGTATGAGTTTCGACCGGCCGTGCGTGGGTTACCTGCCCGCGTGGCGGGGGCAGCGCCGCGTCTCGGGCCGCTTCGATCAGCCAACCACCGGTCATGCCCAGCACCAATGCAAAAAACGCCGCGATCACCGCGCCCATCGTGCGTAGTGGCTGATGGTCGATCTCGACCAGTCTGCCATCTTCACGTTTGCCGAAATAGCACGCAGCGATGATACGCAGGTAGTACGCCGCTGAGATTGCGCTGTTGAGCACGCCGATGATGACCAGCCAGATAAATTCTGGATGCGATGATGAATGGCTTATCGCCGATCCAAACAGGTAGATCTTGCCCAGCAGCCCGACCATGGGTGGCAGGCCAATCAATGACAACACGCTGATCAGCATCACCGCGGCGAGTATCGGCTCGCGCGAAGATAGGCCGGCTATGTCGTCATATTCTTGCGCCTCATCCCCGTCGCGGCGCAGACAACCCAGTACGGCGAAACTGCCGACAGTCGCCAAGCCGTACGCCACCAGGTAAAAAAGTACGGCCGCCAGTCCCTTGCCGATGCTCTGTTCGTCAGGGGCCCCCGGTCCGACCAGCACGCCGACCAGAATGTAACCCGTATGGGCGATTGAACTGTAGGCCAGCACCCGCTTCACATTCGTCTGCAGCAAGCCCAGTACGTTTCCCACCGTCATGGTTAGCGCCGCCATTATCCACAGTAGCCAGAAAACTTCCGTCGGTAACGGCCAGCCGACTAGCCCCAGCAGGGTGATGATGGAAATGAACCCAGCTGTCTTGGGCACGAACGCCAGAAAAGCGGTCACTGGTGTCGCGGCGCCCTGGTATACATCCGCAGCATAAAAATGCATTGGGACTGCCGCTATCTTGAACGCAATGCCAACCAGTGAAAGCAAGAGCCCGATTGTCAAAAGCGGCGGCAGCGTGTTCTGGGCCGCTATTTGGTTTGAGATGTAACCGGCGATGCTTGCTGTCGACAGGTCGGCACTGTACAGGATGGTCGTGCCCGTCATCCCGTAAATCAGTGCAAACCCGTAAAGGAACACCGCCGTTGCCAACGCACCAAGAAAAAAGTACTTGACCGCCGCCTCATGGGCGTCAACGTGGTCACGGCTGATGGCCACAAGCACATAGGTGGGCAGACTCGTCAGTTCCAACGCCAGAAATAGCCATACCAGATCGTTGGCCCCCGCGCAGAGCATGACTCCAGTGAGGCTGAACAGAAAAAAAGCAAAAAACTCGCCGCGCATCACGTTGCCCGGCTCAAAGGTGCCGCCCCTATCCCCGGAGGCGGTCTGCTCGGCGTCTCGCGTCATCGGCAATTGGCCCGGCAACGACGCGGCCACCATAAGCAACAGAAAACCGATAACCAGTGCCGCCAGTTTGATGAAGTTGCTGTCGAACCCCGCAGGGCCTGCGCCTGACGACGTGGGCCCGTACCAGACAAATAGCCCGGCCGTGATCAGCGTCAAGGCCGCAATCAGTGCGGCCTTGTCCCGGACTGCCTGTCGCCGTGACAGGCCGATCAACATGCACAGACATGCGCCGATAACCATGGTGATTTCAGGCCACAGTTGCGGTAGCTTTTCCAGAAGTACGTTGTTGCTCATCGCGCATGCTCCGCTTTGGCCAGTCGCCCCAGTGATTGCGCCGAATCATCCATGACCCCGCAGGCGTTATTTGTGTGGGCATGCATTAAGGTGGGGTTGTTGATGATCTGGTCGATCGGTTGTTCGAGCGTGCTGAGCACGGTGGTCGGTAACAGTCCCAGCCACAGGCAGGCGATCGCTAGTGGAGTCAGCGTCACAATCTCGCGCAGGTTCAAGTCTTTGGGGTGGGCG
>CAUZAW010000162.1:0-7061 GCA_963577735.1 Phycisphaerae bacterium | reverse complement strand
CCGGACCCTGGGACGCCTGGTACTGTCGGTGGTACCGATCCGTGGGCTGGATTGACCGCTGGTTCTGCCATCAACGGATGGGACGTCAAGGTATCCTTCAAGAACGCCGTCGCCGTGGGAGCCAACGCGCCGCAGAACGATATCTACCGGCAAATGCGCTTTGATTTCACGGCACCATTCGTCTCCGGCGACTACCTTAAGTTCGTGCAGGACAGTGACGCCGCAGCGATACCCGAACCGGCAAGCCTTGCATTGTTTGGTATCGGTGCCCTTCTGATGGTACGCCGCAGCCGAAGGTGATGTGCACAACTACCCACGCCAAGAATACTTCACCTAGCCCCCGATAGACGGACCTCGCCGTGTGGATCTCGGTTCACACGGCGAATGCGTGTATCAGTAATTTCCTTGAACCTGCAAGGGAGAACCATGGTGAACATCAATCGCCTTGGCCTTCCACTCGCCTCTAATTAGGAACCCATCAGCTATGCGAAAGATCTAACTTGCTCTTATGGCCCTGCTCATCTTCTCCGCATCCATAACCTCTAACGCAGCTATCGAGGAGTTGGAATTTTCTGGAACCTATATAGAGCCATGGAATCAGGTCGTACAGGGGAACTTCAATTACTCGCTCACTTACGACACGAGCCTTGATACGAACACGGAATTCTACGCCGCTGGCCAGACTATCGGGACCAGAACCACTACTCACGAATGGTACGGCTACTCGGACTCGGGAGTCACCGATATGGATGTAACATTCGACAGCCGAAGTTGGCTTGCCTCGGACTTCGCAGGTCTGTACATGAGCAATAATGCCACCGCCAACCTCTGGTTCGATACCGACATCGCAGTCGCCACGCCCACCCGCATGTGGGTGGCGTTAAGTAACACGGATACGCAGTTACTTGAACTCGGCGGAAGCTCGACTAACGGGTCTAGCGTTTGGTTGGATGTAGGCTCTTCTATTGAGGATCTTATGGGGACTTACTTCGTCTATACAGAAAGCCTGAGTATTTCGAGCCAGATCGTCCCCGAGCCCACGACGCTGTCGCTGCTGGCCGTCGGCGGCCTGGCCCTGCTACGCAGAAAGCAACGGGCGTAGCCAGCCCGTGTCAACGCTGACGGTATTGATTGGTTTACACTTTCCGACCTGCTTGCCCGTCGCGGGCAAAGCTACTGGCCGGGGGCAACGAAAGTCACCGGCGGCTTGGGCGCGCCTCGCTTGGCCGCTTTTGCGGTGGATTGACGGCCCTTCTCAGCCCATTGATCGATCGCGTCCATCCACGACTTCAAGCGATGCAGGGCGTCGGGCAGATATTCCTCGGCCGGGGCCAGGCTGGAAAACCATAACCGGTCCCATTCCACGGTGATGTAACCGTTGTAACCAATCCCCATCAATCGCTTGACGAACATCTCGATGTCCACGTTGCCTTCGCCTAACGGCACAAAGCCACTGCCTTCGCCCAGCTTGGTGTCCTTGACCTTCGCCAGCTTGATCCGGGAGTTGAGTACCGGCACCGACACGATGGGCTGTTCACCCGACGCCGCGGCGTTGGCCACGTTCCAGCACATGCCCACCATCGGATGATTTACAAGGTTCAGCAGTTGCCACCATTCCCTGCCGCTGTTAAAACTACCACCGTTCTCAAAAAGAAGTTCCAGGCCCAACGCGCCGGCTCGCTCAGCCATCGGCCTGACGTTAGCGGTGATGCGTTCTAATGCCGCGTTGCGATCTCGTCCAATTTCAGCTTCATTCCCGAACACCCGCACCAGCCGGCAACCGATCGCCGCGGCAAGTTCCAGGTCACGCGTCAATTGCTCTTTGGCCTGATACGCGGCCGTGGTATCGCGATAATGCAGTGACGCCGACGTGCTGAGGCAGACTGGCTCGACGCCCGCCTGCTCAAAACACTTGGCGGTCTTGGCCGGATCGCTCAACGCCGGATCGCAAGACAGCGAGGTCGAACCGGCACCGAGCGTGCGAAGTTCGACCCCCTCGTAACCGTACTCTGCGGCCCGCTCTGCGACCTGCCGCATCGTCCAGTCCGGACAGGCCACCGTACTAAATGCCAGTCGAAGTCCCATTTGATTTCCTGGGTCAGCCGGATTCGCCCTTACGTTCTAGCACCGTGTGCAAACACGCCACCGCCTTCAGGGCCGTTGCCCCATTCGACCGTCAATTCGGTCAAGGCGCGTCATCATAGCAGATCGCACCCGTCGCACTGCTCAACTACTCTGCGGCGCCGCGTCGAAATACCTGCGGTCTGCCGTGCGGTAGGGAAACATCGGCGTTAACTTACCAGTCGGATCGAACCACACGAAATCCGTCTCCGTGTAGGGAAGTATCCCATGCGCCGGCGGTGCGGCCGTGGGATCGGACACAAAATTGTTCCTTGAATAAATCGAAGCTATCTGGAGGCTCTTGCCGGTATAAAATTGTTGTTCGAGACCTTCCGACTGGTGCAGCCCGCTGCGGGCAAACGCCGCACCGCTGCGAACAAGGGGCTTTAAATACTGTCCGGCGAGAGATCGTTGGGCAATGTCAATGGCCGACAGCGGACTGCCGTCCTCGTAATGAATGTCAAAAGTGGGATCATGCAGGACCCAGCGGCCGGTCTTGTGGTCCCACACTTCAGCCATGAAATGTCCGGAAATAGAGGCAAGGTCACCCGTGGTCGCCACACCGCGGGCCAAGTATCCCATCGCCGAGGCCAGCGCGATCATCAACGTGCCGAAATGCACACAAAAGGCAACGCTCGGGTAATTGCGGCTGTGCGACCATTGGCGGTCCTTCCAGTCCAGCACCGTCCACGGGTCCCAAGGCGTGTAAGCGCCGGGGCCACCCCGATGCTGCCACGATGCGGCGATCCATGTCCGCAGCGACAGGAGCCGTCGCCACGGATTGACCATGCGTCGAATCCTCGCTGGAATCAGTCCCGCCGCCGCCTTGACCCGCCGGTGCCTGGCATCCTCATAAACCACGCGAGGCAAGGTCAAGGAACGCAGTTTTTCTGCGCCAGACCGCAATCGCACCAGGTACTCTCCGCGGGTAATACCATCAATGCCCATGGCATGGTTGGACCAAGTCCTGCCCTGATCGTGGCTCAGGTAGCTGCGTGGATTGGCGTAGCCTCCCTCGATACCTAACACCCACCCGTTCATGGCCAGGTTGTCCGCCCGGATGAGAATATCATTGACGCCGACTTTCAATCGGCCGGCCGGCACCGGCACTGACTTCCACCCCCACACGTGCCGAAGCCTTTTCGTCGGCGAAACCTTGGCCAACATTCGCCCGTTTAGATCAATCCGCAACGGCGTGCGGTTACCGCTGTACATGGCAAGGCACAGCCACAGATCGGCCTTGGCCCCTGCGGCAGTTGCAGGCAGTTTCAGTTTCTTGCGGGCCCAACGATAGTGGGTGATCTCTTCATTGTGGCCCTCTGTCATCCGCCCTCGCTCGGTGAAATACATCCGGCTCACGGGTTCTGCCTCGCTTGCGAATCACAACCGGCCCACCGGGCACCCTCTACCAGCAACCTCTTGAACATCTCATGCTCGCTGGCCGGTCCGTCATGACCCAACGCCAGGTAGAACACCCGCCCTTGTCCCCACGGTTTCGTCCATGCCACCTGCAAAAAGGAGCGTACTAATACCCATGTCAGTTATCCCTTTACACGCAATGAATCCTAATCGACCAGCATGTCACAAATCTCGTCATGATCGGGGAACCGACCGGTTTCATGCTTGCTATAAATTAACTTGCCGTCCTTCTTGACATCGAAGATGCCGCGCAACCCCTCGATCAATTCCACTTCGATTTCAAACTTCTGCTTGATCACATCCGCCAGACCGACGGCACGGGGCAGAAAGTTTCACTGTACGCAGTACTGGATACTCAGATGCATGATCAACCTCCTATACAAAGTCCAGTCACATAAGTTGAACTATTAGCTTTAACTATTGGCAACCATTGCACCCTTTTGAACAAGATGGCCCGCGGCCAGCACCTATTCAAATCACCAAGCCACCGTCGTCGGCCACCCCACTGAGCCGCCCGGGATCGCCTGCGATTCGCCACCCGCAGCCGGAACCTGGTACAGCACGAAATTGGTTTCCTGATCGGAGCAGTAGACGATGGTCTTGCCGTCGGGCGTATACCCCACCCCACTGAACAACCGCGTCAGGTGATGCGGCGTGGCGGTTCCACTTGAAAACCAGTGACCTGACCGCGTCACCAGGGCCGGTACCTCGACGATCTTGTTGACGTTATCACCCTTGTCCTTGTCCGTATGTTCCTGGTCACGCGCAATACCCGCGTCACTGCGTGTCGTGATCACCCCGGACTTGCCATGGCCGCTAAACGCCGCCGCTATCTCGCTGCCGTCAGGTGAAAACGCGATATCCCACAAGTTGTAAACCGGCCCGAGAATCAGAAACAGCAAGTCGTCACCATCCGGGCTGGATATCTGCACACTACGTGTATAGCCACGCTGAACACTGAACGCTATCTTGCTACCGTCGGGCGACCATACCGTGTCGTACTCATTACCGTCATGGTGCTGCACCACACGTTGGTGATTACCATCGCTATCCATCGTGAATACATCCAGGTCACCGTCCCGATCGGAGCTGAACGCAATGGCCTTGCCATCCGGCGAATAGGCCGGCCACCCGTCCACGCCCGGCGAATGGGTCAGACGCACCTGGTCGCTGCCGTCCAGGTTCATCGTGTAGATTTCCCAGTCGCCGTCTCGATCCGAACTGAACGCCAGGCGTGTACCGTCCGGCGAAAAGCTTGCCGAGCGATCGCGATAGGCATTGTCGCTGATGTTCGCGTACGTGCCCTCCACCACATTTATCAAATGCAACTGGCTAACGCCGTTGGCCCACACGGTCGTGGCCACGTGTCGCCGGTCAGGCGAAATCACCGGTTCACGGCAATACCCCTGGGCGCTAAATATTCCCCGAGACACCGCCTTGGGCGGCTTGCCCTCCTCGGCAGGTGCAATGGCGCCGAAATCAGCCATGGTCAGAGAGTTACCGTTACCCGACGTGTACACAAACTGCTGGTCGCTCAAAGGCGATTCCAGTTTCGGAGGCCCGCCAGTAATAACTGGACCTTGCCGATGCGCCTGCACGTCAAAGTCTCGCACCACTTGGTGAGGCTTATCCTTGCGACTCCACCCGTAACGCTCCAGTTGCAAGAAACGCTCACCGCGTGTTTCGACCGTAACCGTGATTCCCTTGTGCAGGTCATCGCTACTCCAAACTGTGGCACCGTCGCCTTGATGGTAAACCGTATCGAACATCGGATCGCTTACCCGCCACGGCCCCTTGCCCGGCAACTTGGGAAATCTCAGAACTGCGCTGAGCGGGTGATAGGCGTTGGCATTGTTAACCATCACCATGTACCGCCCCTTGCTCTTATAACTGCGAACGATCAGCGTACGCTCGTGCAGTTGGCTGCCGCTCTGTTCTATCGCCGTGACAAAATGATCCAGCTGCTCACCGTGCAGGATGTAGTCGCCTAATCGAGTCTCTACCTGCCGCAGCTTTTGATTGACAGCCGCAAACTTACGCCAGTCGTCGGGGGTAAACACCTTCTCACCCCATCGCCAGAACCCGTCGCTGGCCATGGCGAACTCATAGTTGGACTGAATGTTTCCAACCGCGTAATGCGGGTAACCACCCATCGAGGCCATCCACGAGCCAAGGACATGCTTCATCCCCAACTTTTGAAACGGCCTGTGAGGTGTTTCCCACCATGGACGCGTGAAGTCTTCCCAGTAAGGCATCTGGTTAACCACCACGAACGGCGCCTTGGGCGGGGCATTGAGCCCGATGGCGATGGCCTGTGCCCGCCAGCTGGAGCGTACGTCGGAAGCGTAAAACGTTGGGTACATCGCAAACCCGAAGTCAGGCTTGATATCCCACACCGATTGTGCCAGCTTATTCAGCATCGCGGCACTCTGGTCGCGGAGGTAAGTCAGGTACGGCTCGATGTGCTTGTTCTGCACCAGCCAATTGTGCCGGTCCTTACGCTCGACCTGGGCATCGAGCCCCTTGTGCCTCTTGTAAATGGCAAAACAATGATCGCAGTAGCACTGGATCTCCCCGAACTTGTCAAACCAGTAGGCGCCGTACGGCTCGGCGTCGAGCATCAGCCCGTCCAGCCAGCCCTCGGAAGCGCCATGCCTTGCACTTTTGAAGACCGCCTCTTCCCACGGCCCCGGCTCCAGTGGACAGGGCACGTAAGCCGGATCGTGTTCCCCATAACGGTTCCAGCCTGCGTGAATATCTCCTCCCTCGGCTTTGAATTTCTCAAACTGCTGCGGGCAGGTCATGCCGTAATTGTCAACGGCCAGGCGGGCGCCTTGCGATTTAGTCGGTCCACGCAGTACCGCAGTTGCCTTTACCGTGTAGTAGCGAATGCCAAACTGGTGCGCGTGCTCAGCTTGGCCGCGACCACCGTTAAACTCACAAAATACATTCGTCCCCACGCTAGCCAGGCTGCGGTAAAGCTCCTCACGGGTTATGCCTGCCTGGTCGAAGTGCTGCCATTGCTGGAAGGCCATGCGTATCTTCTCTTTCGAGCCCAACGGCGGTATATCCTTCGCCTGGCTGGCGGCAGCGCCCAATGACATTACTAGTAATATCGTTGCCAGAAAATGCGGCCAACGGTTACCTAAAAAACTCATAACACACTCCATGTCTAAAAAACGTTTGTACGACTAATATAAATAGACAGACACGTCGGCCTGCCACCTTCTCGGGTCGTGGCACCAGACCGCCAGAACAGTGTCGGATTGTAACAGATGGCCCCAATCCCCGAACCGCAGGGGCGGGGGCCCATCAGACTCACTTCCCAACTACCCTACCTAGCCAACACACTTGCCTCACAAGGCCGCATTGAAGAGGCGATCGAATATCTGCTTCTCGCAGATTAATTCCGATTTTTTAGCGATGAGCACAAGCTCGACCGAGCCGTAAAACTCAAAGACATTATGATTGGCCACTGAATTTCCCCTCACCTGCCCTGGGGACGAACCGCCCAGTGCATC
>CAUZAW010000161.1:0-7096 GCA_963577735.1 Phycisphaerae bacterium | reverse complement strand
GACTGTGGTCGAATCTGGTTCTGGCACATCGTTTGATTGCGGCACGCCGGAAAGCTGCGAGTTCCAAGGCGATGATAGTGCCTCATCCGAAGGCGACGACCCATCGAGTAGGTCTGATAACTTGCCTGGGCTCGGCAGTTGTTGTATTGAGTTACACCTGTTGACTGGTGATACCGACCCCCCGTTGAAGTCCTATCTGTGTCGATACCTGAAACACATTGTTGAACTTGAAGGCGTAACGCAATGCGAGTTGTCTGTTGCCGTGGTTGATGCCGACTACATGGCCCAATTGCACAGAAGCCACCTCGGTTGTGAGGGGCCGACGGATGTGCTGACATTCGATCTCCGTGATATTCCTGCACGGGATGCATCAGGCGCCGCACTTGAGGGTGATATTGTCATTTGTAGAGATGTCGCAGTGCAACGCGCGTCTCAACACGGCCACGACGCGCGAGCGGAATTGCTGCTCTATGCCGTGCACGGGTTGCTTCATCTGACAGGTCATGATGATCATAATCCTCGTCAGGCCGCTGCCATGCATGCCCGAGAAGATGAGCTCTTGACCACCGTGGGCGTCGGGCCGATATATGCCAAGGGAGAAACCCAGTGAGTGAATCTGCATTATGGATCTCGCTGGTAGCCGTGATATGCAGTTGCTACTTTGCAGCCTGCTCTGGAGCGCTACGCAGTTTCACCAGGTCGAAGTTGAGCGACCTACTTGAAAGTCAGGGGCGGGGGGACCGGTTTGAGCCATTTCTGGAAAACATTTCCAAGCTGATATTGATGTGCGGTACGCTTCGCATGGCCATGAATCTGGTCGTACTGCTGGGCATCCTATGGTTGTTTGAGCACAGAATTAACCAGGCTTGGGTGCGTTACATCATGTCCTTTGCCGCAGCTGGTTTAGTGATCAGTGTCTTGGCTGTCGCGGTGCCCCTAAGCTTGGCGCGGTACCGGCCAGAGCGGCTGCTGCAACTATCCATCCCTCTGCTTAATATCTGCCTGCTTGTGTTCAGTCCGCTGGCCAGTGCGTTGCGCTTGTTTGATCCGGTCGTCCGTCGCATACTGGGCGCTGACAGTCAAATGGTGTCCAGCGATGAGGAATTGACCGAGCAAATCATATCCGTTGTGGAAGACCACGAGGATGAAGCGACGGTGGACGAAAACCAGAAGGACATGCTTGAGGGCGTAATCGAGCTTCGGTCCACCGCCGCCGGTCAGATCATGACGCCCCGAACCGAGGTCAAGGGCATCGAGGTCAGTGCCGGGCTCGATCAGGTCAAAGCCAAGATTCTACTATTACGTCATAGCCGCATGCCCGTCTACGATAAAAGTTTAGATGACATTGTCGGCGTGCTATATGCCAAGGACATGATCCGTTATGTGGGTAACGGCGAGCCGTGGGATATTCACAGTGTGATACGTAAGGCATACATGGTTCCGGAAAGTAAGCAGGTCAACGAACTGCTAGCTGAGTTCAAGGGCCGAAAGGTTCACATGGCCATTGTGCTTGACGAATATGGCGGAACCGCCGGACTGGTCACTATTGAAGATGTTCTCGAAGAAATAGTGGGCGAAATCCACGATGAGTATGAGCCGGGTGAAGAAAGCCCCATGATCATCCGGACCAGCGAAACCGTAGCTGAAATTGATGCCCGTGTACGTGTCAACGAGTTGAACGACGAATTCGATCTCGAACTGCCCGAAGATGAAGACTACGACACCGTCGGCGGATTTGTATTCTGGAGCCTGGGCCACATCCCTGAAGTAGGCGAGAGCTTTGAGTTCGGCAATTTTCGCGTGACTGTGACGCATGCTGAGCGTACCAAGGTCACCCGTGTTCGCCTCGAAACACTGGAGTCGCAGACTTCGGCTCAAAACGGTGATAACCTGCACAGATAGCCACCGTCGCCGACCGGTATCTTTCAGGCGATATGCTACACTTGTCCCGGCGATGGACATTTGTTTTTACAACACATTGACCAACCGCGTCGAACCGTTCGAGCCGGTCGATCCGCCCAACGTGTACATGTATAACTGTGGGCCGACGGTTTACGATTATCAGCACGTGGGTAACTTTCGCTCGTTCGTGTTTGCAGACGTATTACGACGCTTCCTGGAACTAACCGGTTGTAATGTTCATCAAGTGATGAATCTGACAGATGTGGGCCACATGACTGAAGACGATGTGGCCGATGGGTCTGGTCAAGACAAGATGCAGGTTGCCATTAAACGCCTCAAGGAGGCCAAGCACGCTGGTACAGTACCCGACCATGCGGTAGCCGACCCGAACGATCCCTATCAGGTCGCGCAGTACTACATTGACGCTTTTCTTGAAGACGCTGGGGCTCTATGTATCAAAATTGTTGACGAATATCCTCAAAAAATGCCGCGGCCAACTCAGCACATCCCACAGATGCAGGAGATGATCCAGCGCCTGCTAGACAAAGAACATGCCTATATTGCAGACGATGGGGTTGTCTACTACAGCGTCCCGAGTTTTTCCGCCTACGGGCGACTCTCGGGTAACACCATTGACAGGTTGCGATCCGGCGCAGGGGGGCGCGTGCTTGATGAGCACCAGGCGGCCAAGCGGCACCCGGCGGATTTTTTTCTTTGGAAACCGGACGCAACGCACATCATGAAGTGGGATTCGCCCTGGGGTGTTGGTTACCCCAATTGGCATATTGAATGTTCGGTCATGTCTACCAGGACACTAGGCAGGGAGGTGATCGATATTCACACCGGTGGAGAAGACAATATCTTTCCCCACCACGAGTGTGAAATTGCCCAGTCCTGCGGGGCTACCGGTCACGATACGTTTTCGCGCATGTGGATGCACGCCCGATACTTGCGCGTCGAAGGCGAGAAGATGTCCAAGAGCAAGGGTAACTTCTACACGCTGCGTGACGTGCTCGCCAAGGGGGTTGACCCTGCCGTGATTCGCTATGAACTACTCAGGTCGCACTACCGCGCCAATTTAAACTTTACCTTCAAAGGCTTGGAAGACTCCGCCCACGCGGTAAGCCGCCTTCGGCTGGCGGCCGACAGGTTTGCTTCACAAGCTACCGATCGCCATGTGGATACGGATTTGACCCATCCAGTCGTTGCTGCGTTTGCCAAGTGCCTGGCTGACGATTTGAACGTTAGCGCGGCTTTGGGTGAGCTGTTTAGCTGGCTTGGTAAAGCTAATGGTTCGGCCGACGAGAACCTGGCTGTGCTGCGCAAGATCGATTCCGTGTTGTGCGTGCTGGAATCGACGGGCGCCGCGCCGGTTGTTTCTGGTCTCGACGTCGATGAATTGTGTCGTGGTATTGACCAGGCGCGGGCAGACAAGGATTTTGAAGCCGCCGACACAGCACGTCAGCAACTGATCCAAGCCGGTTACGAAGTGCAGACGACAAAAGAAGGGACTGCTGTACGCCGGAAGTTGGTGTAATAGCGGGTTTTACGGTTTGTTTTAGTATTCTCGCCGTCCTAGTGACACATCCGAATCTATTTCTAGTAATACCTCCGTTGTGGGTAGTGGTTCGCTGACACAACTTGCAGTTGCCATCATAAAGCACAAGCATTTTTCGCGGCATGAGTCGCCGGCCGATGCGGGTAAAGATGCGGCGCCAGATCATTGAGGTGACAGTTCTTGGAATCGATTGAATTGTTCTGACATTGCTGGCGCGTTTTGTGCTTGAAAGGTAACCGGTTTATATGACATACGCACGACTTCTCGCAGATGCGCCAAGTCACGAATATGTCCCGCGCCCATGGCCTGAGTCATCGCGTTGCCGATCGCCGTGGCTTCGCCCGGACCTGCAATAATGGGTCGGTCCAAGGCATCGGCGGTTAACTGGTTGAGCAACTCATTCTTGCCGCCGCCACCTACAATGTGAAGCACATCGATACAGTGGCCCAGAAGGTACTCGAGGTCTTCAAGCGTATTTCGGTAGCTCAAAGCCAGGCTGTCCAGACAGCATCGAATGGTCTGGCCATGTGTCTGCGGTCGCGGTTGCCCGGTAGTTTGGGCAAATGCCGCGATCTTGGCGGGCATGTCACCCGGAGTGAGCAGCGGTTCATATCCGGGATCGACCAGCGTTCGCAATGGCTCAGCCTCACGGGCCAGATCAACTAGTTGACTGTAATCGTAATGCTGCCCATTGTTTTCAAAGTCACGCCGACATTCCTGCACCATCCACAGGCCCGACAGGTTGCGTAGGAATCGGATTCGGTTTGCAACGCCACGTTCATTGGTAAAGTTAAGTCGGCGCGTCTCTTCGTTGTACAGCGGTTGTTCCAGTTCAGCACCCATCAATGACCAGGTCCCGCTGGAGAGATACGCCCAGTGGCCTGAATTGGTGCCGTCAACCGGTACTGCCGCTACGGCACTGGCCGTATCATGTGAACCGGGCACGATCACGTCGATCGGATCAATGCCTGCCTCGCGTGCTACTTCCGGGCGCAGCGTGCCTATCTTCGTGCCAGATGCAACAATCGGACCCAGCATCCCGGTTGGTAATCCCAATTCTCCTAGCAGTTGGGTGGCCCATGTACCACTACGCAAATCGATCATTTGTGTCGTGGATGCAATAGTAGCTTCATTGATCGGCGTTCCACTAAAAAAATAGTGCAGCAGGTCGGATATGTTCAGCATGTGTGCGGCACTTTGCAGTAGTTGTGGTTCCTGCTCATGTTGCGCAACCAACTGGTACAATGTGTTGAATGGCATAAACTGTACGCCCGTCACGTCATAGATCGCTTTTTCACCCAGCTTGCCCAGTGTTTGCTTATATGAGGTTCCGAATCGATCGTCGCGGTAGCAGTAAGGCAAACCGAGCAGTTGGCCGCTGTGCCCGATCAGGCCGTAGTCCACACCCCAGGTGTCGACGCCGAGGCTTACCAGTTCAACGCAGCGTTGTTCAGCAACCCGCCCACACCGGCCAAGACCTTCCACAAGGTTCGCCCACAGACTTCCCAGGTTCCAGAAGTAACCGCCAGGAAGACGCTGCGGGGCATTGGCAAACCTGTGGACCTCCGTCAGTTCGAGTTGATCGCCGTCGAGGGTGGCTAGCATTGCTCGCCCCGACTCGGCGCCCAAATCAAATGCGACGTAACCCTGCATCTTCTAGGCTGCAATCACCATGTTTAGTTGCCACGCGTCGCGCGTCCGAAACCAGATACGTACGGCACGCCGCTGATCACTGTCACGACGACTGTAGTGTATACTAATAGATCGCGAATGACTGCAATCCAACGGTGTGACTCGAATTGCAGATTCAGTGCAACGATGACGATGATTGCTGGGATGGTCATGAGTTGGAGTATCGTTTTTAACTTGCCCGGTAGTTTGGCACCAAACTGTATGCCCCGGCCTTCAATTTCGTCACGTATGCCCGTGACCAATAGCTCACGAGCCAGCATGACAGCGATCATCCATGGATACACGCCGCTGGCCATGGTCAGGAAATCGCCTGCCTCCACCTTGAGTGGATCCACGAACCGAGGGCCGGCCAGGTAAATGAATGCCCCCAAAACGAGCACCTTGTCGCAGAACGGATCCATGATGCGGCCGAAGACTGTTTCCACTTTCCACCGGCGGGCAAGGTGCCCATCCAACCAGTCAGTTAAGGCCGCCAGAGTAAAAATTGTCGCCGAGAACCACAGTATCCAATGGGGTCCCGCTGGATAGCGGTATTGGTTGAGCAGGACAAAGAAAACTCCCGCCAGCACGAGTCGAAAGACGGTCAATGAGTTAGGCAGGTGGCGGTACATGGGCGGTCAACCACAGAATTCGAGTTGGTGGTTCAAATAACCTATCGGGCCAGCAGCAGGTCGTCACGCCAGATTCCCGCGGTTTGTCCTAGATTCTCAGGCTGCCCAGTCCTTGTCCCATGCCGCCGTGTTCACCCAGGCCGCTTTTGAGCGACGTATTCAATTTTTTGGCCTTGGGTTGCTCTGCTGTCTTGGCCGACTGTTGGGAGTTGTTCGTTGGTTCTTGCGGCAGATTAGTTATTGCTTTTACCGACAAGCTGATTTTGCGATCTGTGTCACTGACGGCAATGACACGAAACTGTTGCTTGTCTCCGGCCTTGAGCACATCCTCTACACGTTCGACACGGCGGTCGGCCAGTTCGGAAATATGGGCAAGGCCCTCCAGGGCGGGTTCCAATTCGACAAATGCGCCGAATTCCGTTGTGCGTACGACGGTGCCTTCCACAAGCGTGTTCTTGGCATATTTTGAACTGACGTTAAGCCACGGATCGCCTTGCACCTGCTTGAGACTCAGAGAAATCCGCTGCCTGCCCCGTTCTATCTTGAGGACGGCCAGTTTCAATACGTCGCCCTCCTTACAGATCGCGCTGGGGTTGCGGATATGTTTCCAGCTTAGTTCGCTTACCGGCACCAAACCCTCGATGCCGGTTTCAATCTCCACAAAGACGCCGAAGTTGGTGATACGCACCACACGTCCGCTGACCTGTTCGCCAGGATGATATTTCTCGCTAATATTCACCCATGGGTCGGGTTCGATTTGTTTTAGTCCCAAGCGAATGCGTTGTCCTTCTTCTTCAATCTTGAGGACCTTCACCGTAACCTGCTGGCCAACTTGGACGACCTCTTGCGGCTTGCTGACCCGGGTGTAACTTAGATCACTGATGTGGATCAGTCCGTCCAAGCCTCCCAAGTCCACGAATGCGCCGAACGGAACTATGCTCGTTATCGTGCCCGATCGCATCTGGTCAGGTTTGAGCTCTTTAAGCAGCTTCTGCCGCTGTCGTTTGCGTTGGTTCACCAGATAATGGCGCCGGTTGAGAATCACGTGTTTGGCGCGGTGGCGAACCTCATGGACCGAACAGGCCAACTTCTGCCCTACGAACTGCTCAAGGTCGTCAACATGATGAATGTCCACAAGACTGGCGGGCATGAACGCCCGGATGCGACCGGCCAACTCCAACTCAAGGCCACCTTTATTCATCGCTACGACGCGGGCTTCCACATTGTCGCCCTTCCCCAGTTGATCCCAGGCGGTAGAGGTCATTGCCCCCTCACGAGATAGGTGCATTAACCCTTCGGATTCGTCCACACGCTCGAGCACAAAATCCATGAT
>CAUZAW010000160.1:0-7099 GCA_963577735.1 Phycisphaerae bacterium | reverse complement strand
GCATCAACCTGATCCAGTTACCACACGCCACCAATCAACATCCTTAAATTGGCAAGGCTATTTGATTGCCTATGTGGCGGGACACAACATGGCCACCACCAATACAACTATCCCTGCAACACACCTTGTCTTTGACGACCAGTGTCCTAGGGATTGATTTACTAGTCGCTATCCTGATTCTCAGCCACGGCAACCAGTTCGCCAACGGCCTCGGTCCTGGGCTCACTATGACCTCGCTGCCACAGATCGTGGACGTGGTACGCAGCCTTGGCCTGAGTATGATCCACACGATAGTGCGTGCCCCGACTTTCCTGCCGCCATCGTGCCGCCCGGGTGATCAAGGCCCCGGCCAAAAGCATATTTTGAACTTCCCAGCCGCTTCGTTCATCAAAAATCTTGTCCAAGATATAATGGGCCCAGAAATCAAACATATCCACGACTTGTGAAAGTTGTTGCTCCTCCCGCTCGATGCCCACGTGACGCCACATCAGTGAGCGTAGACTTGAGCGGACGTCCGACAGATCCAGTTCAGACCGCCGTGACGGGCGAATGTCGGAAATAATTTCCACAGGACCACGCAGTATTTCCGCTTCAACCCTCTCACGACTGGCCGCACCCGCGGCCTCGCCGAACACCAACCCCTCGAGCAGGCTATTGCTGGCCAGTCGATTAGCCCCGTGCAGGCCCGTGCACGACGCCTCCCCGCAGACGTACAGACCGGCCACGTTCGTCCGGCCCGACATATCAGTCCGCACCCCGCCGATCATGTAATGAGCCGAAGGGTGTACCGGTATCGGATCCGTTGACGGATCGATGTCGAAATTTTTGAGCAACTTGGTAATCCCCGGAAAACGATCGGCAAAATTGTCAGCGCCCAAGTGCCGGCAGTCCAGGTAAACATGCGTATCCCCTGACTCGGCCAACTGGGCCACGATCGCCTGCGACACCACATCGCGAGGCGCCAGTTCGGCCATCGGGTGGTGATCCACCATGAACCGGTGTCCGCCCTGGTCGATCAGGTATGCCCCTTCGCCACGCACCGCCTCAGTAATCAATGCACGCGTGGCGCCGGCCACGTACAGTGTCGTCGGATGAAACTGCACAAATGCCATGTCTGCCATCTCCGCGCCAGCACGGTAGGCCAAGGCAAGCCCGTCACCCGTCGCCCCGGTCGGGTTGGTCGTTTCCCGGTATACCTGCCCCACGCCTCCGCTAGCCAGAATCGTCGCCGCCGACCAGATCACCTGAAGGCCATACTGGGGGTGATGCGTCACGGCTCCGATGCATTGTGGTGTCGCCCCGTCCACCGTGATCAGGTCCAGAACAAAACACTGCTCAAACAGACGAATCTGTTCGTTACTACCCACCTGCTGACCCAGCGTTGTCCCCAACGCCTTGCCCGTGGCGTCCCCACGGCTGTGAATCACCCTCCGTTTTGAATGTCCTCCCTCACGGCCCAGCGCCAACTGATCAACTGCCCCCGGCACCTTGTCCAACGGCATCCCCCACTCAATCAGTTGCTTGATCTGCGCTGGCCCCGCTTTGACTGCGGCGTTAACCACCTGCTCTTCACACAACTGCCCACCGGCCGACAGCGTGTCCTGCACATGGCTTTCAAATGTGTCCGACTCACTCATCACGGCGGCGATGCCCCCCTGCGCCCAATAGGTATTGGAATCGCGCAATTGCCCCTTGGCCACGATGATCACGTCACCATGTTCCGCCGCGGCAAGGGCAGCGCGTTGACCGGCCACGCCTTCACCGATTACCAGCACATCCGTAAAAATCTGCGGCAACAGCACCGCGCGAAATGGGATCAGGTATCGTCGATCATCAAAAACTGAATCCACGCATCACCCCCACGACCATGCTCAGCTAACGGTTACTTCTTCCTGACACTCTACCCAACTTTCCTGAAGTGGAATAGACAACATTTGGCAGTGACATACCAGAATCGGTCAATATTCGCCGCAGTTGACCCGGCGGACGATACTCCACGACACCGGTCACTCGGCATGCCACCCCGGACATGTCCGTACTACCCGTGGCCAACGCGGCTGACAACGTAACCCTCTGGTGGCCCCGCGCCGGCAGCGTACGCTTGACGGCATCGACAAAGGCAAACGTCTTGCCCGCAACCGTGACCCTGTATGAGTTGGTTACCAGCGGAATCGCCACAGGATTTGGATTGCCCAACACCACCGTCAACTGCACCCGCACACCTTCGGGTGTATGGTCTACCACATGGACCTTTCCCACTTTAAGGGTTGGCGGCTCGATTCCAGGCTCCCGCAACCTTGAAAAAACGGTGCAACCGCCGAGACCGGACCAAGCCACGAGCACAACAAGGAAAGAAGTGATGCGGGTTCTTTTCACGCAGGTATCTCACAGCCCTTGACGACCGGCAACATGCCGTCAACCTTCCTCACTGGCAATAATACCCGAAGCCAGACCAAGTTGCGGCTCCAACACCCCCTTGACCTTGGGCATCAGCAGTACCGCCTCGAAGATCATCCAACCCTCCAGCACCAGCGTGGCAATGGCAATGGTCACCAACGGCCAATTTACCGGCACTACGGCGCCATCTGGGCCCGGTGGCGGGCCAATCCAACCCGGAAGCAATATCAACATCGCCCACGCCGGCATCACCAACATAAACAGCAGTGGCAGCACAAGGAAGAACACAGGTTTCTTTCGCCTCCACAGGTAAAACGAAATCACCAGAAACGACAACCCACCCAGCAACTGGTTGGTCGCCCCGAACATTGGCCACAAAATCAATCCCCCCTTGCCCGCATTCGCCCACGACCATTGCTTGCCTATTTCCGGCACCGACGCCATCATCGCGGCAATCGTAATCGCAAAAATAGTTGCTCCATGCTTATTGGCCAACCATGATAATGGATTGGCGGTCAGTCCACCTACACTGGCGCCAAACAACGGACGCTGCGACTGATTGCTTGACACTGATGCGCCACCTTGCTGGCGCATAAATGTGGCGGCCAGTTCCTGCACCACGTATCGCTGTAACCGGCAAGCCGTATCCAGAGTCGTACCGGCAAACGATGCCACAAGCACGCCCATCAATGCGACGGCTATCTGATCCGGCACATTGATCGCTTTAAGAAAATTCGCCGATCCATCAACAAAAGCGCCAACTTTCTGTGGCAGCAACATCGTCTTCCAGTCGGCATAGCGAGACGCCCACGCAGCCTCGCCCAACAGCGGTTGCCCCTCAGGCCCTGCAACACCCAGTCCCAGTCCAGCCACACACGCAAGAATGACCAGGGTCGCCAGAAATCCCTCGGTCAGCATCCCGCCAAAGCCCACAAAACGTGCGTCCGGTTCGTGCATTAGTTGCTTGCTGGTCGTCCCGCTCGACACCAGACAATGGAATCCACTGATCGCACCACAGGCGATGGTGATAAACAAGAACGGAAAGATGATCGGCGCATTGCGCGGTTCAAACGCCACCATCGGCGCTACAATTTCCAATGCCGGGCGGCTAGCGCCTTGCTCCGGCGGCGCCCCACCGTTGAATGCCGCCCAACCCAGGCCGATCACGATCAAAGCCAACGCCGTCAGCAACTGCAGGCTGTTGATGTAATCGCGTGGCTGAAGAAGCAACCATACCGGCAACACGGACGCCACATATGAGTACACCAACAGCACGATCACCCACGTAATAATTGACCACGATTTGAGCAATTCATTGAATTGCCCAAGCCAGCCCACATTCCCATAAATCACCGTCAGGTACATGATCAGCAAGGCAATCAGGGACGGGACCAGCAGGTCCACGCCCCGCCGGTACAGATACAAACCAATGGCCACGGCAATGGGAATCTGAATAAGACAGGGAAAGATCGCCGCTGGATAATGTTTGAACACTGCGGCGATCACCAAGCCGAAAATGGCCAGCACGATCGTCAGGGCCATAAACAGGACAAAAAGAAACAGCAGGCGTACGCGACGATTCAACACTCGCCCGGCAATATCACCTACCGTCTGCCCGTTGTTGCGGAGGCTCACCACCAACGCCCCGAAATCGTGCACCGCACCAATGAAGATCGAACCCAGCACCACCCACAACAATGCCGGCAACCAGCCCCACATCACGGCGATCGCCGGGCCCACGATCGGGCCCGTCCCGGCAATACTCGTAAAGTGATGGCCGAACACGATGGACTTGGCCGTCGGCACATAATCCTTGTCGTCGCGCAATCGTTGCGACGGGCACACCACATCTGCCGCCAGATTAAAAACCTTGCCGCCCAGCCATCGCCCATAGGTGTGGTACGCGACAATAAATGCCACTCCCGCACCAATGGCGATCAATAAGGTTCCCATCTGCTAAGGCTCCCTATCAGCCCCACAAAACAGGCCCAGTCCCCGTCGCTTGACCATTGTCAAACCGCACGCTCAAAGCATTCTACCCCACCTGGCACTTTTTCAAGACCGCACAATCGCTTGGATAATTCCTGCCTCATCCCCTCCACACGCTGTTGAAGATGCGACAAAGCCGCGTCAGAGCCCATGGCAATCAAGGTTTCAGCCGGCATGGCTTTACCGAACTGGATGCCGATCCGACCGGTTAGCCGCGGCAGCGATGCGTTGCGATGCCATGCATCAAATGCTCCCTCAATGGCCACCGGCACCACAATGGGCCGGGCACGCTTGATCAACAGCATTGTTCCCGGGGCGAATCGTTGCATCCTGCCGTCCAGCGTCCGGGTTCCTTCTGGAAAGATCAAAAAAGCATGGCCGTCAGCCAGCGAATCCAGGCACCTGCGCATGGCTGGCATGTCCGCAACCCCCTGGGTCACGGGTATTGTATTCAGTGAACGAAGCAACCAGGCGAACAACCGGCGATGAAACAAAGTCTCCCGGGCCAATGAACAAAACTGGCGATGTCCGCAGCCCAAGCCAACGACAATCGGGTCCAGGTATGACTGGTGGTTGACCACATACAGCACCCCGCCGCTGGTTGGCACGTTGCCCGCGCCCCACGCCCGCAAACGGTAACAACCACCGACCCAGAAAAAGCAGAGTGTCGATAAGCATTTCCACCAGAGGATTCGTGCCAAACTCTTGCCCGGTTGACAAGCTCGCAATCCAGCCCACATCACCATCAACTCCTGTCGGGGCCGACACGGTCCCCCGCACGCTGCCGTACGGCCAGTTCCAACAAATCAACCACCTGCTCGATCGACATCTGCGACGTATCAACCCGTTGAGTATCCGGCGGGCAAACCAATGGCCCATTGCTACGCTGCCAGTCACGAGTGTCACGCCGCTGGATCGCCTGGAGAATCTGTTCCTCGTCCACCTGCCGCCCCTCATCGCGCAACTGATCAGCCCGTCGCCTAGCCCGCACCTTGGCAACCGCATCCAAGAAAAACTTTGCATCCGCATCAACAAATACCACAGATCCCTGATCACGCCCCTCGGCCACAAGGCGGCCCAATTGTCCGCCTATCTCCCGCTGGGCGTCGACAAGCACCTGCCGTACCGGCCCCATGGCCGCCACCTCACTGACACCGCTAGTCACGTCCTCATCGCGCAACCGGTCGGTCAAGTCACGATCGCCATTTTTATCTATTACATGCAACCGTGGCGGATCAGTCCGCCAGTCAAACCGCATGCGAGTCCGCCTCGCCAATTGCGCCACTTGCCCGCTGTCGGCGCACAGGTCCAGCCCCGCTTCCAGACTCAGCGCCGTCACCGCCCTGTACATTGCCCCCGTATCCAAAAAGCCAATATCCAGCCGCTTGGCCAGCAAGCGGGCCACCGTTGATTTGCCCGAGCCTGCCGGGCCATCAAGTGTCACGATCAATCCCTGCATGGACCAATCATACCAACGTTGCGGCCCACGCTCTCTATTATTGCGACAACGCGGTGGCTGGCGTCGAGCCCATCCGTTGTCGCCATTGGGCTACCCTGTCAGGCTTCAAGAACAAATAGTACAACCGGCCCTCGGCATACTGCCTGCCCGCCACCACCTCAGCCTCGTCGCCGACCCCCATGTAGATATCCGCCCGTCCAGCGGCACGGATGGCTCCGCCTGTATCCTGATCCAGCATGAACCGACGAAAGGAGCCCTGTCCCGCCTGGGCTGGGCCTTGCGTATCTACCAGCACCACCCCGCCACGCGGAAATACGCTCTTGTCCGTCGCCACCGTGCGACCGGCCTGCACCGAAAAACCCAACGATCCAGCGGGCCAGAGCGAATCATTACATTCCCTGAAAAACACGTAACGATCATTTTGCGCAATATATCCATCCAGTTCTTCGTCGTGCCTGGCAAAATAATCCCGCACCGCCGGCAAGCTCAGGCGATTACCGTCCAGTTTCCCCTCGGCCACCAAAAGCTTGGCAATACTCGTATACGCCCTGCCATTATTGCCGGCGTAACCAACATAGACAGTGGTCCCGTCGGCCATCTGCAGCTTGGCTGACCCCTGTATGTGCACCAGGTAGGCATCAAACCTATCTGCCAGCCATACCAGCTCCTGTCCACGCAGCATCTGGCTGGCTTCAAGGTCACGTCGCACCGGGTACGGCGTCACCACCTCGTCCACGCGTTGGCCAAATACCCTGCCCGTCCCCGCCTCCGTAACCAGGTCACTTGGCCGGCGATACAACGGATATCGATACACCTCGCTTGGCGTGCGCGACCCGTGCAACACCGGCGTGTAATAACCGGTAAACAGAACAGTACCCTGACCATCCCAACCCACGCTCATGTACAGGTTGAACTGCCGTCGTATTTGCGCCGCCAGTTCTTTGCCCCCGATACCACCTGCCGCCATCTGGTTCAAGGCAAACACACTGGCCTGGGCCTGCTCATGGCTGACCCCCTCAACAGGGAAATGCCCACGCGAAGATGGCTTGGAAAACCACGCAAGGCTGCGGGCACACGCCTGTCGAAAAGCCATGTCCATATCACCCGGAAGCGATGGCCACCGCCCGGTCGGTACTTTCACCAAGGCCGACTCACCCGTTCCAAGCGATTGCGCATACTGCGGCGAAGCACTGCTTTTGCACCCACAGACAACCGCCATCAGAGCGACCATCAGTCCAAACATCAATCCTTGCC